>NZ_PDGZ01000012.1:0-351636 GCF_014335105.1 Corynebacterium sp. LK28 | reverse complement strand
AGACGCTCTCGGCAGATCCAACAAGTCTCGATGTCACGGCGGGGAAAGGGGTTCTTTTGGGAATATTTAGGAGTCATGCCTGGCATATTAGTAAGCAGCGCGGACACGGGCGCCCCTCTAAACCACTCGTAGTCCCTCGTCACCTCCGTTTTCCGTGAAAATGCCCCCGCACCGTCGCCAAATCCTTATCCCCGAGGTCTGGGCGGTACTGCTCGTAGCGCTTCAACATCTTGATCCCCGCCGCGTGACAGATAAACGCGTCGGGCACAACGCGGTTCATCAGGTCCACGATCCATGTAGCTTTGAGTCGGCGAATATCAGGCCGCGTTCCTGGCTCGACCTTGTTGCGTGCGGTCCTGCCCGTCACATCATCAGGCTCTCGGCTCGTCACATTGGGGCGCAGGACGTACTCATTTGCCCCAGCCTTGTCCAGGTCGAGAAAGTAGACCCAGTGAGCCGTGACGGGGATCGTGCGGTCGGGCAGGTGGATTAACACTCCCCGCTCGTCAACCTCGACGCTCGACCACTTAAGCTCACTCATCTGCCGGCTCGTCAGCTCTGCGCTTAGACCAAGCCCCACAATCTTGCGCCGCTCGCAGCTGATGAACTCGTCCGTGTCCACGCACCAGTCGAGCACGTCGGTTTTCTCAGCTGGGGTATATGGCGACTGTGGGGTCGAACGGGCGTGTTTCTTGTAGATCGTCTGTCCCATCCAGCTCGGGTTGAGTGCTTCCCCGAACTTTCGCAGCGTGGTCTTGTACACGCCCCGCGTATGGGCGGAGAGATCATCTAGCTCGTCGCGGATCATCATCTCGATCATCTCAGCGTCAAGCACGACCTCGACGCCTTGCTCATGGCCGTCCTTGTTGCACACTACATCGATCAGCCGCGCTAGGACGGACATGTGTAGCGGTTGTACGCGATCTCAGGGTGCAGGTCGTGGTACAGACGACCCAGGCTCACCATGAAGCCGCGAATCGTTTCCCAGCGCACATGAGGGATGGTGGACGGTTGGTAGGTTTCGAGGGCCATGTTCGCCGGACTTTTTCTCTCGACAGATTCGAGGTCGTAGGGATGACCTACCGGCCTACCGGGTCCAGGATCCCTCCGGCAACTCGACGGGCTTAGCTGTGGTCTCACGTACCGGCCACACGTTCGTCTCTACGAATTGCTCAATCGCCATGATGGTATCGACTCGCCGCGAACGAAGCGGGTAATCATCGTGTGCGAGACCTGCGAACGCTCCGCCACATAACGAACAGAGCCGTGTTTACCAGCCTCCATCTGTACGTTCTTCGCCAACAGGAGCAGGCGACGGTGAACCTCGTTGCGCGCAGTTGCAGGATCGGTGTTGGGCCAGTCGGGGTACATGCCTTTGAGAGCATACGATCTCCCTTATTCGGCAACGGCAGCTGCGGCTGATCGTAGGTGCGTAGAAGCACCAGGGCAACCGAAAAGACCAAACTCGCTGCCGTAAACTTAATCCGCCCCAGTCGCGAATCGATAAACTAAACCCAGCTATCCCCGACCAAAAGGACCACTGTGGTTGCCCTATCTCCCAGCTCGGCTGACTTCGTCTTGCTTGTCTCTACGCTCGTTCGTGAACTTGCAGTAATCGATGACGAACTCGGAAAGGACCGTCGAGCCAGTCCCGAGGATCAGCTCAAGACACCGATCCACAACTTCCTCATGGGCGCGGCTGAGCTTATGGTGCGCAAGATCCGTGTTGTCACGGAGCACCGGCAGACCGCAGCTGATGATATTCAGGGTGTTCGACTCGATATGGCTATCAAGCGGACCACAGGTCCACTCATCGGACATGTTGAGCTCAAATCCTCGCTCAAGGGCGCAAACCCCTACAAGGCGCAAGGCTGGTCCAAGCACGACAAAGCCCAGTGGAAGAAACTCAAGAACCACTCCAACCTCATCTACACAAACGGCTGGGAGTGGTCACTGGTCCGTCAGGGTCTCAAGGCTCCGCTCTATCACGTAGTTCTCGACGCCGACTCGCAAGGCAACGTGCCCGACAACCAGCTGGAAATCCTAGCTGAGCTTCTCACAGCGTTCCTGACGTGGAAACCAACCACTCCCTCATCTCCCCGCGCCCTGGCAGATCTCCTTGCTCCGCTGACGGCATTCCTGCGCGACAGCGTCAAAGAAGTCATTGGGGACAACGAAGATGATGCCCTTGATGGCCTTTATGCCCGCTGGAAGATCGACTTCATGCCTGGTGCGACCAAGGCACAGTTCGCTGACTCGTTCGCGCAGACGTTCACCTATGCTTTGTTGCTCGCTCGTGTGGAGACCGACATCCCCGCTGACGAGTTCAGCGTGAACACACTTACTCGAGGGCTGCGGCGCAACGGGCACAAGCTACTAGGTGCCGTCTTGGAACTGATGGGCCAAGAACAGTTCCGCGAACTTGTCGAAGACCCGATTAGCCTCCTAGAAGCCACCCTCGGTGCCGTTGACTCAGCGAGGTTCACCAAGGACACAGATCCGTGGCTCTACTTCTACGAGGACTTCCTAGCCGCGTACGACCCGAAGATGCGCAAGGAGTCAGGTGTCTACTACACGCCTGTCGAGATTGTCCGCGCCCAGGTCCGCCTTGTCGATCACGCAATCAAGACCCGAATCGGTCGCCCCAAGGGACTCGGTGACGATTCGGTCAATATCCTCGACCCCGCCGCCGGCACCGCGACTTACCCCTTGGCTATCACCGAGCATGTGCTGAAAGATTCCGCAGCACCACAGGACGCAGCCCGCTCACTGTCGAAGCGGCTAAGTGCCTTTGAGCTGCTGATGGGGCCATACTCCGTGGCACACCTGCGCATGACCCAGGCGCTCGAAGCTACTGGCCTTGAGCTCGATAAGGACGGCGTGCAGGTTCTGTTCACCAACACTCTGCTCGCCGCTGGAGACTTGTCGCAAGACTCGTCACAGTACGCCCTGTGGCATGTCGAAGCTGACCTCAGCGAAGAGTCCAAGCGGGCTGGCATTATCAAGGACAAGCAGACTCCCGTTCGCGTTATTATCGGCAACCCGCCCTACAAGCGTGGAAAGCGGAAAGACTCTCTCGGTACAGCGGAGATTCCCAATGTGGTTCTCCAAGACTTCGATGGTAATGAGCCGCTCATCAATGACTTCATAGCTCCGTTGAAGGCGCTTGGTGCGGGCGGACAGGCGAAGAACCTCTACAACTTGTACGTGTACTTCATTCGCTGGGCACTGTGGAAAGCGTGCCAGCAAAATCCGCAGGAGCCTGGCGTGGTGTCTTTCATTACGTCGTCCTCGTATCTTCGAGGCCCAGGATTTGCTGGTGTGCGTGAGTACATGCGCAGGGTCTTCGATGAGATTTGGATCATTGACCTCGGCGGGGATAATCGTGGAGCACGGAAGGAGGAAAACGTATTCTCCATCGAAACTCCCGTCGCGATTTTCGTGGGCGTGCAGCATCAAAACACGTTCAACAAGCAGACTGGAGAGTTTGTCAAGAAGCGACATGACAATCGAATGAACCAAAAAGCACAAGTTTATTACCAGCGCGTTAATGGAACACGAGCTGAGAAACTTGATGCAATGAATTTGGTGGAAGCTCCCGATCTACAGGAACAGTGGGTCAAACTTGATGAAACCGACTGGACGGATAAATTCGTGCCATCCAGTAGTGCCGCGCTGAGTGACGGCGTGCCGTTAGAATCTGTCTTCCCGTGGGTTCATTCTGGTGTCCAGTTTAAGAGGAAATGGCCTATCGCAACTACTGACCAGGCACTGTCAAAGCGTTGGGAAGAATTGGTCAATGCCCCAACTGTAGAAATGATGAGGGAACTGGTTAAAGAAACCGAGCAAAAGTCTATTGATCGCAGCGGCGAAAATCTGTCATCTCACACAACGATTGAAGCGTTTATCAATAATCGTGAATTGACAGAACCAGTCCGCTACGGTTATCGAAGCTTTGATCGTCAGTATTGCATCCCTGACTCTAGATTCTGTGACCGACCGCGCCCTTCGCTTTGGCACTCCTATAGTTTCAATCAGCTCTATTTCTTGACACTTACGTCCACGGCATTGGGCACGGGCCCTGCGCTTACCGTAATGCCGTATGTCCCTGACCTTGATGCCTTCAGAGGGTCGTTCGGGGCACGAAGCGTATCTCCGCTTTACAGAACTGCCACAAAGTCCTCCCCCAACATATCGTCACAACTGATCGAGACCTTGGAAAATACGTTCGGTCGCAAGATACAACCAGAAGAAATTGCATGTTATGTAATGGCTCAGCTTGGCACCTCTGCGTTCACTGAAAGGTTTTCAGAAGACCTAGCCGAGTCACCCGCCGGTGTGATATTCACTGCTAACCCAGAGCTATTCGATGAATGCGTAGAGTTTGGCCGCTTACTAATTTTTGAAGCGACCTGGGGAGAACGACTTGGAAAGCGAAACGACTTTGGCGTTGTCACGGATCAACGGTGGGTAGGGGCCGCAAGATGCAAATCATCAACGACTGAGTACCCAGATTCATGGTCATACGACGCCGAAACTGAAATGCTTCAGGTGGCTGATGGAATGTTCACCAATGTCTCACAAGACGTGATGGCATTCGAGGTTTCGGGAATGCAAGTTGTGAGGTCTTGGCTGGGCTATCGAATGAAGAGCCCTTCAGGAAAATCCAGTTCGCCGCTCGACCAAATTCAGGCCGATACGTGGACCCACGATGCTGAACTACTCGAACTGTTGTGGCAGGTTGAGTTCTTCATTTCATCGGCGCGGGAAGCGTCGTTGTTGCTGGACAAAGTCATCGAAAGTGAGCTTATTTCTCCTAAGCTGATCGGCGCTCCTTTGGAAGATGAAGTTCGTGGGCCCAAGCTTTCGGATTCGGCTCAAGGCTCGCTTGAGATTGACTAATAATGTCCCCGACCCCTATCCACGACTTCGTAGCCCAGCTGCTCTCCCATCCAGACCTGTCCCCTGACTCGCAGGACACCCTCGTCCTTCACCGATCTCATGACATGGGCTGTGGAGAGGCAGGGCTACGAGTTGGAGACGGAGTACGTACTCGACTGGGACATCATCAACGCCTACGCCGAGTCCCTCATCCCAACCTACGCACCGGGAACCGCGCAACGCCGCCACTATAGACTGCGAACCATTGCCGACATCGTCAACCCCAGCTGCGCCGAACCGCACGCACTCGACCCCGCCGAACCTGACTCCACCCCACAGCCCTACACACCGGCAGAGCTTAAGAAGATCGAGGTCTGGATGAACTACGTGGGCAACGCTGCGACCAACGTACTCAACAAACAGCTGATGGTCTCGCTGTGCCTCGGGGCGGGTCTAAAAGCCAAAGAAGCCTCTTACCTCACGTGGGAACAGGTCTACATCGATGAGACAGATGTGATCCTGCTCGATGTGGCAGGGCGTGACGTACCCGTGCGCCGCCGCTACGCCGCACCGTTGGTCCACGGTAAAGACCAGTTCCTCCCCGATCAGTATGTACTAGCCCCTGCCAGCGCCAAAGCTGACCGAAGCAACGTCGCGTCCAACATCTCAACGATGTAGCCCTCGACAGGTATTTTGTACCCCGTACGGGATTTGAACCCGTGTTACCGGCGTGAGAGGCCGGCGTCCTAGGCCGCTAGACGAACGGGGCGCGTGCGCCACATGATCGGCGCGCGTGCTTTTGCAAGCAGCAAGAAAGAACTCTACACAGTAGTTCCTTAACCTACCTAATCCGCTGGTGGCGCGGTGTTTTTGCAGCCACGCCAGAGCAGCACCTACAGCGCACGCAGTTCCGCGACCTTCTCCTCCAGCACCGCGACCAGAGGGTTACCGGGAATGCGTTTGGCAGCGACCTCGCTGACCGCGCCGTACCACCACTGCTGCCTATCCTTGCCGGAGTTGAAGCGTCCCCACAGCTCATCCCCGATCTCGGCGTGATCGGCCAGGATCGAAAGCAGGTTGTGCAGCTTGTCCGCCACGGAAACGATCACGGAGCCCTCATCGGCGCCGGAAAGGTGCGCCAGATAAGCATCGGAGCGTTCCTGCCAGTCACTGATGCTGTCATCCTTCGTCACGCCCAGCACTAGCTCCACCACGCGATCGCCGAAGTCCTCCCGCATCTGCGCCTCGGAGTACTCCTCCGGCACGTCCTCCAAAATGTCGTGGAACAGCGCGGCGATCAGCACGTCTTCGTCATCCGTAACCGTGCTGGCCAGGTGCATCACGCTGAAAATGTGCGAGACATAAGGAATGTTCGTTCCTTTGCGAGTGTGGTTGCGGTGTGCGTACGCCGCCACGTTGATGGCCTTCAACAGGCGCGGCGAGGTCGCCACTTCCAGCAACCCCGCGCCCACCTTTGCACGAGTAGTGACATCGGTCATCGTCAATCTCCTGTTCGGTCTGCCCGGCATTTTCCGGGAACACTCTTGACTATAAGAATCCCCCGGACACCCCCTCCCCTTCGCGCGCCCTTGTTCGATTTCTTTTCTCGACGCCCCAGTCCGCACCGCTACAAACTCCCACCTACCAGGTATCTTCAGTAGCTAATGAGTGTTGAAAAACCCCAGAACGAACGCCCCTCAGATGAGCGCATCGTTCCCACCCTCGGAGGGCAGGTCACACCGGCACTGCCCTCTGAGGCGTACCACGAGGAAGTCGTGCGGGAGCACCGCTGGCTGGAACCCTCAACGTGGAAGGTCATCGCCAAGCGTCTCTACTTCGAAGTTTTCTTCAACGCTTTACTAGACAAAGGCGCCACGCTGAGCTTCTTCACACTGCTCACCGGACTGCCGACTTTGCTGGCCTTTTATGCGATCATCACGCTGTTCCTTGACCAAAACCGCAACCAGGTCACGGAGCTCACCGACGAATTCATCGATAAAAACATCCCCACCAACTTCCAAGACAATGCGCAGAGCATCGTCTCCACGGTCATCGGCTCTACGGAGCAATCCATCGTCATGCTGGTGATCAGCGTGCTGCTTGCCCTGTTTTCCTCGTCGGCGTACCTCCGCGCGTTTTCCCGTATGTCCAACGAAATGTACGGGCGGCGCGAAGGACGTGGCCTCATCAGGAGGTGGACGACCATGTGGGGAGTCACCCTTGTTCTGGTGATCGGACTGGTCTTCATCGCGGGCGCATACTTTCTTCGGGAGGATATCGCCCGGCCGCTGTTGGACAAGGTCGCCGAGCCGCTTAGGATACAGGGCTTCACCACCTTCGTCCTGGAGCACTTCCTGCCGGTCTGGCAGTACCTTCGCTGGCCAGTGATCTTCTTCGTGTCGGCGATCCTCATCGCCATCCTCTACCATGTCGCCCCGAACGTGCGCTTCGGGCGCGTGCGGTGGCTAACGGTGGGCTCCACATTCGCGCTGATCAGCATAACTATCGTCGGCCTGCTGCTACGCGCCTATCTGAACAACTTCGGCTACATCGGTATCTACGGCGCGCTGGGAGGCATCATCGTCGGCCTCCTCGGCTTGGTCTTAAGCAACTCCCTGCTGCTCCTCGGCGTGAAGCTGGATGCCGAGATCGCCCGCACGCGCGAGCTCCAGGCCGGCATGGAATCCGAGCGAATCATCCAGGTTCCGCCGCGCTCCTCCGCAGCGGTAGAGAGCTTCAGCCATCTCCACGACAGCATTGAGGAACAGTCTTCGCAGTTGCGAAACGAAGCGGCGTCCAAAAAAACACTAGCCCCCTGCCCCGCACCCGACCAGCGAGTTCACCGCAGGCACCATAGAATCGGGAACTATGAGCCACGAACTGAACTCCACCACCGTCGGCAGCCACGTCCGCGCCGCCGCCGGCACCAGCCCCGAACACGCTTCCACCCGTAAGTTCTGGACGGGACTGTCCCGCAACATCCAGGAACGCATCGCCGACGATTGGGAACGCACCCGCCAGACCTACAGCGCCACCCGCCAGCAGCACTACTTCTCCGCAGAGTTCCTCATGGGCCGCGCGCTACTGAATAACCTCACCAACCTCGGCCTGGTGGAAGAGGCTCAGGCCGCCACCCGGGAGCTCGGCCACGAGCTCACCGACGTGCTGGAAATCGAAAACGATGCCGCCCTGGGCAACGGTGGCCTGGGTCGCCTGGCCGCCTGCTTCCTGGATTCCGCCGTCACCCAGGATTACCCCGTCACCGGCTACGGCATCCTCTACCGCTACGGGTTGTTCCGCCAGTCCTTCGACAACGGCTTCCAGGTCGAGCGCCCGGACCCGTGGCGCGAAGAGGAATACCCCTTTACTATCCGCCGCGCCTCCGACCAGCTGATCGTGCACTTCGACGATATGAAGGTCCGCGCGATCCCCTATGACATGCCCATCACCGGCTACGGCACCCGCAACGTGGGCACCCTGCGCCTGTGGAAGGCCGAGCCGTGGGAAGAGTTCGACTACGACGCTTTCAACTCCCAGCGCTTCACCGATGCCATCATCGAGCGCGAGCGTGTCAGCGACATCTGCCGCGTGCTCTACCCGAACGACACGACCTACGAGGGCAAGAAGCTGCGCGTGCGCCAGCAGTACTTCTTCACTTCCGCCTCCCTGCAGGCAATGATCCGCAGCCACCTGGCCCACCACGGGGATCTGAAGAACTTCGCGGACTTCCACTCCGTGCAGCTGAACGATACCCACCCGGTGCTGGCCATCCCGGAGCTCATGCGCCTGCTGATGGACGAGCACGGCATGGGTTGGGAGGAAGCCTGGGAGATCGTCTCCAATACCTTCGCCTACACCAACCACACTGTCCTCACCGAGGCCCTGGAGCAGTGGGACCAGCAGATCTTCCAGCAGCTGTTCTGGCGTGTGTGGGAAATCATCGCCGAGATCGACCGTCGCTTCCGCATCGAGCGCTCGGCGGAGGGAATGGATAGCGTCACCATCCAAAGAATGGCCCCCATCCAACACGGTGTGGTGCACATGGCGTGGATCGCCTGCTACGCCGCGTACTCCATCAACGGCGTGGCCGCACTCCACACGGAGATCATCAAGCGCGAAACCCTCGGCGATTGGTTTGCGCTGTGGCCGGAGAAGTTCAACAACAAGACCAACGGTGTTACGCCGCGCCGCTGGCTGCGGATGATTAACCCGCGCCTGTCTGCGCTGCTTACTCGCCTTTCGGGTGATGACGCCTGGGTCACCAGCCTCGACAACCTCAAGGAACTGCGCAGCTACTCCTCCGACCCGGCGGTCATGCAGGAGCTCCGCGAGATCAAGGCCGCCAACAAGCACGACTTCGCCGAGTGGATCGCCGAGCGCCAGGGCGTGGTCATCGACCCGAACTCCATCTTCGACGTGCAGATCAAGCGCCTGCACGAATACAAGCGCCAGCTGCTGAACGCCCTGTACGTGCTGGACCTGTACTTCCGCATCAAGGAGGATCACCAGCGCGACCTGCCGCCGCGCACCGTCATCTTCGGCGCGAAGGCCGCGCCGGGATACACGCGGGCAAAGGCCATCATCAAGCTGATCAACGCAATCGCAGACCTGGTGAACAACGATCCGGTGGTTTCCCCGCTGCTGAAGGTCGTGTTCGTGGAGAACTACAACGTCTCCCCCGCCGAGCACATCCTGCCGGCCTCCGATGTCTCGGAGCAGATCTCTACCGCGGGCAAGGAGGCCTCCGGCACCTCCAACATGAAGTTCATGATGAACGGCGCGCTGACGCTGGGCACCATGGATGGCGCGAACGTGGAGATCGTGGATTCCGTTGGTGAGGACAACGCCTACATCTTCGGCGCCCGCGTGGAGGAACTGCCCGAGCTGCGCGCAGACTACAAGCCCTACGAGCTGTACGAATCCGTGCCCGGCCTGAAGCGCGCCCTGGACGCGCTGGATAACGGCACCCTGCACGACGACTTCACCGGCTGGTTCTACGACCTGAAGCAGTCGCTGATCCACGGCTACGGCGAGGGCGCCTCCGACACTTACTACGTGCTGGGCGACTTCGCGGACTACCGCGACGTACGCGACCGCATGGCCGCCGACTACGCGGCCGACCCGCAGGGCTGGGCACAGAAGGCGTGGGTGAACATCTGCGAATCCGGGCGTTTCTCCTCCGACCGCACGATCCGCGACTACGCCACGGAAGTGTGGAAGCTGCAGCCCGCGCCGATTAACAAATAGTTCCCGACCTGCACCGGCGCAGGTCGGGGCGTCAAAAAAGGGTGTAAAAGAGGGGCGTTAAGAAACCGTAAAGAGTCATTAGCACGGGGCACCACCGGTGTTGTTATATCTACATGCTTTATGACTTTTTAATGGTTGCAGTAACCTGCGCGCTGTTCGGCGCAATGGGTGCCGCCTTGAAGGCGGTGGACAAGCTATGAGCTGGGAACTGATCGTCGGTGGGGTCCTGGGGATCCTAGCCATCATCTACCTGTTGGTTGCCCTGTTGAACCCGGAGAAGTTCTCATGAGCGGGGCCATCACAGGGTGGATCCCTGTCATCATGGTCATCATTGCCCTCGCGGCCTTCTACGTGCCGCTGGGCAACTACATGGCCGCCACGTTCACATCCAAGAAGCACAATGCCTTCGAACGTGGCTTCTATCGCCTGATCGGCGTAAACCCCGACGGCCAGCAAAAGTGGACTCGCTACTGCGCAAGCCTGCTGGCGTTTTCCGCCATCAGTGTCGTGTTCGTTTACCTGCTGCAGCGCGTGCAACAGGCGCTGCCCCTGAACCACGGCAAGGAGCCCGTGCACTGGGACCAGGCGTGGAACACCGCCGTATCCTTCACGACTAACACCAACTGGCAGTCCTACTCCGGTGAGACGGCCATGACCATCCTGACCCAGATGGCAGGCCTGGCAGTGCAGAACTTCGTGTCCGCCGCGGTGGGCATCACCGTGGCCATCGCGCTGATCCGCGGCCTGGCCAACCGTATGGGCAACGGCCAAATCGGCAACTTCTGGGTCGACCTGACCCGCGCGGTCTTCCGCATCCTGCTGCCGATGGCAATCATCGGTGCGATCCTGCTGATTTCCCAGGGTGCGATCCAGAACTTCCACGCTCCGACCACTGTGGAGACGATCACGGGTGGCCAGCAAACCATTCCGGGCGGTGCAGTGGCCTCGCAGGAAGTCATCAAGGAGCTGGGAACCAACGGCGGTGGCTACTTCAACGCCAACTCCGCCCACCCGTTTGAGAACCCGAACGCATGGACCAACATGTTGGAGATCTTCCTCATCCTGGTGATCCCGGTTAGCCTGACCCGTACCTTCGGCAAGATGGTGAACGACACCCGTCAGGGTTGGGCAGTTCTGGCCGCCATGGCCGTGCTGTACTTCGCTTCCCTGGCAGTCGTGATGTCCAGCGAAACCTCCCTGGCTGCCTTCCAAGGCGGTGGCATGGAAGGTAAGGAGTACCGCCTGGGCGTGCTGCCTTCCTCCTTCTTCGCCGTCACCACGACAATGACGTCGACGGGCGCGGTGGACTCCTTCCACTCCAGTTACCACCCGCTGGCTGGCGGCATGCTGATCCTGGACATGATGCTGGGCGAGATCTCCCCTGGTGGCGTGGGCACCGGCCTGTACGGCATGCTCATGATCGCCCTGCTCAGCGTGTTCGTCGCGGGTCTGATGGTCGGCCGTACCCCGGAGTACCTCGGCAAGCGCATCGGCGTTTCCGAAATCACGAAGGTCAGCCTGTACATCCTGGTCATGCCGACGTTGGTGCTGGCCGGTGTGGGTATTTCCGCCATGCTGCCCGATACCCGCGACTCGGTATCCGCAGCCGGTCCGCACGGCTTCAGCGACATTGTCTACGCCTACACCTCGGCCTCCAACAACAATGGTTCCGCGTTCGCCGGCTTCGGTGCAGATACCCCGTGGTTCAACATCACCCTGGGTCTATGCATGTTGCTGGGCCGCTTCCTGCCGATCGTCTTCGCGCTGGCACTGGCCGGAGACTTCGCTAAGCAAAAGCCGGCTGCCGAAAACGCCGGTACTCTACCCACCCACCGCCCGCAGTTCGTGGGAGTGATGGTCGGTATCGCCATCATCGTTGGCGCGCTGACCTTCCTGCCCACCCTGGTCCTCGGCCCGTTGACGGAGGCTCTGTCATGACAACCCTAAATGCTCCTTCGCGCACTGAAGCGAAGCGTGCGACGGCTCCGGCCACGCACGACAAGAAGAAAAACGAGGGCGCTTTTTCCGCAGCCCAGTTGAAGCAGGCCCTGCCGCTGGCGCTAAAGAAGATGGATCCGCGCCTGCTGTACAAAACGCCAGTGATGTTCCTGGTGGAGGTCGGCGCGCTATTCACCTTTGTTTTGGCGATCGCGCATCCTTCCCTGTTCACCTGGTCCATCACGGTATGGCTGTGGCTGACCGTTCTGTTTGCCACCCTTGCCGAATCTGTGGCCGAGGGTCGCGGTAAGGCGCAGGCGGACGCCCTGCGTGCCACCCGCACCCAGTCGAACGCCCTGAAGTTCACCGGTTCCGACGTGAACGATCCCCACCTGGCACCGGCGCTGGAAAACTCCGGCGCGGGCATGCAGGAAGTCACCGAGGAGGTCTCCAGCGAGTCCCTGCTGCCGGGCGATATCGTGCTGGTCAGCGCCGGTAACGTGATCCCCGCCGACGGTGACGTCATCATGGGCGCCGCCAGCGTGGACGAGTCCGCCGTCACCGGCGAATCCGCACCCGTCATCCGCGAATCTGGCGGTGACCGCTCCGCCGTCACGGGTGGTACCCGCGTGCTCTCTGATGCGATTGCTATCCGCGTGACCAGCAAGCCGGGCGAGTCCTTTATGGACCGCATGATCGGCCTGGTCGAGGGCGCGGAGCGCAAGAAGACCCCGAACGAATTGGCACTGGGCACCCTGCTGATCGTGCTGACGATCATCTTCATGATCGTGGTGCTGGCTCTTGCCCCGATGGCTGCGTTCAACGGTGCCGAGCAGTCCCCCGTGGTGCTGGTCGCTCTGCTTGTCTGTTTGATCCCCACCACCATCGGCGCGCTTCTGTCCGCCATCGGCATCGCGGGCATGGACCGCCTGGTGCAGCACAACGTCCTGGCCATGTCCGGCCGCGCCGTCGAGGCCGCGGGTGACGTAGCCACCCTGCTGCTGGACAAGACGGGCACCATCACCATCGGTGACCGCCAGGCCAGCGAGTTCGTCGCCATGGAGGGCATCAACCAGGAAGAACTCATCTACGCCTGCCAGCTATCTTCCCTGGCCGACGAGACCCCGGAGGGCCGCTCCATCGTGCAGCTCGCCGAGAAGCAGTCCGGCCTGGCCATCCCGGAAGAGACCTTCCGCAACGCAGAGTTCATCCCCTTCACCGCGCAGACCCGTATGAGTGGCATCCAGCTGCCCGCCGGCGCCGGAGAGCACACGGAGTGGTCCACAGGCCACCAGGCCGCGCACCGCAAGATCGTCAAGGGCGCAGCCTCCGAAGTTGCGAAGCTCGTGACGAACCTCGGCGGAGACGTCCCGCCGTCCATCACCGACGTCGTCAACGACATCTCCAACAGCGGTGGCACCGCACTGGTCGTGGCAGAAATCGCCCTGGACTCCCAGGGTGAAGACGTCACCGGCCGAGTGTTGGGCGTCATCCACCTCAAAGACGTAGTCAAGCCGGGCATGACAGAGCGCTTCGAGCAGCTACGCAAAATGGGCATCCGCACCGTCATGGTCACCGGCGATAACGCCCTGACCGCGAAAGCCATCGCTGCCGAGGCGGGCGTGGACGACGTCCTCGCGGAGGCAACCCCGGAGCAGAAACTGGAGCTGATCCGCAAGGAACAGGCCAAGGGCCGCCTCGTGGCCATGACTGGCGACGGCACCAACGACGCTCCCGCCCTGGCCCAGGCCGACGTGGGCGTGGCGATGAACACCGGCACCACCGCGGCCAAGGAGGCCGGCAACATGGTGGATCTGGATTCCGACCCGACCAAGCTCATCGACGTCGTGGCCATCGGTAAGCAGTTGCTGATCACCCGCGGTGCGCTGACCACCTTCAGTATCGCCAACGATATTGCGAAGTACTTCGCCATCATCCCCGCGATGTTCGTGGTGGCCTTCCCGGGCCTGTCCGCGCTGAACATCATGCGCCTGCACTCCCCCGAGTCGGCGATCCTGTCCGCCGTGATCTTCAACGCGCTAGTCATTATCGCGCTGATCCCGCTGGCCTTGAAGGGTGTGAAGTATCGCGCGGGTTCCGCAGCCTCCCTGCTCTCGCGAAACCTGACCATCTTCGGCCTCGGTGGTGTGATCGTGCCGTTCATCGGCATCAAGATCATCGACCTGATTATCTCCGGAGTCTTCGGGATCTAACCCTCTTGGGCTGGCATTTACCGGCCCTTTTTTGAAAGGAAACACAAGAGAACAATGGCACGCGCAACATCTAACAACGGCTTGCGTCTGGCCTCCACCACGGTGCGCATTTTCTTCCTGCTGACGTTAATCCTGGGCATCATCTACCCAGCGTTCATGGTCGGCGTGGGACGGATCATGCCCGCCAAGGCGGACGGATCGATGATCACCAATGCTGAGGGCCAGCCCGCCGGTTCCTCCCTGATCGCCCAGGAAGTCACGAAGCCGGGCTTCTTCTACCCTCGCCCTTCTGCTGCTGGGGATGCTGGTTATGACGCCATGTCGTCCTCCGCCACAAACCTGTCCCCCTACAGCAAGGAGTATCAGGAGGCCATCGCCTCCAAGCGCGACGAGGTTGCCAAGCGCGAGGGGGTCTCCCCCGACGAGGTTCCGGTGGACGCCGTGACGTCCTCCGGTTCCGGCTTGGATCCGCACATCTCCACCGCCTATGCGAAGCTGCAGGCTCCGCGTGTGGCGAAGGAGCGCAACCTGGACCAGCAGAAAGTGGAGCAGCTGGTATCGGAGGCCACCGAGGGCAACTACACCGGTAGTGCCGACGGTGCGCCGGTGAACGTGGTGAAGCTGAACAAGGCGCTGAGCGAGCTGTAACAGGCGAGCTGTAGCGGGCGCGGACACGTGCCCGCAAAACCCAGGCGCGGTCGGCCTCAAGGTGTAAAACAGGCACTAGCGCCCGGACGCGTGGCGTCCAAAAATTTCAGCGCAAGATAAACAACAGGAGTAACAACAACAATGACTAAGCGTGGCACGCTGAAGGTGTACCTCGGCTTCGCCCCTGGCGTGGGCAAGACGTGTGCCATGCTTAGCGAAGCGCACGACCTGTACGACCGCGGGCGGGACGTGCTGATCGGCATCGTGGAGGATCACGGCCGCGAGCGCACCCGGAAGCTCACCGAGGGGCTGCCGATCCTCCCGCGCAAGTCGGTTCCCCACCGCGGCGGCCACTACGAGGAGCTGGATCTGGAGGCGGCGCTCGAGACGCACCCGGAGATCATCCTGGTCGACGAGTTGGCGCACACCGTGGTGGGCGAGCACAACGCGGATAGCAGCCGCCCGGCCGAGGCAGCCAAGCGCTGGCACGACGTGTACGCGCTGCTTGATGCCGGTATCGACGTCATCTCCACGATGAACATCCAGCACCTGGAATCCCTCAACGACGTGGTCTCGGCCGTCACCGGTACGCGCCAGCTAGAGACGGTGCCGGACCAGGTTCTTCGGGACGCCGACGAGATCGAGCTGGTGGACCTTTCCCCCGACGCGCTGCGCATCCGCCTGGCCCGCGGAGAGGTCTACCGCCAGCAGCAGGCCGAAACCGCGCTGAATAACTACTTCCGGGTTGGCAACCTCACGGCTTTGCGCGAGTTGAGTCTGTTGTGGCTGGCCGACAAGGTCGACGAGGGGCTGGCGAAGTACCGCGAAGACAAGAAGATTGAGGAGAACTGGCCGACCCGCGAGCGCGTGGTGGTGGCCGTACGCGGCGATGAGGTATCCGAGGCGCTGATCCGCCGCGGGGCTCGCATCACCCAGCGCGTGGCCGGGCGTGAGATGCTCGTGGTGTATGTCTCCGGCGCCGACGAAGCGCTGGGGGTTGATCTCCCCCAACGGCTACGGCGCCTGCAGGAACTCACCGAATCCCTCGACGGCCAGTGGCGCGTGATCGAAGGCGACGACATCGCCAATACCTTGCTGGAGTTCGCGAGGACCGTCAACGCCTCGCAGTTAGTGATCGGCCTGGGCACGCGCATGAGCCGACTGTTCAGCTCCACTGCCCACAAGATCATCGACGGTTCCGGGCGAATCGACGTGCACATCGTCTCTACGTCCAGCGCATCTTCGGACAACGGTTCCACGAAGATGTCCCAGAGAGTACTGCGGAAGGCAATCCAGTTCATGGGGCTCACGCGGGATCGCAGGACGGGGCTGGATACCTCGAAACAGCTCAGCCCCGCGCGCCGCTGGATCGGCTGGTTGCTGGCAGTGCCAGGGCCGATCCTCTTGACGCTCCTCGTGCTGCCCTTCTTCAGCGAAGACGGTGCCCTGGGCTCCATCCTTCTGGGGTATCTGACGATCGCGGTTTTCGCCGCCCTGGCCGGTGGCTTCGGCCCGGCTATCGTGGCGGTGATCATCGGCTCGGTTTTGGCCAACTGGTTCTTTACGCACCCCTATCACACCCTCACGGTGACCGAGCCGGCGAACCTGGTGCAGATTGCCCTGTTCTTTGTTATTTCTGCCGCGGTGGCGGTGGTTGTGGATATTGCAGAAAGGCGCCGTGCCATCGCAAACCGGCGCCTCGGTCAGGCCGTTGTGCTCTCTGACCTCGCCCGCGGTGCGCTAGACGAGGGCGACGACATCCGCAGTCTGCTGGAGCGCCTGCGGGAAACCTTCAGCCTGGAGCGGGTGGACCTGCAGCAGTATTCGAAGGAACGCAAGAAGTGGGTCACGATGGAAACCACCGATCCAGGTGGCATCGGGGTGCCCTGGCCCAGCAAGAAAGCGCCGTCGCATGTCGGCGCTGGTGATGGCATGCGTTTCGTCCTCGACGGGCGGGATCTGTCCCCTTCCGAGGATGCGATGATCGAAGCTCACGGCGCCCGCATCACCGCGATTTACGACCGCGAGGAGATCGATGCGATGCGCCGGGCGACGGCCGCCCTGGAGGCCGGCAACCGCGTAGGCACCGCGCTGCTCACCGCCGTATCCCACGACCTGCGCACTCCCCTGGCCGGCATCAAAGCCGCGGTTAGTGCTCTGAACATGGACGACATGGAGTTGGACGAGGAATCCCGCTCGCTGCTGATGGAAACCATCGAGTCCAGCACCGATCGGCTGGAGACCGTCATCGGCAACCTGCTGGACATGAGCCGCGTGAATTCCAACACCGTCGCCGTCCACCGCGCCAAGGTGCACTACAGCACCGTGGTCGAAGCTGTTTTGGCGGAGCTGCCCGAGGCTACACAACACGTCGATTCTTTTATTGACGCCACCGTTCCGCCTGTCTTAGGCGATGCCGGTCTAGTGCAACGCATCATCGCGAACATTGTGATTAATGCCCGCACCTACGCGCCGAATGCCCGGATCGAGCTGCACGCTCAGCAGGTTGCAGCGGGCGCCGACGATCAGGCTGGCGCAGAAGCAGGCGCCGTGGAGCTTGCAATTGTCGACCACGGTCCGGGCTTCCCCTCGGAGCACCTAGCGGACGTGTTCACCCCCTTCCAGCGCCTCGGCGATCAGTCGGCCAACCAGAACGGGCTGGGGTTGGGTTTGGCTGTCGCCCACGGCTTTGCCGAAGCCATGAACGGAACCCTCGAAGCCCGCAACACCCCAGGTGGAGGCGCCACCCTGGTTCTTTCCCTGCCAACGGCAACGGGGGAACTGGAAGACGGTGAAGAGCGTGGCGTCCAGAAGAAAGTACAAGGAGAAGCGCCATGAGTGGCGAAAAGATTTTGATGGTCGAAGACGACGTGGCGCTGGCTAACGCGGTGCTGGTGACTCTGCGGGCGCGTGGCTACGACGTGCAGGTGGCGACGACGGCGACGAAGGCGATTCAGGTGGCCTCGAAGTGGCACCCGCAGGCGGTGCTGCTGGATCTGGGGTTGCCCGATCTGAGTGGCCTGGAAGTGCTGCGTGCGCTACGAAATTGGACGGATATTCCCGTACTGGTGGTTTCCGCACGCCACGACGAGTCGGGCAAGATCAACGCACTGGATGAGGGTGCGGACGACTACGTGACCAAGCCATTTTCTGTCGGCGAGCTGCTGGCCCGGCTGCGCGCGGCGCTGCGAAGGGCGCCCGGCGCGCCGATTCCGGAGGAGCCCGTGGTGGAGACCTCTGACGGGCGCGTGGTGTTTGATCTGCCGAACCAGCGGGTGACCGTCGACGGGCAGGACGTGCACCTGACCCCGCGCGAATGGGGCATTGCCGAACACATGATCCGCCACCGGGGAACGCTGGTGACGAAGGTCGAGTTGCTGCAGGCGGTGTGGGGGCAGGCCTACAAGAAGGAGACGAACTACCTGCGGGTCTATATCTCTCAGTTGAGGTCGAAGCTGGAGGTCGATCCGAGTAACCCGCAGTACTTCACGACCGAGACGGGCATTGGCTATCGCCTGGTGCTGTGACGGGGTACCGCCGGCGCCGGCGAAGGGTCAACCAATACCGCGAATGAGTTCACCTGGTGGCCATGTTGCCTTAAACCTGGCGCAAAAAAGAGGTGGAAATATGTGTCTGGTTTTATTCATAATTCGCACATAGAGAGGCGCGGCTCTTCATGCAGCTCAACAACTTCAAAAACTCGGTCTCCCGGCACTCCCAGCGCAAGGTTGCAGGTATTTCCCTTGCCCTGGCGGTGATTCCCTTCGCCGCGGTACCCGCAGCGAGCGCGACCGTTGGCTCCGAGACCGCGGTCGGATCCACCCTGGGATCCTCCAGCTTCGGTTCCTCGGCGGGGTCTTCGCTGACCGGTTCCTTGGGCTCTTCACTGGAGGGCTCCTCGCTGGAGGGCTCTTCGCTGGCAGGCTCTTCGAAGCCGGGCACCCCGGAGACCCCGGGCGCGCAGTCCACATTTGAGCGCACCGCGACCTTCCCGGTATACGAGAACCGCCCGGAGGGCGCGGACAAGTCCGCGGAGACGGTGGCGGAAATCTCCACGGTTTCTAAGGACGGCAAGACGCTGATCCACACCGACGCCCTGGCGCAGCGCATCGGCTTTATCGACATCAGCGACCCGAACGCTCCGAAGGGTCTGGGCACCCTGGATCTAAAGGCGCAGGGGCACGCCAAGGACGAGCCGACCTCCGTAGCCGTGTACGGCGACTACCTGCTGGTGGTTATCGACGAAACCGGCGGGGACTTCGCCAACCCGAAGGGCCGCGTGGACATCGTGCGGATCTCCGACCGCACCCGTGTTTCTTCCATTGATCTAAAGGGCCAGCCGGACTCCATCGCAATCTCCCCCGCTGGCGCGCCGGGCAAGCCAAAGGCTGCAATCGCCATGGAGAACCAGCGCAACGAGGAGCACAACGACGGCAACCTGCCGCAGCTACCCACCGGATTTGTGCAAACCATCGACCTGTCAGGTGAGCCGAAAGACTGGAAGGCCACCCCGATCCGCTTTGAGGACGACAACGGCAAGCTGCTGGACGTGGTTCAGAAGGCCGGACTGGATACCCCGGAGGATCTGGAGCCGGAGTACGTCAGCATCAACGGCAAGAACCAGCTGGCCGTCACTCTGCAGGAAAACAACGGCGTGGCCATCATCGACCTGCAGACCAACCGCATCACCAACGTCTTTAGCGCAGGCAGCGCTGAGGTCAAGGGGGTGGACACCCGGTCCGACAAGCTCATCAACCCCACCGACACCCTGCCTGCCACCCCGCGCGAGCCGGACGCCATCGCGTGGATCGACGACAACCACCTAGCCACCGCCAACGAGGGCGACTGGAAGGGCGGCACCCGCGGCTGGACCGTCTTCGACACCAGCGGCAAGGTCACCTGGGATGCCGGCAATTCCGTGGAGAATCTGGCCATCCGCCACGGCCTGCACAACAACAAACGCGCCAAGAAGAAGGGCGTGGAGATCGAGGGCATCGCCACTGCCAAGATGAACGGCACCAACTACGCCTTCGTCGGCTCCGAGCGCTCCAACTTCGTGGCCGTGTACAACGTCAACGATCCGGCGAACCCGCAGTTCGTGCAGATGCTGTTCACCACCAACGGCCCGGAGGGCATCCTGCCGATCCCGGAGCGGAACATGCTCGCTGTATCCAGCGAGGTCGACGAGCCAGACAACGCCGTGCGCAGCGCGGTGACGCTATACCGCCTGGGCGGCAAGGATTCTCAGCCCTCCATTGTTTCCGCCGACGAGGGCGAGGCACCGATCGGCTGGGGCGCGCTGGGTTCCCTTACTGCCGATCCGAAGGACGCCAACCGCCTGTACGCGGCCTCTGACTCCGCCTACGCGAACGGCTGGGTGTACACCATCGACGCCTCCAAGCAGCCTGCCGTGATTACCGAACGCCGCGCCGTGAAGCGCGACGGTGCTCCGGCCGAGGGCCTGGACATCGAGGGCATTTCCGTAGCCGCCGACGGTGGCTTCTGGATTGCTTCCGAGGGCAAGAAGGGCAAGGATAACCGCCTGTTCCACACCGATAAGGACCTCAACATCACCTCGACGGTCGAACTACCTGCCGACGTTGCTGAGCACATCGGCAAGTGGGGGCTAGAGGGCGTCACTTCCACAAAGGACGCCCACGGCGTGGAACAGCTATACGTCGCCGTGCAACGACCACTGTGGAAGGACCCGGAGGCGAAGAAGCTCGAGGCGCAGGAAGGCGAGAACACCACCCGCATCGGCAAGTACGACACGAAGACCAAGAAGTGGCAGTGGTTCGGCTACGAGCTGGAGAAGCCCGCTGGCAAGGGCGACTGGATGGGCCTGTCGGAGATCACCGCGCTGGACGACAAGCACCTGCTGGTGATCGAGCGCGACAAGCTGAACGGCCCGGATGCGAAGGTCAAGCGCGTAATGAAGGTGACGTTGCCGGAGGGCGGCGCTGAGGGTGCAGCTGCTGGCGCGAACGGTGGCGAGCTGCCGATGGTGAAGAAGGAGCTGGCCGTGGACGTGCTGCCGAGGCTGCGCGCGACGAACGGCTGGACGCAGGAGAAGCTAGAAGGCTTCACCATCGCGGCGGATGGCCAGATGTACGCAGTGACGGATAATGACGCGCTGGAGGATGCCACTGGCGAGACCGTCTTCCTACGCCTGGGCAAGGTGAATTAAACAGCCGTACGCTGTCGGGATAGTCGGTACTGGGCTATCCCAACAGCCTGGCACTAATCCGCTTTTCTACCTGTATAAACCGTCAGGAGGAAGAGTCCAAGCGTTCCTAGAGCCGCAAGTTCCGAGAATCTGGACCAGTCCATTTGCTCATCCCACCCTATGAAACTTCTGAATGCAACGTACGCAACCAGAAATAGGATCCCAACAACCCACTTGAACAAGAACTTTCTTACAGATTCCAACTTTGATCCTTTGTTTCTTTATACGTGCATCCGACGACTTACCAGCTTCCCTTGCATTGCCAACCCCAGTAGGCAAGCAATGCAGCCACGGCGGCAGCATTTCCAAATCTACCGTGCGAACTCCGTGAAACTTACTAGAACCCACCCCTTCTTGACACCCCTTTTCATTTAAAAGTGTTACGATTACCTCTTGATTACCTCTTTCTGAGAGTACAAATAAACCGCTTTACCAGCTTGAAGGCTTCACCATCGCGGCGGATGGCCAGATGTACGCGGTGACGGATAATGACGCGCTGGAGGATGCCACCGGCGAGACCGTCTTCCTACGCCTGGGCAAGGTGAAGTAACAGGCGGGCAGCGGTGCCAACTGGGCAGGCCGGGGCTCTCAGTGCAGTCCTAGTGCAGCCCTAGTGCAGCCCTATCGCAGCGAAGCGTGAGGATCTAGGCTGAGGCCCATGAACCTACTTCTCGCTTCGTATCTACATCCCAACATTGGCGACTATTTGTCCGGCAGAGTTCTTTACATCGACGATGCCGCTTCCACAATGCGGCAGGCTCCGTTCGCACAGGAAGAGCTCAATGCCATCAAGGACGTCGCCGACGCGGTGGTTCCCATCACGGTAGCTGAGACAAGCCCTGCTGCTTTCCGCAATGAACTGGACGCTGCGGACTGCATCTACGTGGCCGGAGGCGAATCTTTCCGCCTGCTCTACGGATTGAAGTCCACTGGGGCTGACGAATTGCTGGTTGACGCCGTTCGGAGCGGAAAGCCCTATGCAGGGAGTTCGGCAGGCGCAATTATTGCTGGCCCCTCCGTCGAACCGGCGTCTGTGATGGACGACCCGACTGTGGCTCCGCAGCTCACGGATTGCTCGGGCCTCAATCTCACGGAGTTTGTCATTGTCCCCCACGCCCAGGGCACGACTGGCCCGTACCCCATCGAGGTCATCAGCCAAACAGTGGAAAAGTACGGCAAGGATTGGAAACTGGTACTGCTCCGCGATGGGCAAGCGCTGCATGTCAGTAGCCGCGGTTCAATGCTGATTTAGAGCCACAGCTTCCAGGCGGATCCCGCCTGTTGTCCGGGCGAATCCCGCCTGCTATTCCAAGCGAATGTCCCAAATCTTCGAGTTATTGAAAGTAGCGGGTGTGCAGCTAAATTTGGCAACGCGCTGACCTGCAGAAACAGAATAGTTATATTCTAAGACGTGGAATTTGGGACATCCCCCCTTCCCCGGGCAGAGCTCTGGCAAGCCCCAGGCGGAACCCGGCTCTTCGGCGATCAGGTTGACGGTGTCGTTCGCGCCGATGACCAGCACCACGTCGATGTCCCCGAAGTCGTCATTGACCTCGTCGAGTTCAAGGACAATGCCATAAGGCACCTTGGCCTCGGCGCTGTGGAGGCGGCGCCAATTAAAGCCATTCAGAGTTTCCGAAAACAAAGCCACGCAGAGCTTCCAAAACTTGCGTACTCTCGCTGCCATGTTCGGACTATTTGGCAAGAAGAACAAAAACAACACCACCCCACCACAAGAATCAGCCGCTCAGCAGCCAGCGGCCCAGAATTCTACAGCGCAGGAAGCTGCTGGTCAGCAGCCAACAGCGCAGCAGCCAGGAGCTCAGCACGGCCACTTGAAATTTCAGCACGACAGCGACGGTAACGCGACCTTAACCGCCCCGAATGACGAGCTGGTGTACGGCATCATCTCCCCTGCCCCGCAAGACACCAGCAACTACTCATACGCAAAGGAGATCCTGCCAGGCGTCTACCGCTTCCTCGCCACCGTAGATTCCGGTTTCAAGCCACTTTCCGACGCTGATCTGCCGGAGGACTTCGACCTTGACGTGCCAGTTCTGGGCGACGCGAACTTCCCGGGCACAGACCAGCCCGCCACCAACTACACCTTTTGGGCAGTCGCTTCCGGAGCCACAGAGCGTAAGTCTCTCGAAACGTTGAAGATTGCCAGCGCTGGCGATGTCTTCTTCCAGGTTAAGTCTGACTTTCCATTCGGGGCGACGCTCGCGCTCATGTTCGATCGCTTCCTGCAGATCACCAAGATTCCTGACCATGGCCACGGACACGTGGTCTCCATGCCCGGTGGCAGCACGGTTCTGGTTCACCCTGTGGTGCCGAACCAGCCGGCGGACAACATTATGCAGCAGATGACCCAGACCCGCCACGAGCTGCGCCAGCACCCGGTGAACGTCTCTCCGCTGACGTTCTGGGTGCACGATAACCACTGGGATGTGCTCACCGCCAAGGATGGCGTATCCCTCTTCCCGCCGGAGAACTTCCCTGTTCAGCGCAATGCTGACGGCGCGCCGGTGACATCCCGCGGCGATTCCGGTACGCGAGCTTAAAGCAGGATTAAAGGATCGGTGACCATGCTGCGAATCACGACTGAGCCCGACGGATCATCCACCCTCACCAACGCCAACGGCGCGGAGATCTACGCCTTCATCACGCCACTGCCGCAGGATGCGTCGAAGGTCACCTACGCTAAGCCCTCCCCGATTCCGAATGTCCATCGCATGCTGGCAACGCTGGAGGGCGGACACTTCAACCCGATCGAGGATAAGGATCTCCCCGACAGCTTCGACATGGATGCCAAGCCAACATCGGAGTTGTTCTTCCCCGGGGTTGACGCAACTAATGGGTCCATGCCGCTGTTCTTCATGGCGCTATCCAACACGATCCACAAGTCGCTGAACGAGTTGCACCGTGTTACGTCGGCAACGCAGTATGACATACAGCTGCTGGAGTTCGATTTCCCCTTCGCAGCCGCATGGATCTGCGCATTCCCCACGATGGTGCAGATGCTGGAGTTACCTGACCACGGGTACGGCCACGTAGCGTCTGTCGTCGGCGGGCGCACGATCTTCATCCATGCGATCCGCCCGGACAACACCGCGGATGACATCATGGCGCTCGCCGCGGTTACGGAGCAGTACTACCCCATGCAGGTCGGCAAGGTTTCTCCGCAGGTCTTCTGGATTCAGGGGACGAAGTGGCGCTCGCTGGCGCTGAAGGAAGGGCGCGGCCTCTTCTTGCCGGAGGATTTCCCCGTGAAGCGTAATGCCGACGGCGCGCCACTTATGTCCGACGGCAGGGCGGGCATTCGCGTTTAGCTCTCTCGCATCTTCTTCTTGCGCATATCCAGTGCGAAAGCGATACCGATAACTGCAGCATGCACGTTCTCGTCAAGTCCCGGTTCAATGATGATGCGGTACGCAGTCTTGCCCATCAGTGCCCTGCCTAAACCAGGAGATTGCGCGTTCACCTGCGCGATATTGCGCCCCTGGCTCGACAACGTGTGGTCGGGCTGGAAAGACTCGCCGTAGACCTCAATCTGCGGATAACCGGCAATATCTACGTCATATTTGGCGTTGAACCACGCAAACCGCTTCGTGATGTGCGCGAGCTCTGAGTGTTCGCCGGACTCAGGGTCGATTCGGTGCACGGCGTACCTGTCGAAGAAGAAATTCACCGGGTCCTCGATCGTAAGCACAGGCGTGCCTGTGGCATCGAAGACTTCTACCCCGCGCGAAGCTTTGAACAGATCGCCCAGCTTCCGCGTCTGGCGCGCAGTACCGAGCTGTACGCCCTGCGGATCGGTGATGGTGAACTCGTCCCGACCGATCGCCTGGTATTGGGAGATAATCAACTCATTCGACGTGAACACGCCACCAACGATAAAGAAAACCTCCAGCCCGCTTCTGAAGTGAAGCCGACCGGAGGTCGTCGTATTCAATATTTGTACCCCGTACGGGATTTGAACCCGTGTTACCGGCGTGAGAGGCCGGCGTCCTAGGCCGCTAGACGAACGGGGCGCTGGCCTACCAGGACTCGAACCTAGAATGACGGTACCAGAAACCGTAGTGTTGCCAATTACACCATAGGCCATCGTTCGTCGAACAAAACCCGCAAGCGTTACTCCCCGGATATCCAGGTCGTTGAACACTGCGAACCTCGTTCGCAACGGTGAATACTATAACCAGAACAGCGAATTACAAGCAAATCAGCTGTTCAAGCCACATTTTCTGGTCATAGTACGCTCACTGCGCCGCCCCTCCCGCAGAGCGGCACGCGCTACTGTGCCTACTGCTGCACCTACCACTGTGCCTACTGCTGCGCCTCCTTCTGCCCCTTACTGCTGCGCGGGTGCGAACGGCGTCTGCTCGCGGGCTGCCCGCAGTCGCGCAAGCGTGGACTCCTTGCCCAGCAGCTCCATGGACTCAAACAGCGGCGGGGACACAGCTGCACCGCTGATGGCCACACGCAGAGCGCCGTAGGCCTTGCGCGGCTTCAGCTCCATCTCCTCGATCAGCTTCGACTGCAGCGCATTCTCGATGACGTCAGTCTTGAACTCCCCGTCCGCGATGGCCTCCAGCTGCGCGATGGCAACCTCGAGAACCTCCACCGCGTCCTCCTTCAGGTTCTTCTTCGCGGCCTTCTCATCCAGGGACAAGTCGGCGTCAGAAGTAATGAGGAAGCGCAGCAGACCGTCAGCGTCCGAGAGCGTCTTGATGCGCGTCTGCACCAGCTCCGCGGCGAAGGCGAACTTGTCTGCGGGGTAGTCCGCCGGGAAGTCCTTGTACTCCTCCAGGTAGGCGCGCAGACGCTCGGTGAAGTCGCCCAGCTCGAGCAGGCGGATGTGGTCGGCGTTGATGGCCTCCAGCTTCTTCTGGTCGAAACGCGCAGGGTTCGGCTTCACGTCCGCCACATCAAAGTTGTCAATGAGCTGCTGCATCGTGAAGATATCCTCGTCCGCGGACAGCGACCAGCCCAGCAGCGACAGGTAGTTCAGCATGCCCTCGGGGATGATGCCGTTGTCGCGGTGGTTAAACAGGTTGGATTCCGGGTCGCGCTTGGAAAGCTTCTTGTTGCCCTCGCCCATCACGAACGGTAGGTGGCCGAATGTAGGTACCTGTTTAGCGACGCCCACCCGTACCAGCGCCTCGTAGAGTGCGATCTGTCGCGGTGTGGATGGCAGCAGATCTTCACCTCGCAGGACGTGCGTGATCTCCATCAGAGCATCGTCCACCGGGTTGACGAGGGTGTACAGCGGCTGGCCGTTGGAGCGAGCAACCACGAAGTCCGGGACGGTCTTGCCGTCCACGCTCATGTCGCCGCGAACCAGGTCATGCCATTCGTAGATGCGATCGTCGGGCATGCGCAGGCGCCAGACTGGCTCGCGGCCTTCCGCCTTGAACTGCGCGATCTGCTCTTCAGTGAGGTCGCGGTCGTAGTTGTCGTAGCCCAGCTGGGGGTCCCGGCCAGCAGCCTTGTGGCGGGCCTGGACTTCCTCGTTGGTGGAGTAGGCCGGGTACACGTCGCCGGATTCCTTCAGCTTCTCCAGGACGTCCGCGTAGATGTCCATGCGCTGGGACTGGCGGTAGGGCTCGTGCGGGCCGCCGACCTCGATGCCCTCGTCCCAGCCGAGGTTCAGCCACTTCAGGGAATCGATGATAGCCTCGTAGGACTCTTCGGAGTCCCGCTTCGCATCAGTATCCTCGATGCGGAACACGAGCTTGCCGCCGGTGTGGCGAGCATAAGCCCAGTTGAACAGTGCCGTGCGGACCATGCCGACGTGCGGGGTGCCGGTGGGCGACGGGCAGAATCGAACGCGAACTTCGCTAACTTCACTCATGGTCTCTAACTGTACCTTTTCGTGTTCAGCGCTTCGCGGTCGCTAGGGGTGGTGCGACTAGGCGTGACGCTGGCGAGACAGGAAGTGCCATGCAGCCGTCGGAGCGTCCGGAGCGTAGGCATTCCAGTTGTGGCCTCCCATGTGTGCGCGCCACAACACGGTCGAAGCTCGGCAGCCACTGTAGGTGTAGCCACTAGTCAGAGGGTGGGCTTGAGTTCCGTGCAAAGTCCCCATGTTGCAGGAGTTACGGCGTGCTGCATTGTCGAAAGCAGCGCGAGCGCCGTAGTAGTGCATGCCGTGACGGACACCGCCGCCGTAGCGAACTACGTTGTCGTGAGTGCCGTGGATCAGCATCGTCGGTACGTTGCGGCCTTTGCAGTTGTTCATGGTGGCGTCATAATAAGCACCAGAAACAGACACAACACCAGCGACCAGATCAGGAGCCTGGCAGGCCAGGTTCATCGCCATGCCGCCACCGTTGGACATGCCAGCCGCGTAGATACGCTTAGTGTCGACGTTGTAACGCTTAGCGAGGGTCTTGACCATGGTGCGGACAAAGGCAACATCCTCGCCGCGGCGAGTCTTGGAATACGGCGCGCCTTCCCATGCGTGGCTGATACCCTCCGGGTGAACGACGATAGCGGTGCGGCCAGCGATCGCGTTGAAGCGAGACATGTCCTTTGCGCTTGCAGCCGATTGGCCAAGACCGCCAAACATAAAGAGGATCGGTTTCTTGCGGTTCCCCGAGTTGGCTGGGACGTCGACAAGGGCAGTGCGGGTCTTACCGTTGACGTTGAAGGTCTGGTAGTTGTTCGCCGGACGCGGGGACATGCCACTAGCCAAGCCGCTGAGGCTGCCAGAGAGCTTGCCAATCAGGCTGTTCGGAGTTTCAGCGCTGGCCTGCGGAGTGGCAGATTCGGTGCCGGCGACAGTGTCCAGCGCCGGGCCGGCTAGAGTGCCGGTGGCGAGGCCGAGAGCTACCGCGAGGGAAAGAGTGAGCTTGCGGAAGCGACCGGCGTGGGTACGACCAGTGGAGTGGGTGGCGGCGTGGGAGTGGGTGGCGGCGTGGGAGTGAGCCACGCTGCGGGCCGCGGAGCCGTTAAGACTTAGACGCATGAAGGATTTTTGCACCGCTTAAACATACACCTAGCGGCGGGAATTACCCACTTTCCCTTTAAAAACCATTCAGGCGGGTGTAGCCTTAGCAAGCCTCCTGTGACTCATAAGGCATAATCTTCCCCATCAGTTACATCTCTTTCCAGGAAGCCCTCGTATTTCACTCGCCATAGCACCCCTTCCTCAGGGCACCTGACTACTCCCCTCGCCTACAACCTCCGACAGCATCGCCCCGCCACATTCACCCCTACCTCCTCACCCCGCCTACAAAGAACCTTCACGGCACCTGCACCTCACTAGTCGTCGCCTTTTGCGCCGATGGGCACTTGTATCTGCGCCGATGAGCACCTAAATGTCGTTAGAACGGGAATCCGTTAGCGACTCCAGTTTTCATTTACCTAAAAGCGCAGGTCAAAGCGTTGCAAAATTTCCGAGGTGCCCAGCAGGTCTCACAGATTCCCGTTCTAGCGACATTTGCCCCCGGCAGCTGCCCCCACAACCCGCGCCAACGAGCGAATCCTAAACACATCAGCACCAGCAGGCACAATAGTCACATAAGCAACAGCAGCTGGTCAGCCATACCCAGCACAGCAGCTGGTCAGCCATACCCAGCACAGCAGCTGGTCAGCCAAAAACTCAGCAACAGCAGCTGGTCAGCCATACCCAGCGCAGCAGCTGGTCAGCCACATATCTCAGCGCAGCTAACTAACTAGCAGCCCCCGGCAGTGCCTTGTTCTGGCGCGCCAGGAAGTTCCACGCCTCATTGGCAACATCCGGAGCAAAATGCCAGTTGTGCCCCTGGTCGTTGATCCGCCAGAACACGGCCTCATCGCGACATCCCGGGTAACCAAACTGGGTGACATTGTTGGGCTTCTGCTCCACCACCGGCTGTGGGGCACATCCATTCCGCAGCGCACGCGAATGGATCAGGTGCGGTGCGGGCAAGTACGGCGCATCGTGCAGCGTGCCTCCGTCGTAGTGGGTCAGCTCGTCGCGCTGACCGTGGATCACGAAAGTCGGCACCGATTCTGGCGCGCAGCCTTCATTAACTGGGTTGTAGAAGGCTCCGGAAACGCTCACCACGCCAGCCACCAGGTCGGGAGCCTGGCACGCCAGGTTCATCACAAACCCGCCACCGTTCGACATTCCCGCAGCGTAGATGCGGTTTCTGTCAACGTTGAAGCGCTTGCCCAGCTCGTTGACGATCTGTCGCACAAAGTCCACATCCTGGCCTCGTCGGCTGGTCGCGTAGGGCGCGCCTTCCCATGCGTTATCGATGCCACGCGGGTAAACCACGATCGCCTCGTTGGCCGCGCCAGTGTTAGAGAAGCGCGAGTAGTTGCGGTAGTTCTCCGGGGTATCGTCGCGCCCACCGAACCCAAGCAGCACCGGTGTGGGCCTGTGCGGGTCGTAGTTAGAGGTCACGCTCACGATTGCACTGCGGGTGCTGCCGTCTGGACGCCGGAACTCAATGTTTTCTGGCCGCCCCGGTTTCGCCCTATCTATTGTGGACGCCAACTTCTCCGCCGGTGCCGGCTTCAGTGCTGGCGCGGGGGCTGGTTTAGGCGCAGGCGCTGGGGCCGGTGCAGGTTTAGGCGCGAGCTTGGGAGCGGGAGCGGGTGCGGGGGCTGGTGCCGGCTTGGGCGCCGGAGCCGCCTGGGCGGGGGCAACGCCCGCGCCGCCGACCAGCATCGAAGCCAGCATCGCCAGCGTCATCGCTACGGAAACAGCCACGAGCAGAACGAGGCGCGCAGCGCGCCCAGTTTTAACACCTTTAACAGAAGTCACATGAGTCACAAACGTAACACTAGAGGCAACCACTACTTCACGGGTGCTACAACACGCCGACCCCTATGAACTTTCTTCAGCTTTCTTTCAGCTACGCCCGCTAGAAGTGTTCGAGGACGACCTCGCCCTCATACCCTGCCTCCCTCAGCTGGTTAACCCACTCCTCCAGCGGAGCATCTCCAGTCCCCGGCGCACCGCGGCCTGGGAAGTCCGCGATCTGAATATGTTCCGGCCACAGCTCGTACTCCGCTCCCCGGCTGGCGAGCCAAGTCCAATCTTCACCGTTAGCGGCGAGGTGGTAGGCGTCAATAAGAAGGCGACCGCCTGCGACAACCAGGGGCGCTGCCTCCTTAATGCTGGTCACAGGGTAATTCTCAATGCCGCTAAGAGGCTCAATGAGGGCGATGCCCCCGAAGCGGGCCAGGCGCTTCGCCACCGCGGCGAAAGCGCGCACCTGACGGCGCTGTAGCACGCGACCGCCGCGGCCAACCAACACGTTGAAGCGGCGGACGCCCGTGAGGCGATGCAGATACTCGATGACGTTCAGGTGCTCGATGAGCTCCTCGGTGATGGCGGGGTCGCCGGATTCAGCGTCGGGGTCGGTGCCCGCGCCAGCACCGTCGGCACCTTCCTCCGGGCCGACCAGGTGCAACACTCCCCGATCGCCGGCAGCCAGATCCCCAGCCCACAGATTCAGCGCAACCAGTTGGCGGGGGTTCTCCGGGCGCCCCTTGGCCAGCGCATCCACAAGCTGGCGCATCTGCTGCTCGGACGGGTGGGGCGTATCCCACGGCCACCACAGCTCCACCTTGTCGAAGGGGGAATTCGCGACAGCCTCTAGAGCCTCCGCGCCAGTCTTCGCCCCGAGCGAGTAATTCATCGCGGTGGCGTAACCGGCCGGCCGCACACTTGATTCTGTATTCATAAGCATCATCTTTTCATGCAGGACGTTGTAATTCAGAATCCGGATCGCGCCGCTGTGTCGCGCACGCGCCACGCGCGGACCACCCCCCAGCCGCCGCGCACACGCCACCCAACCCCAGCCCAAGGAGCGACACTGTAGCCCCGGGCAGTAAACTGGCACGCATGACCCACGAGCAGAGACCGGCCACCGCCCCGGATTTCCTGCTTTCCCGCCCAGATCGCAGCATCCGCACACAGGGCCGCAAGGCGACGTACCCGGACCCTTTCGAAGCCTCCACGGCACTTCGAAACAAGGATGTGGACTTGATTGTCGGCGCATTTCCTTTCGATACCTCACTCCGCGCCGCGCTCATGGAGCCGCAGACCGTCATCCGCGCCGAAGGCCCGCTGGAACCCCCAGCGTTCTTCCGTGGGCAGGATGCTGCCCGTTCCCTCGTTGTCGAATCCGTCGAGGCGCAGACCACCATGGAGGAACACGCCGCCATGGTCGCCGCCGCCGTCGCCACGATCCAGCAAACCCAGTTGGAGAAGGTCGTGTTGGCTCGCGCCGTGGACATCACCTTCGCCGAGGCGGTCGACCCACTGTTGATCGCCGCCCGCCTGATCGACCTGTCCGCGTATCGGGATGGCTTCGCCGTGGACCTTTCGGCCACCGGCCGCGACGAGTACCGGAACGCCATGTTCGTCGGCAGTTCCCCGGAGATGCTGATTCGCCGCGAGGGGCGCCGCGTCTCGGCCTTCCCCATGGCCGGTTCCGCGCCGCGCACCGGAGTTTTTTCTATTGATGACGCCACAGCCCGCGACCTCGCCAGTTCCACCAAGGACCTACGCGAGCACCGCTTCGTGGTGGATCACTACCGCCGTGTGCTGGAGCCATTGTGCGAGAAGCTGGACATCCCCGATACTCCGGAGATCCACGAGACGAACGAGATGATCCACCTGGGCACTCAGATCGCTGGCACGTTGAAGGACGACGAGTATTCCGCGCTGGATTTGGCGCTGATGCTGCACCCCACCCCGGCGATTGGTGGCACGCCGACAGATGATGCGTTGGGAGTGATTTCCCAGGAGAAGTCCCCGCGCGAGTTCTACTCCGGCGCGGTGGGCTGGTGCGATTCAGAGGGCGACGGGGAGTTCATGGTCTCCATCCGCTGCGCCATCGTGGAGGAAAACACCGCCCGCGCGTGGGCGGGCGGCGGAGTTGTGGTCGATTCGAACCCGACCAAGGAGGCAGAGGAAACCTCCGCGAAGCTGCAAACAGCGCTGCGGGCACTCAACGTGCCTGCAGCGCTGCGGGAGGTTTAGGCCGAGGCTCGGCGCGAGGGGCGCGGCCCCGCCGGCTACTTGCCGTAGGCCTGCACTGGGTTGGCCAACTTGCCCAGCCCGGGGATTTCAACCTCAATGCGGTCGCCCGGAACCATCTCTGCGGTTCCGGCGGGCGAGCCGGTGCAGATCACGTCGCCCGGCAGCAGCGTGAACGCGGAGGAAACCCATTCGATGATCTCCGGGATGTCCTTGATCATCTGGTTGGAGTTGGAATCCTGCTTCGTTTCCGTCTTCCCATCGTGCGTGAGGTGCGCCTTGATCGGCTGGTTGTCGATCTCGATGCTGTCGACAGCCGTTTCGATCCACGGCCCCAGCGGGCAGAAGGAATCCAGGCCCTTCGCGCGCGCCCATTGTCCGTCCTGGAACTGCAGGTCGCGGGAGGAAACGTCATTGACGATGGTGAACCCCAGCACCACGTCCTTCCAGTTGGCACGCTTGACGTCCTTGCAGGGGCGGCCGATGACGATCGCCAGTTCGCCTTCGAATTCCACTCGCGTCGCCCACTCAGGGATGCGGATGGGAGCTTCGGGGCCGATGACGGCTGTCGGGGGCTTCAGGAAGATCGTCGGCGGCAGGTGCTCGGCGCTCTTGGCGAAGACTTCTTCGACGTGGTCAGCGTAGTTGCGTCCGACGGCAATGATCTTCGACGGCAGGATCGGGGCCAGTAGCCGCACGTCCTCGATGGGCCATGATTTTCCGGTGAATTCTGGCTGGCCGAAGGGGTGGCCGGCGATCTCGCGGCAGGTGGCGCCGGTGCCGTCCGGCTGGCCCCCCTCGACGATCGCGAAAGCCATGCCCTCTGGGTGTGCAATTCGAGCAATACGCATGTTTTCATACCCTACCCCACCGGTCTTGGGTCCCTCTTGTTGTGTCCCTTTTTCTTGTCTGTCACTTACTCCCCACAACTATCGACGCCACCGCCTCCCCCGCCTGGCCATTCACCGCGAATTTGTTTTTCCGTCATTCGCGGTTAATTCTCCTGCCACGGCTGCGACAGATTTCACACGTAGCTTGGCCGCTATGACGAATCGCAGCGTTAACCCTCACACTTCCAGCAACCCCAACAACTCCAGCAGCTCCGACAGTCCCAGCATTGCCACTGGCGCCCGCTCCCGCGCGCGTAGCACCTCCCGGCGCACGTTCCTAGCCGGCGCGAGTGCCACCGGCGCCGCACTACTCGGCACGGGCGTGGCGAACGCTCTCGGCTCGCAGGCCGGCAGCGTGGCAGGCTCCGCAGGCCCCGCGGGCTCTGCTGGCATGGCGGGCTCCAGCGGGGCAATCGGCTCGCTTGGGCTGCAGCGCGCCCGCCCGGTGATCACTCATGGCGTCACTACCGGCGATGTCCGACCCGACGGCGGTCTTGTATGGGCGCGCGTCGATCGACCGGCGCGCATGGTCGTCGAAGCTTCGACGGACCCGACCTTTCCGCGTCACAAGACCAAAACCTTCCGCGGCGCCATGCTCACCCCAGACAGCGACGGCACCGGGCGCCTGCGCCTCGTCGGCATGCAGCCGGGCCAAAAGATCCACTACCGCGTGATCATGGAGGATCAACACACCGCCGTGCGTTCCCAACCGGTGACCGGCAGTTTCACCACCGCGCCATCGACGAACCAGGCACGCAAGAACATTCGCCTGCACTGGTCCGGCGATGTGGCGGGTCAGGGCTACGGCATCAACCCGGACATCGGTGGCATGTACTGCTGGAAGACAATGGCGGATCGCAACCCGGATCTGTTTATTCACTCCGGCGATACGGTCTACGCCGATGGCCCGATCGAAGCGAACCACAAACTGGACGACGGTCGCGTGTTTAAGAACCTCACCAGCCCGTATAAAAACAAGGTGGCCGAAACTCTGGAGGAGTTCCGCGGCCAGCACGCTTATAACCTGATGGACGAGAACTACAAGCTGTTCAACTCCAAGGTCGCACAGCTGGTGCAGTGGGATGACCACGAGACGACGAACAACTGGTACCCAGGCGAGATCCTGGAAGACGACAAGTACCAGGTCAAAGATGTAAACCTACTGGCGCATCGCGGCTTCCAGGCCTTCCACGAGTGGCAGCCACTAGATCGGAAGATGGCGGTGGATGGTCGCGTTTACCGCAAGATTTCCTACGGCTCGCTGCTGGATATCTTCGTACTGGATATGCGCAGCTACAAGGATCGCAACCCGGATGCCGGAGCGTCTGCCACCAAGCCGGGGCAAATTCTGGGGCCGAAGCAGGAAAAGTGGCTGATCGACGGAGTTAAGAATTCCACCGCTACATGGAAGATCATCGCCAATGACCTTCCGCTGGGCATCGTCGTGCCAGATGGGGATGACCAGGAGGGCGTATCAAATGGCGCGGGTGGCAAGGCTGTGGGTCGCGAGGCGGAGATCGGTCGCGTCCTCAGTGGCATCAAGGATGTGCGCAATGTTGTGTGGCTCACCGCCGACGTGCACTACACCGCTGCGCACCACTACTCGCCGGATCGCGCGGACTTCCAGGATTTCGCACCGTTCTGGGAGTTCGTCTCTGGCCCGTTGAACGCCGGCGGATTCGGCCCGAACGACATGGACGGCACCTTCGGCCCGGAGGTTGTGTACGTGCACGCACCGGCGAAGAATAAGCAAAACTCCTCGCCACTGGATGATTTCCAGCACTTCGGAGAGGTGGATATCGACGGTGGTTCGAAGGATCTCACCGTCCGGCTATTCACCACCCGTGGCAAGGAGTTGTGGTCGAAGACGCTGCGCGCACAGTAGAGCACAGCGCAGGACGGCAAACCACGGCGCACCCGCCCGGCCTAAGTACCGGGTTGGCTGTTTTGCCTATTTCAGGTTTGCGACGACGCGGTCGCCAACCTCCGCGGTCTTGACGGGGCCGCCGTCGCGTGAGCTCGCTTCAGCCAGAACTGCGGCCTCGATGGCTTCCGCTTTGGCGTCATCGCCCAAATGGCGCAGCATGAGCGCGACGGACAGGATCGCCGCGCAGGGGTCCGCAATCCCCTGGCCCGCGATGTCCGGTGCGGAGCCGTGCACCGGCTCGAACATGGAGGGGTTCTTTCGCGAGGGGTCGATGTTGCCCGAGGCTGCCAGGCCGATGCCGCCGGTGACTGCGCCCGCCAGGTCAGTGAGGATGTCTCCAAAGAGGTTGTCCGTCACAATGACGTCGTATTCCTGTGGCTTGGTGACCATGTAGATCGTCGCGGCATCGATGTGGTTGTAATCCACCTGAACTTCGGGGTACTCCTGCCCCACTGTCTCGATCGCGCGATGCCACAGGCCACCGGCATTCACCAGCACATTCGTCTTGTGCACCCATGTCAGCTTCTTGCGTCGGCTCTGTGCGCGCTCGAAAGCATCACGCACCACGCGCTCCACACCGAAGTAGGTGTTTTGGGATACTTCGGACGCCACCTCGTGGTCAGTACCCTCGCGCAGTGTGCCGCCGTTGCCGCAGTAGAGGCCTTCGGTTCCCTCTCGCACGACGACGAAGTCAATGTCACCCGGGTTCGCCAGCGGGCTGGAAGATCCGGGATACAGCTTGGACGGCCGGAGGTTCACTGCGTGATCGAGCTTGAAGCGCAGTGGCAGCAGCAAACCTCGCTCCAGCACTCCAGCGGGTACGGTGCGGGGGTCGCCGATGGCGCCCAGCAGGATAGCGTCGTGCTCGCGCAGGGAGTCCAGATCCTCGTCGGTCAGGAGTTCACCATTGCGCAGGTAGCGGCGGGCGCCGAGGTCGTAGTCGGTGGTCTCTACATCGTCGCGCAGGGCGTGCAGAACCTTCAGTGCTTCTGCCGTTACTTCAGTGCCGATTCCATCACCGGCAACCACTGCGAGTTTCATTATATGAACTCCTTTGTCTCACTAGTTGGTCAATTATGACCATAGCACGACACCCGGACAGCACTTGCCTAACAACCTAAAAATGGATTACTTCCAAGGCGCTCACACCTCCGCGGCGACAGAAACACTTCTTTGACACCTCTAAACAGACGCCGCTGTTAGTGTGAAGAACATGACTTACGAGCCATATCCCTCACATACAACTACAAATCCGGAGGTCAGCGACGCAGCGCTGGTCATCCGCAATCTATATAAGAACTTCCCTGGCAAGGTGGCGGTAAATAATCTCAGCCTCACCGTGCCAAAGGGCAGCTTTTACGGAATTGTCGGCCCTAACGGCGCCGGTAAAACCACCGCCATCCTCGCAGCTACGGGCATAATTCGCCCCGATGGCGGTAACTCCTGGATCGCCGGCCACCCATTGTGGAGCGACCTTGAGAACACCCAACCCGAAGAAGAAGTACTGGCAGCAAAGCGTAGTTACGGTCTGCTGGTGGACGGCCTTCCCGTGTTCGAGCGCCTCAGCGGCAAGGAATACCTTGAGTATCTGGGCTACCTCCGCGACATCCCCGGCGACGAACTGCAGCAGCGCATTGCAGACCTGCTGCAGGCACTCGATCTAGAGGATGCCGGCAAGAAGTACATCGCCGACTACTCCGCGGGTATGAAGAAGAAAATCCTGCTGGCCGGTGCCCTTTTGCACAGCCCGGAGGTGCTCATCCTCGACGAGCCTTTTGAGGCCGTGGATCCCGTTTCCGGCGAAGTCATCCGCACTATCCTGCGACGCTATGTCGGCGCGGGCGGCACGGTCATCATGAGCTCGCACGTCATGGAACTGGTCGAGGGACTCTGCGACCATGTGGCAATCATCAACCAGGGCACCGTCGTTGCTGCCGGTACCACCGAGCAGGTGCGCGCGGGCAAGTCCCTCTCCGAACGCTTCGTTGAGGCCGTGGGCGGCAAGCAGCTGGATACGCAATCCTTCAGCTGGCTGCGCGGTGGACAAGCCGAACACAGCGGACGTGACCTGTCCGCCCACCACCACGAAGGGTAGGACCAGTGTCGAAAACCAAGACCCTTCTCAAACTCCACTGCACACTCTGGGCGCACGCCTTTACAGGCAATATCCAGATGATCATTTCGTCCGTAGCCATCACCATCTTCGCCGTGATGGGCTGCGTTGGCCTGGCCTTTACCAGCTACGGAGCCCTCCTGTCCGACGGCAACCCGGCCATGTTCGTGCTGACGATGGGGCTCGGCAGCGTGCTCTACCTCGCGCTATCAGCCATCTTTCCCAGCGAGGAACGCATGCTAGATCCACGCATGTTTAGCTCGTTGCCACTATCCGACCGTGACCTCCTGCCAGGCATGGTCACGGCAATGTTCCTCAACTCCCGCGCCGCGATCTCGCTGGTCAACACGATCATCATGTCTGTGCTCGGTTACCTTGCCTTTGCGAAGATGGCTTCCCCCGGCGCCGGTGCGCTGTGGATCCTCGGGTGCGTACTCCAACTAGTATTCACCCTCCTGGCGGGAGAAGCTCTCGCGGCTGCGCTCAGCAGCATTGCCACCAAGTTCAGCGAACTCTGGGGCAATGTCGCCGGTTTCGTCGTCACTTTCGGCTTTTTGGCGCTGTATCTCTCTCCACAGTTGCTTTCCGATGGCTCGGATCCCACCGCCGCCGTGGAGACCAGCTCCACGATCATGTCCTGGACTCCCTTCGCCGCCGCCGCTGGCGCTGCCGCTGACTTGACCGACATCGGAAATGGTGGCGTCAATACGGGCATCGCCAAGGGTGTGATCTGCCTCGTTTCAATCCTTGCAGTCACTGTTGTGCTGCGCGTGGCCGTCAAGCACGACCTGAACAATCCCCTCCCTCCTCAGCATGCCACCCGGGCAGCGAAGGGAGACAGCCTACTACTGCCGCGAGTCCCCGCATCCCCCGTTGGCGCACTGTACTCCCGCGAGATTCGCTATTGGCGCCGCGATAACCGCTTCGTGATGAGCCTGACGTTCGTGGTCGTCTTCTGCGCTTTTTACATGCTGATGGGAATGACCAATAGCGACAGTGGCTGGATGCTGTGGTTCGCGATGTTCTTTGTATCCCTTGGCCCCCAACAGGTGGCGGGCAACTCCCTGGGCATGGACGGGCCGTCCAACTGGGTGCACATGGTCGCCGGTGTGCGCGGCAAGCAGATCGTCACCAGCCGCACCCTTTCCACCGTGACGGTATTGCTCCCAATATGGCTGATTATTTGCATCGCCGCGGGAGCTTTCAAGAGCTTCAGCGCCGCCTGGCTTCTAGCCAGCGCCTTGACGCTGGGGACCGTCTTTATCGCCTCCGCCATGGCGAACTTCAGCGCCGCCTACTTCCCCTCCCAGACCACTGCACCGGGAACCAACGCCTTTAAGCAGCGTAACGGTGGTTCCAGCGCTATCATCTCCGCATTCGTGATCATGCTGACCTTGAGCCTATCCATCCTGCCGGGTGCGCTTCTAACGCTCATCCCACTGGAGACCTCCGCTGGCAACAGCGACAGCATTGCCGACATCCCACTTCTGAGCTGGGCAGGCGTACTGCTCCACGGGGTCATCATCATCGGCGTCGCCTGGATCTTAAACCGCCGCGCCTCCCGTCAGCTCGATCTACACTGGCCGGACATCGCGCAGAAGGTACGGCACTACCTGTAGCTGCGCGGCGTGGGGCGTCAATAGAAAAGGCCGGGCAGATCCTGCCCGGCCTGACGCGATAACAACTATCGCTTAAACCATTAGAAGTTCAGCACGAACGCGTTGGAGGCGCTCAGCTCTGCCTTGACCTCGTCGACCAGCTCTTGATCCAGATCCTGGGCGACACGCAGAACCAGCGTAGCCTGCGACTCATCGTTGGTCGGGGACAGTGCGGCGGCGTCGATGTTGATGCCCTTGCCGCCTAGCAGCGTACCGACCTTGCCCAGCGCTCCCGGCTGGTCCGGGTAAACCAGGAACAGGTTGGTGCCGGTGGCGCGCAGGTCCAGGCCGCGGTCGTTGATGCGGACGATCTTCTCCACGTGCTCCAGGCCGGTCAGCGCACCAGCGACGGTGGCGGAAGAGCCGTCTGCGCCGACAACCTGAACCTCCAGGACGGAGCGGTGGCTGACGGACTCGTCGTGCGTCTGCACGTCCAGCTCCACGCCGCGCTCTTCGGCGATCTGCGGAGCGTTAACAAAGGTGACCTGCTCGTCGATCACGCCGGAGAACACGCCACGCAGAGCAGCCAGGCCCAGTGCGTCGACGGACTCGGTGGACAGTTCGCCACGGGCAGTAACGGTTACGGCGTTCGGGGCGCCGTGCAGCAGCTCGCCGCCCACGCGGCCCAGGTTGGTGGCCAGGTTCAGCCACAGAGCAACTTCCTCGGAGACCTTGCCGCCCGAAACGTTGACCGCGTCCGGTACGAAGTCGCCGGCCAGGGCCTTCAGGACGGATGCGGCAACGTCGGTGCCAGCGCGGTCCTGCGCCTCAACGGTGGAAGCGCCCAGGTGCGGGGTAACGACAACCTCATCCAGCTCGAACAGCGGGGAATCCGTGCACGGCTCGGAGGCGTACACGTCGAAGCCGGCGCCGCGGATGTGGCCGGACTTGATGGCCTCCGCCAGGGCGGCCTCGTCCACCAGGCCACCGCGGGCGGCGTTGATGATGATCTGCCCCTTCTTGGCCTTTGCCAGCAGATCCGCGTCGAACATGCCCGCGGTTTCCTTGGTCTTCGGCAGGTGGATGGTCACAAAGTCGGAGCGACCCATCAGTTCTTCCAGTTCCACCAGCTCCACGCCCAGCTGTGCGGCGCGGGCGGGGTTGGCGTACGGGTCGTAGGCGATGATGTCGGTCTCGAAAGCGGCCAGTCGCTGGGCGAACAGCTGGCCAATGTGGCCGAAGCCGACGATGCCGATGGTCTTGCCCAGGATCTCCACACCCTTGAAGGAGGAACGCTTCCACTCGCCGTCGCGCAGCGTCTTGTCGGCGGCGGGGATCTGGCGGGCGGTGGACAGCAGCAGGCTGATGGCGTGCTCGCAGGCGGAGTGGATGTTGGAGGTCGGGGCGTTGGCGACCATCACGCCGCGGGAGGTGGCGGTGTCGATGTCAACGTTGTCCAGACCCACGCCAGCGCGGCCAACGATCTGCAGCTTCGGTGCTGCCTCGAGCACCTCGGCGTCAACGGTGGTTGCAGAGCGGACCAGCAGTGCGTCTGCGTCTGCGACTGCCTTCAGCAGTTCGGGGCGGTTCGGGCCGTCGACCCAGCGAACCTCGACGGAATCGCCGAGGGCATCGACGGTGGACTGGGACAGCTTATCGGCGATGAGGACTACCGGACGGGTGTTACTCACGAATGTTTTCTCCCTAAAGTGCGACATTGCCTCGCCCACGCCGAAACGACCGCGCCGACGCGGGAAGGGACCACGCCATCCAAATGTGACGTGCGACCCTTACAGCATATCCCTTACCTCTGCGTCACTCAGCATTGCCTTCCGGAATTGTTGTACCGCTCTGTCTGCATCGAAATTGACGCCAATCAGTACCACCTCACTGGAGGGGGTTAGCCCCACTTGGCGCCACCCGCCGGCCGGTTGTATCCGCAGGTCAGGACCAGCCTGGTGCCATACCTGAGCGAGCTCCGGGCGGTCGGCGATCCAGCAGTATCCCTTGGAGCGCACCAGCCCGGTCGTGGACCGCAGAGCCTCGATCAACCTACCCCGATCGAAGGGGCGGTCTCCGCGGAAGACCACGGAACTGATGCCGTATTCTTCCGTCTCGGGAGTGTGCGGGTTTTCCAGCTCGTCGAGGTAGCCCTCGTAGGCGCGGGCCGTCGCTTCGTCGTAGAGATGCGCGCCGAGGATGTCGTCGACGGCCGACCGCCCGGCGCCAGCGGTGGCGATGCGGCCGTGAATGAGTTTTTCGATGCGCGCCCGCGGGTTCATTCGGCGCAACAGCGCAACCGTCGCGCGGTAGCGTTCCTCGCTGACGAGGTCCGCCTTGGTGACGTAGATGACGTCCGCGAACTCGACCTGGTCGACCAGCAGATCTGCGATGGTGCGTTCATCGTCCGCAGTTGCCTGCAGGTCCGCCTCTGTGAGCAGCTTCTTCTGCCCTATTTGCTGCAGGAACTGGGCGGCGTCCACAAGAGTGACCATAGTGTCGATCGGCGCAACGTCCGCGAGGCGAGTGCCGTCCTCCCAGCGCCATTCGAAAGTTGCGGCGACGGGCATGGGTTCGGAGATGCCGGTGGATTCGATGACGATGTGGTCGAAGTCGCCGCTACGCGCGAGCGTGCCAACGGAATCGACCAGGTCTTCCCGCAGAGTGCAGCAGATGCAGCCGTTGGTGAGTTCGACGAAGCGGTCCTCGCCTCGCGTGAGGTGGCCTTCGCCGGCGATGAGGGCGGCGTCGATGTTGATTTCCGAGAAGTCGTTGACGATCACCGCGATGCGACGGCCGCCGCGATTGGCGAGCAGATCGTTCAGTAGCGTCGTTTTCCCTGAACCAAGGAAGCCGGACAACACGGTGACGGGCGTGGCGCTCGCGGGCGCGGCGCTCGCGGGCGCACTCCCCTGCCTCGAGGAATGGTCGGCGGCTGTGTCGTCGGGAGAATGGCTATGCATGTGTCTCATGCGTAGCCACCCTACACGTTAATGACATCCGTTTTCATTTAAGGGTCTATCGATCCATCTTTACCCCCGCTACCTACACCAACACATCTATGCAAGGTTAAGAAGTGTCTTAAAAAGAGCTAAGCTAAAGCAGTTCCTTTCGACGTTTCAAGAAAGCATTTCCCATGAAGAACAACCGCAAACGCAATGTTCGTCGCGCGCTCGTCGCGTCGGTAACTGCAGTGGCTCTGACCACCGGTGCTGTAGCTGCACCTGACAATTCAAGCCTTCTAGCCGCACCGCAGGCTGAGGCAGCAGAACCGTCTCCCCTATTCAAAGCGCTCCCCCTGGAAGTACAACAAGGCATCGCCACCCTTTTGGGCTTCACGATCCTTGCAGGGATTGTCGGGGGTCTGATCAAGGCACTAGCCGAAGGAGGCCTCGCCGGTTCTCTCGGCGGGGGCAATAACAGCGGGAACCCAGGCGCCGGCAACGGCGGAACCACCCAGCCTCAGAACAACAGCTACGAGGCGATGGGAAAGCAAATGCTCGCTAAGATCAACCGCGAGCGCCGCGCAAAGGGGCTAAATGAGCTGATCTGGAACGATCAGATGTTCAGAGAAGCCACCGCATACTCCCAGAAACTCGGTCGGGAGAATGCATTCCATCATGACACGAACGGTTATTACTACTGGCACATGGGCGAGAACCTCGCGGCAGGCCCGAACCCCCGCGAGCTCGCTGATATGTGGATCAACGAGAAGTACGGCCCGGCCAATAAGCAGGGGCACTACAAGGCGCTGATGTGGGAGAAGCATCGATACGCCGCGATCGGCATCGCGAAGCACCCGCAGTGGGGCTACGTGGCGACGGGACTCTTCGCCGACACCCCTCGCCCTTCCTAACCCACTCACCCCACTGGGTGGCACTGTTCAGCAACACGGTGTTTCAAGTGCTGTAACGCTGAAATGCAATACGGGTTTGCGCTGCTGTGTCACGTTGCCGCGCCGGGGCTAGCGGTATGGAATCGGCAGCACTCGTCCCGTCTCCGGATCCTGCACCTCCAGGCAGGAAATCCCGAAGAGCTCCTCAACGAGCGGCGCAGACATAACGTCTTCCGTATCCCCCGCCGCCAGCACCTGGCCATCACGCATAGCGACGATCGTGTCGGCGAAGCGGGCCGCGTGCGTCATATCATGCACGACCATCACGACAGTCCGGCCGGCGGCATTGAGATCCCGTACCAAGTCCAGAATTGCAATCTGGTGCGCGGGGTCCAAATAGGTCGTCGGTTCGTCGAGCAGCAACATCGGGGTCTGCTGCGCCACAGTCATCGCCACCCACACACGCTGCCGCTGACCGCCGGACAAATCCGTCGCCGGTACATCCAACAGAGTGGTCACCCCGGCGCGCTCAGCTGCTTCCTCCACCGCGCGGTAGTCTTCCGCCCCCAACGACGCAAACGCACCTGTATACGGGTACCGGCCGTACGCGATAACTTCCCGCACGCTCACCCCCTCAGGGGTAACCGGCTGTTGTGGCAAAAACGAGACGTGCCGGGCAAACTCACGCGCGTTCATCTTGTGGATGGAGCGGTCGCCCAGGTAAACCTGTCCCCGCGAGATTGGTTGTTGACGCCCCAACGCTCGCAGTAGCGTAGATTTTCCGCAGCCATTCGGGCCTATGAGGGCGGTAATCTTCCCCTCCGGAACCTGGAGAGAAACATCTCGCAAGACATCCGGGCCGCCGTAGCCTACCGTGATGGCCTCGGCGTGCAAGGCAGGTTCACTCATTGGGAGTTCCTTTCATCTGTCGTGGGCACTGCGGGGGCTCCCGCTGGGCTGCGGGACATACGCAGCAGAAGATAAATGAAATACGGGGCGCCGACAACGGAGATCAACGCACCCGCGGGGATTTCAGTAGGCGCAAATACCCAGCGACCAAGGGCGTCACAAAAGACGACCAACCCCGCGCCAGCCAGCGCAGACACAGGCAACACACGCCTGGTAGCACCGCCAACCAGCAGTCGCGCAGCATGCGGAACAATTAATCCTGCAAACCCCAACACACCCGCCGCAGCCACAGCGGCGGCTCCCAACAGGATCGCGAACAGCACCGCCACGGTGCGCCACGTTCGCTCGCTGACGCCCACTCCCGCCATGGCAGAAGAGTCCAGGTCCAGCATGTCCAAGTGCCTCGAAAGCACGACGGCTACCACGATGCCCACCAGCACCACGGGCCCTACGACTTGCGCATCGGCGAAGGTGCGGGCGTAGAGCGAACCTTTGAGCCACGTCATCGCTGCGCCGGCCTCCGGAGCAGCCTTGACCAGTAACAGCTGAGTCAGCGCACCCAGTCCTACAGAGACCGCTACTCCAGTGAGGGTGAGCCGTACCGGATCCGTGGCACCCCTCCCTGCGAGTACCAGCACCAGGCCTGCACCTACCAGTGCACCGACGAACGCCACGGGGGTTAGCGCCTGCGCGGGCAAGGAACCGACACTCAACAGAGCTGCCACGGCTGCTAAGCCCCCTCCTGCGGTGACGCCCACAGTGTCCGGAGCTGCCAGTGGATTACGCAACGCAAGCTGCAGCAATGCTCCGGAGACCGCCATCGCTGCACCGGCGAAGATCCCCACGAGCACGCGAGGCATGCGATAGCGCCAGATGAGCTTGCCGCCGGTGAAGAGATCGTGGATGGTCTCTGCAGGGGGCTTCATGACGGCACCGACGCTTAAGCCCAGGACGATCGCAAACGCCAGCAAAGCCAGGAGCGCTGCATACACCGCTATAACTCTGGTAACCCCGGTACCCCTAGTACGCGGCGCCGCAGTATCACCCAGCGGCGCTACAATGTCACTCTGCGGCGCTGCAGTGCCGGGCTGGGAAACGGTACTCCGGAGGATTCCTCTGCGATTCAAACTGCGCTTCATCAACGCACACCTCCCGGTTGCAGCCGATTAATACCCCACAGAAGCAAAGGCACGCCAGCAATGGCAGTAACCACGCCCACTGGAGTCTCCGCCGGCGCCCACAGAGCCTGCGCAACGGAATCCGCCACCAGCAAAACTGCCGCCCCCACCACGGGGGCAATCACTAAGCTCAACCGATGGCGCGGGCCTGCCACTCGATGCGACACAACCGCTGCCAATAGGCCAAGGAAACCAATGGGGCCAGCAGCCGCAACTGCCGGCGCGATCAACAGCACTGCGCCCACAACTGCCACAATGCGCAGTCGGTGGGGGTTCGCGCCGACGGAAGACGAGAGGGCGTCACCAGCAAAAAGCGTATCCAGCCCCCGACCAGCGGCGATAGTAAACGGCAGAACCACCGCTACAGTAATAATGCAGGGCACTACGTCCGGGAAACGAACCCCGCCCAAGCGGCCAGAAAGCCACGACAGCACGGTCGAAAGCTGAGCCTCATCGATAACCAACGTGATCGCGGTACACGCCGAAAACAATGCAGAAACGGCTATGCCCAGCAAAATCATCCGCTGCACCGACTGAGCACCAGTCGGGTCTCCCACCGTCACACGCATCCCAATACCCACCGTGATCAGAGCTCCAAGCGCCGCGCCACACAGCGCGCCCGGCAGCACAGCTGCGCCCGACACTGATCCCGTGATCGTCGTGCACAGCACAGCGCCGAACGCCGCACCGGAATTCACGCCGGTGATCTCCGGATCAGCCAGCGGATTCCGGGTAGCCGTACGCAGCAGCACGCCTGCCGCCCCCAAAGCCATGCCGATCACCGTCGCCGCCAAAAGCCGGTCGCGCATAACGGAGTGCACCTCCCCCGCGAGTTCTGGCGCGTTAGTCGGAACCTCCACGCTGCTCATGCGCCAGACCCATACTGCAAGAATGACAGCCAATCCCAGCGCCAGCGGAATCCCCAACTGCTTAACGCGTGGTTCTAGCCCTCGTTGCACTTAACTTCCTTCGGTCGTAAACGCACGAAGGTGCGCCTACTTACGAGCGTTCTCCGTTTCAATGATCTGATCCAGCATTGCCTCTGCGGCCAGCGGGCCACGAGAACGGGACCAGGTGTCCTGCTCCACGTCCACGATGTCCTTCACCACATCCTTATATGGGCTGGACTTAAAGCCCTCGATGTCGTTGTACAGGTACATCCGGTCCAGCTTCATTGAGGGGAGCTTATCACCCGTCATTTCGGCAACGTCAGTCTTGGACTCGATAGCGGTACGGGAACCGTCGTAGCCGTAGACGTAGCCGGCGTCAGAAAGAAGAGAGCCTGCAAAGGAATCCTTGATCCAGGTGTAGAGAGTGCCCTTCGACCAACCAACCAGAGCAGCACGAGTGTTCGGTTTGACGAGCTTCTTGGCCTCTGCGACCTTGCCTTCGATGCGCTCGCGGACTTCCTTAGCTTTATCCTCCTTGCCTAGCTTCTTTGCAATGTCGTCCATGGAATCGAGGACGTCAGTGTAGCTGGCATCGCTGTAGGACCTCGTCTCTGCAATCTCCTTCAACTGCGGCATGATCGATTCCTGTCGCGTTGGGCTAGCGAGGATCAGATCGGGTTCAAGAGACTGAATGACCTCCAGGTTCGGCTGCTTTGCCTGGCCAACCGATTCAATGCCCTCGAGCTTGCCCTCCAGAGTTTTCGGCCCTGCGGACTTGCCGATCTCTACGATGCCGACAGGCTTTACGTCCAGTGCCTCGAGGATTTCCTCATATCGCCAGTCCAACGCGACTACTCGTGGCTCGCCGTCTTTACCGCCTTTGCCGTTGTCACCATCACTAGCACCACAGGCAACGAGGGTTGCGGCACCGAGTATCGTCGCGACCATGAGGACCAGGGCGCGACACAAAGAGCCGCGCTGAGAGTTTCGAGAGTTCATCATTTCCCAGACGCTACCATCCTTAGGGTATCCTAAGCAAGGTAAACCTACCTTGCCAGGTCTAGGGCGATTGCCGAGATTCTTCCCACCTGTTAGCGAATGTTGCTGCCCCACCGTTAGTGCACATTGCTGTCCCAACCGCTAGCAGACGTTCTGCGGACCCTCGTGGTCGGCGTGGCTGGCGCGCTCCACCTGAATGGTGGCGTGCGCGATCCCCCGCTCCTGCAGCGCGGCCTGTGCAGCACACAGCACCGCGGCCGGATCGCGCCCTTCCGGAACCACCAAGTGCACGGAAGCCAACGCGCTCGTGCCATCCAGCGACCACAGGTGGAGATCATGCACGTCCAGCACGCCGTCGACCTGCCGCAGCAAAGCATCAACCTCAGCGGGCCGGTAGCCCGGAGGCGCCTGCTCGAGCAGAATGCGCAAGGCCTGCATCATCAGCTGCCAGGCGCGCGGCAACACCAGTGCGGCAATCACCAGCGAGGCGATAACATCCGCATACTGCCAGCCGGTCAGAATGATCACGCCGCCGGCCACGAGCACCGCGACGGAACCCAACATATCCGCCAGCACGTGCAGGAATGCACCCTGGACATTGACGGAATGCTCCCGCTGGCGGTTCAAGATCCACGCGGAAATGATGTTGGCTAGCAGGCCGATCACCGCGACGATCATCATCGGGCCGGCCATAATCTCCACCGGCTCGCTGAGGCGCTGGAACGCCTCGACCACGATCCAAGCGGAGATTCCCAACACGGTGACCGCATTGACGAGCGCAGCGAGCACCTCCACCCGCCGATAGCCGAAGGTCGCCTGCGCAGTTGCGGCCCTGCGACCGATGAAAATGGCGACGACCGCAATGATTAGGCCGGCGGCGTCCGAAAGCATGTGCATCGCATCGGCGAGCAACGCGACGGAGCCGGTGATCAGACCGCCGATCAGCTCTGCAAAGAAAACTGTGCCAGTGACGCCCAGCACGATGAGCAGCGCGCGCAGCGGAGCATCCGTCGGCGCGTGGGAGTGCGAATGCCCGTGCGAATGCCCGTGGCCAGAGTCGTGGGACTGTGCATGGCCGGATTCGTGCGAATGTGCATGGCCCCCCTCAGATACGCCGGCGGGCGCGGGCGCGCTGCCAGCGGTCGACGCGGGCGCGCCGCCAGCCGCAGGCGCGGACTCGCTGGAACGCGCAGAACCGTGGCGGCGCACGTCGGCACCACCACGGTCCTGTGGTTGTTGCTGAGCTGCGCTTGCGGGGTCGTTCATACCCTCACTTTAGGCAGCCACATCCCTTATTGACAACTTACTGAAAACAAAGACGGGGAGCCAGAACGGCTCGCCATTGGCGGCCGGAACATGGGCTCCCCGCTAAACAGATTCCAAATTCAGAATCCATAAACTTGGAAATCTAAAGCATTCAGTTATTCAGCCAGACCGCTTTAAGCAGGCCGCTTCGGCCGAGCAGTTTCGGCCGAGCAGTTTCGGCCGAGCAGTTTCGGTCGGGCAGTTTCGGTCGGGCAGTTTCGGCCAGGCCGTTGTGACCAGGCCGCTTTAGGCGGTCTCGGCGCGAGCGTCGACCTTGACCCAGCTCATCAGGTCGCGCAGCTTAGCGCCGGTTTTCTCGATCTGGTGATCGTTGTAGGAAGCACGCAGCTCCTCCAGCTCCTTGTTGCCACCCTCAACGTTGGCAACCAGACGCTTGGTGAAGGTGCCGTCCTGAATGTCGGTCAGAATGTCCTTCATGCGCTTCTTGGTGTCCGCGTCAATGACGCGCGGGCCGGACAGGTAGCCACCAAACTCAGCCGTGTCAGACACGGAGTAGTTCATGTTGGCAATGCCGCCCTCGAACATCAGGTCCACGATCAGCTTCATCTCGTGCAGGCACTCGAAGTAAGCCATCTCCGGCTCGTAGCCAGCCTCCACCAAAACCTCGAAGCCTGTCTTGATCAGCTCCTCGGTGCCACCACACAGAACAGCCTGCTCGCCGAACAGGTCGGTAACAGTCTCCGCCTCGAAGGTCGTCGGGATCACGCCGGCGCGTGCACCACCGATGGCAGCTGCGTAGGACAGCGCCAGGTCGCGGCCGTTGTTCTTCGGATCCTGCTCAACGGCGATCAGGCACGGAACGCCCTTGCCGTCGACGAACTGACGGCGAACCAGGTGGCCTGGCCCCTTCGGTGCAACCATGCCGATGATGATGTTGTCGGCCGGCTCGATCAGCTTGAAGTGGATGTTCAGGCCATGGCCGAAGAACAGCGCGTCGCCGTCGTTCAGGTTCGGCTCGATATCCTCAGTGAAGATCTTCGCCTGGGAGGTGTCCGGAGCCAGCAGCATGATGACGTCCGCCCACTTCGCAGCCTCGGCGTTGGTCTTCACGGTGAAGCCGGCTTCCTCAGCCTTGGCGCGGGACTTGGAGCCCTCGCGCAGGCCGATAACAACCTCTACGCCGGACTCGCGCAGGTTCTGCGCGTGAGCGTGACCCTGGGAGCCGTAGCCGATGATGGCTACCTTGCGTCCCTGGATGATCGACAGATCAGCGTCGTTGTCGTACAGAACTTCAATTGCCATGGGGAGCATCCTTTCGTTGACTGTCTACATTTATAGCAGAGTTTATTTCATTTGGTGAGATTTTTGTGTCCACATAGTGAACTTTAGGGGGTGCCTGCCCTCTTTCGTAGGTAGTGACGCCCTCACGGCCGCACGCTGGGGCGTCACCAAAAGAGCTACAGATTCGCCGGGTACATGGCGCGCGGACCGCGGCTGATCGCAGTCGGCGACGCCTCGACGAGCTCTCGGATACCGAACGGCTCCAGGACGTCCAACAGAGCCTGCAGCTTCGACGGCGTGCCGGTGCACTCGATGATCACCGACTCCGGGCCGACGTCAACAACGTGCGCACGGAACAGCTTCGCGGACTCCACCACCTGCGTGCGATTGGAGTTATCCGCCGAGACCTTCACCATCATCAGCCCGCGGGAGACGATAGCCTCCGGGTCGTGGCGCGTGACCTTGATGACGGGGATCAGCTTGTTCAGCTGCTTCGTGATCTGCTCGACCACGTGATCCTCGCCCTCCACGATGATGGTGATGCGGTTGATGCCCTCGACCTCCGTGCGACCGGAGCTGATCGAGATGATGCTGAACGCGCGGCGAGTGAACATGCCGGAGATGCGCGAAATGATGCCGTCGACGTCCTCACACAGGACGGACAGGGTGTGGACCTGTACCTTGTTCGTGCTCATTAGTCTTCTTCACCTTCCTGGGTGACCTGGTGGATCTCCGCGGGCGATTCTGCCGCCGAGGATTCCTCGTCGAACAGCGGCCGCAGGTTGCGTGCGTACTGGATTTCCTCGTTGGACGTGCCGGCGGCGACCATCGGCCATACCTGTGCGTCCTCGCCGACGATGAAGTCGATGACGACGGGGCGGTCGTTGATCTCTTCGGCCTTGCGGATGGTAGGCTCTACATCCTCTGGCTTAGTGACGCGGAACGCCGCGCAGCCCATGGACTCAGCCAACATCAGGAAGTCCGGCAGGTAGGTCTCCCCCGGCTTCAGGTTGGTGTGCGAGTACCGCTGGTCGTAGAACAGCGTCTGCCACTGACGGACCATGCCGAGGTTTCCGTTATTGATGAGGGCGACCTTGATCGGCAGATTCTCCACCGCGCAGGTGACCAGCTCCTGGTTGGTCATCTGGAAGCAGCCGTCGCCGTCGATAGCCCAGACGGAAGTGTCCGGCTTGCCGGCCTTTGCACCCATGGCAGCGGGCACGGAGTAGCCCATCGTGCCGAGACCACCGGAGTTCAGCCAGGTGCGCGGGTTTTCGTAGTCCACGAACTGTGCCGCCCACATCTGGTGCTGACCCACGCCAGCGACGTAGATGGCGTCCGGGCCGATGGTCTTGGACAGAGTCTCGATGACGTACTGCGGGGCGAGCTTGCCGTTGGGCTGCTCGTCGTAGCCGCGGGGGAAGTCCTGCTTCAGCTTGTTGAGGTAGTTCAGCCAGCCGGCGGTGGCGGGCTTCTTCAGGTCCAGGTTCCGCATCGCCTGGTGGAGTGCGGCCAGTACCTCCCGGGCGTCGCCGACGATAGGCACGTTGGCTTCGCGGATCTTGCCGATCTCCGCCGGGTCAATGTCGGCGTGGATGACCTTCGCATCCGGGGCGAAGCTTTCCACATGTCCGGTCACGCGGTCGTCGAAGCGGGTACCGATGGCGATCAGCAGGTCAGAGCGCTGCAGTGCCGCCACCGACGGAACACTTCCGTGCATGCCGGGCATGCCCATGTACAGCGGGTGCGAGGCCGGGAACCCGCCCAGCGCCATCAACGTCGTGACGACCGGGATGTCGTTGGATTCCGCGAACGCCAGCAGCTCGGCGTGCGCCTCCGCCTTGATCGCGCCGCCGCCGACGTACAGCGTCGGGCGCTTCGCCGCACTGATCATCCGCACAGCTTCCTCGATCTGGCGCGGGTGCGGGTTGGTGACCGGACGGTAGCCGGGCAGCTCGTAGCTCGGCGGCCAGTTGAATTCCATCTCCGCGTTCTGAACATCCTTCGGGATGTCCACCAGCACCGCGCCGGGGCGGCCGGTGCTGGCCACGTGGAAAGCCTCCGCGATGGCGCCGGGGATGTCCTCCGGGCGGGTGACCATGAAGTTGTGCTTGGTGATCGGCATGGTTACGCCGCGAATGTCCGCCTCCTGGAAGGCGTCAGTACCCAAAAGACCTTTACCGACCTGCCCGGTGATAGCGACCAGAGGCACCGAGTCCATGTTCGCATCAGCGATGGGGGTCACCAGGTTCGTCGCACCCGGACCGGACGTTGCGATGCACACGCCCACGCGGCCGGTCGCCTGCGCGTAGCCGGTGGCGGCGTGGCCTGCGCCCTGCTCGTGGCGGACGAGGATGTGGTTCAGCTTCTCGGAGTCGTACAGCGCCTCGTAGAGCGGCAGCACAGCGCCTCCGGGCAGGCCGAATACTACGTCGGTGCCTAGCTCTTCTAGGGAGCGAACCACAGCCTGGGCGCCGTTAATTCGCTCTGGCCGTTTGCCGCGGGAGTTTTTCGCCAAGCTGGCGGGGCTGGGTTGCGAGCGTGATGTGTGTGTCACGTTGTCCTTCGCTCCTTGAGTCCGTCCTGCCTTCAATTCTTTGCCCCCGCTCCCCGGCCGCTAGCCGCGCTACGCGCTGCGCCGCAGCGTTCGCCGTGCCGCGGCGTGCGCCGTGCCGCGGCGTGCGCCGTGCCGCAGCTTTCGCGCCGTATCGAAGCGCACACACTTCAGCGAGCTAGCGTCACCGGGAAGCGATGGGCCGAAAATCTTCGGTATGGAATCGCTTTTTCGGTTTGGGTGCATGTCCTCCACACAACAAAAGCCCCCAAGCACCCGACGTTGCCGTCGGTTGTTGGGGGCGCCGTATCGAGCTCGACGAGGTGGCTAGTGGCGCCCCTCGGTAATGAGTACTCGTACTAGTTCCGTGGATTTCATAGCTCTAAATGTAGCTACTTTTCCTCGATGCGTCAAGCGTTTGACCAGATGTTTCCCAAACTGTGGCGAGGTATTCTCACCTAATGGACGCCCAAAACTCCCCGCGACCTGTACTTCCCCGCGCCCGCCGGCGCTCTCCACCCCGTGCCACGCCCCACGCTTTCCACCCCGCGCCCACGGCTGCGCCCGTGCCACTCCCCGCGGCTGCTCCCGCGTCTGCGCTCTGCGCTCGCGTCTGCCCCCGCGTCTCGCTCCCGCGTCTGCGCTCGCGCCCGCGTCTCGCGCCCGTGCCCGCAAACCTGAACACAGCATTCGAACTCCAACAGAATCCAGACAGAGCGCCGCTAAACCCCGGCGAGCTTTCGCCGAATTCGGCTGAATTCGGCTGAATTCTATCCGCAGCTTCCGAACTGGCAGCTAACAAACAGCTTCCGTGACTACGGTGGGAAAGCATGTTGAAGTTCTATGCATTTCAACTCTGGGAATGGCTGGTCGCCCACGGCATTCCCTTGAGTGCACTGATCATTATCGCAATTCTGATCCCCCGTGTCGGGCGTTTGGCGATTCGCATCGTCAGTGGTCGATTCGATCGTGGAGAAGAGGCAACAAAGTCCCGCCTCGCTCTAGTCGGCGCGTTGGTGTACGTGGTGCAGGCGATTGCCTACTTCGCGATCATCATGCTGGGGCTGACGAACCTGGGCGTGCCCGCGATGGGGGCGGCGTTGCCGGCGACGGTTGTCTCGGCGGCTATTGGTTTCGGCGCGCAGAACGTGATTGGGGATTTCCTGGCGGGGTTCTTCATCATTTCGGAGCGCCAGTTCGGCGTGGGAGATTTCGTCGCTTTCGACGGCACGTCGAGCAACATTTCCGGCACCGTCGTCGCACTGACGTTGCGCGCAACGAAGATTCGTACTGCGTCGGGAGAGGTCGTGATGATTCCGAATGGTTCCGCGGGCGTGATTACAAACTATTCGCAGGATTGGTCTCGTGCGGTGGTGGATTTGGCTGTGCCGTTGCAGCCGGGCGAGTCGATGGCTCAGTTGACGGATCGCGTGGAGGCTACGGCTGCGGAAGCGCTCCGGGATCCGACGATCGCGGAAGATGTGACTGGCGAACTGGAAGTTCTGCCTGCAACGGACATTGTCGCTCCTACGGCGGCGGGCCAGTCCTGGCAAGTTAATTTCCGAGTGATGGTCGTGGTGAACCCGGCGCGCCAGTGGGCTGTGGAACGCGTATTGCGCTCGGCTCTGGTGAATGTTTTCTGGGATCGTTACGACATGCCGCGGGTCTTTCGCGCTGGTACGGACGCCGACGCCCACACCTCCGCCTCCCGCAATGCCATCAAGGCGATGGCCGCGGAGTCCGCGCTGGCGCCTACGGAGGTCATGCCCGCCCAGCACCCCCGCCCGACGTCTGGGCACGCGCCACATGGCGGGCACACCGCCGCGGCCAACGCCGAGCCAGCGGCCGCGGCCAGCAACGCAGCCCCCGCACCCGCGACTGGCACCGCGCCAGCGGCCGCCGCAAGTGACGCAGCGGCCGCCGCCGCGGGGAAAACCGCTGCCGGCGGAGAGGATGCGAACTCCCAGAGCGACTCCACTGCCAGCTCTGCGGAAGCGTACAGTCCGACCCACCCGGCGTCGAAAGACGATGGTCCGGGAACGGCTCCATTGGACAGCGACGGAACCATCCGCCGCCGATCCGCCGGCGCCCCCACCAGCGCCAACGCCACCGCCACCGCAGTCGCCACCGCTCCGGACGCGGATGCGAACGCTACTGACAGCGTCGACTCTGCTTCTGCTGCCACCGGCGCCGCCAATGCCACTGGCACTGGCACGGACACTGGCACAGGCGCAGGCACAGGCACAGGCACAGGCGCGGACACTGGCACAGAAAAGAACGCAGACGATTCAGAGCAAAACCACAGCCGGGGATTCTGGCGCGACGAAGAGCACTCCTCCCGGTTCAAGAGGATCATGAGCGTCGGCGGACGCACCCGCCCGTCGACGACCGGCCTGATCATTGCACTGATGGTGGTCGGTGGCCTGGCGTTGGCGTCATCGAACCCGGATGGACGCGACGCCGGCTGGCTCTCCCCTGACTACTGGCGCGACCGCCCGGCCAACAGTGCAACCACCAACAAGAAGGAATCCGACGAGAATCAGCCGACGGGAACCAACGGGACATCAGAGCAGCAATCCTCCGACAAGCAGCAGCCGACCGACGGCGAACAGTCTCCTTCCAACGGGGAACAGTCCCCCACTGGCAGCGAGCAGTCCCCCGCTCAGGGCAGCGATTCTTCTCTGAACGACCAGGGCGGCCAAAGCAATCAGAACCCGTCCGGCGGAGACAGCAACTCCCCTAGCAACAACCCCAGCGACGGATCCGGCAACGGTGGCGCCGGCGGCAATGGTAGCTCCGGCGGGAACGGTGGCGTCAGTGGCAACGGAGGCGCAAATTCCAACGGCGCTGCGGGTGGCGCTGCAAACGGCGGCGCGGGCGGAAATGCAGGCGCTGCAGGCGGGAACAGTGGCGCGGGCGGCGGCGGGGCTCAGAATAATGTTTCGAACGAGCCGAAGGATTCCGAATTCGACGCTTTTGACTCCCCCGCGTCTATTACCCATCTACACGCCCTGGGCGCGCCCAATGCAACCAATGCAACGCGCGACTGATTAAATGACAGACATGAGCTCGAAGGTTTTCCACCCCAGCCGCGAACACATCCTCGGCGGGATCATCATGTTCCTGATCTGCCTGCTTTTCACCGGCTATAAGGTCGCCTGGTTTTTCTGGGTTCCGCTGGTGCCGCTAGTGTTTATTTTGTGGACTTTGCGAGTACGCACCACCGTGACGACCAAAGCCATCACCACGCGCTACCTCTTCCGCGCAGGCAAAACCATGCAGTGGGAAGACTTCCGCGCACTCCGCTTCAACCGAGCCGGACGCGCCTACGCAGTGGATAACCAGGAAAACAGCTTCTGGCTACCGGGCGTGACCTTCAATTCCCTGGCAAGCTTGAGCTCCGCAAGTGGCGGCCGTATCCCCGATCCGGTGACCCCGGCACGCACAGCCACCGATGACAAGGTGCAGGTCGTGAACAAGGACGGCTACGCCGTACTCATGGACAAGGACGAGTACAAGGAATACGAAAAGCAGCGTCGCCGCGAAGCGGGAGTCGACGCTGGTGCCGAAAGTAGCCACGCGGAGCCAGGAGCAGCCAACGGGAAAGACAGCGCCCCCGACGCACAGAACTAGCCGGGCAGCGCAGCCAACCGGGCGACACTCGCCAACCGGGCGACGCAGCAACCGGGCGGCGCAGCCAACCGGGCGGCGCAGCAAATGCACGGCCACGAAAGCTAGATAGCAACCTCCACGAACAAAGACTCCACACACAAACCCCACACTCAGAGACCCCACACTCAAAGACGACAAGAAGAGAACCGAGAACAGCATGAACGCCATCCCCTTGCGATCCAGTGTCACCACCCAAGGCCGCAACGCCGCCGGCGCCCGCGCCCTGTGGCGTGCGACAGGCATGACGGACAAGGACTTCGACAAGCCCATCATCGCTATCGCGAACTCCTACACGCAGTTTGTACCGGGCCACGTGCACCTCAAGAATGTGGGAGACATCGTCGCCGACGCCATCCGCGAAGCCGGTGGCGTCCCCCGCGAATTCAACACCATTGCCGTTGACGATGGCATTGCTATGGGGCACGCGGGCATGCTCTACTCGTTGCCCAGCCGCGAAGTTATTTCTGACGCCGTCGAGTACATGGTCAACGGCCACGCAGCCGATGCGCTGGTGTGTATCTCCAACTGTGACAAGATCACGCCCGGCATGCTGAATGCCGCCATGCGTCTGAACATTCCGGTGGTGTTCGTATCCGGCGGGCCGATGGAAGCTGGCAAGTCGGTGGCAGTCGACGGTGTCGTGCAGGCTCCGACGGACCTCATTACCGCTATCTCCGCCTCCGCGTCGGACAAGGTCGACGCACAGTCGCTGTTGGAAGTTGAGTCCGCCGCCTGCCCGACATGCGGCTCCTGCTCCGGCATGTTCACCGCCAACTCGATGAACTGCCTGACCGAGGCGCTGGGCCTGTCGCTGCCGGGCAATGGTTCCACCTTGGCGACTCACGCCAAACGACGCGACCTGTTCACCAAGGCTGGCACCACCATCGTCGAACTGTGCCGCCGCTACTACGGCGAGGGGGATGCCTCCGTCCTGCCGCGCAACATCGCCACCCGCGAGGCCTTTGAAAACGCCATGGCGCTGGACATGGCTATGGGTGGATCTTCCAACACCGTGCTGCACATCCTCGCAGCTGCCCAGGAGGGCGAAGTCGACTTCGACCTGCACTCGATCGACCAGCTGTCACGGGAGGTTCCGTGCCTGTCAAAGGTCTCCCCGAACTCCGACTACCACATGGAAGACGTCCACCGCGGAGGCGGCATTCCCGCCATCCTCGGCGAGCTCTACCGCGCAGGCAAGCTGAACGAAGGCGTACACTCCGTTCACTCCGCCACGCTGAAGGAATGGCTGCTGGCCTGGGATATCCGCTCCGGCGCTGCCACGGAGGAGGCCATCGAGTTGTTCCACGCTGCCCCCGGTGGAGTCCGCACGACCGAGCCGTTCAGCACTGAGAACCGCTGGTCCAGTCTGGATACCGACGCGGAAGGTGGCGTCATCCGCGATGTAGAGCACGCGTACACCGCCGATGGCGGCCTGGTTATCCTCCGCGGCAACCTCGCTGAGGACGGTGCCGTGATCAAGTCCGCTGGCGTTGATCCGTCGATCTGGCACTTCGAAGGCACTGCACTGGTCGTCGAATCCCAAGAGGAAGCCGTGCGCGTGATCCTGGACAAGAAGGTCAAGCCGGGTCACGTTGTAGTCGTACGCTACGAAGGCCCCGCGGGCGGGCCGGGAATGCAGGAAATGCTGCACCCGACCGCGTTCCTCAAGGGCGCCGGGCTGGGCAAGGAGTGTGCTCTGATCACCGACGGGCGATTCTCCGGCGGTACGTCCGGCCTGTCCGTCGGCCACATCTCCCCCGAAGCCGCGCACGGCGGCCTGATCGGCCTGGTTCGCGACGGTGACCCGATCACTATCGACGTGCACGAGCGGCTCCTGCAGCTGAACGTCTCCGACGAGGAGATCGCGCGCCGCCGCGCCGAGATGGAGGCCTCCGACAAGCCTTGGACTCCCACCACCCGCCAGCGCAAGGTCACCAAGGCGCTGCGTGCATATGCCGCGATGGCAACCTCCGCCGACCGCGGAGCCGTCCGCGAAGTGAAGTAGCTCAGCCTCCTCGACCCTTTCCACCTCCATCCTTTCCGCCTCGACCACATCCAGTCGCGGCATCGTGGACAAACTGGCGTCTCGGTATTCCTTTTCCGAGGCGCCAGTTTCGCCTGTATGCAAGGGGTAGCTGGCCTTTCTTCCAATAAGGTTTTTGGCAATTGCGGGACGCGTCGATGAAGTGCTCAGTGATGACCATGCGGATGGCTTCGCCGGTGTATTTTCGCCCGATGCCGAGTTGGTAGAGCCTGCTTGCGCAGCGGACGGTTGCCTCTTGCCGTTTGGGGTAACGGCATCTTTGCGGACACGCCATTGCTCTTCCGGTTAGCCGTTGGGTTCGGTTTTAGGATCGGTGGTGTAGACCTCATGCGGTGTCCGTATTCCGTGGGCTAGGTGGGCGGTGAATACGAGTCCGTTGTCGGTGACGAGTTCGCCTTATTCGCGGACAACCCCCGCCGCGCCAACGCTGAAGTGTCGAACTCGGCGCCCGCCGCGCCGTCCGTAGGGTGGAGGACATGCGCGATTCAAATTCTCAGGCCCAGGTGACCCGTCAGGCGGTATCCGCGGCGGGTGGCGTCCATAGCAATAACCGCGACCGCGAAAGGGCTGATACGCATGGCGCTGACGTGCGCGGCGCTGGCGCTGGCGCAGGGATGATCCGCGTTCGCGACGCCCACCTTCGCAACCTCAAACACCAGGACGTCGAGCTCCCCCGCAACGCGCTAGTAGCAGTGACAGGTGTGTCGGGATCAGGGAAATCGTCGCTGGCGTTCGGCACTTTGCACGGAGAGGCTCAGCGGCGGTACCTGGAATCCGTCGCGCCTTTTGCCCGCCGCCTGATCGGCGGAGCAGTGGACCCGCGCGTGGGATCCGTCGACGGGTTGCCGCCGACGGTAGCTCTGGAACAAGGCGCGCGGGCGGGCGGAGCTCGGTCGACGGTGGGGACGGTGTCGAACCTGTCGAACACCGTCCGCCTGTTGTTTTCCCGCTGCGGCGAATACCCGGCGGAAGTTCGAAAACGCCACGGAGGCCGCTTGGCCTCGGACTGCTTCTCCCCTAATACGACCGCGGGAATGTGCCCAGAGTGCCAAGGCACGGGAGTCGTCCATGAGCCGACGGAAGAGACCATGGTTCCGGATCCGTCGCTATCCATCGACGAGGGTGCCATTGCCGCGTGGCCCGGTGCGTGGCTGGGGAAGAATTTCCACGACATTGTCGCGGAGCTCGGTTTCCCTATGGATGTTGCGTGGAAGGATATCCCCCAGGCCGACCGGGAGTGGATCCTCTTTACAGACGAGCGTCCGGTGGTGACTATTCACCCTCACCGGGGTGCGGATCAGATCCAGCGGACATATGAGGGCACCTGGCGTTCGGTGGCCTCATATTTGCGGAAGACTCTGGCGGAGACCGGCTCCGATTCCACGCGGAAGCGTGTGTTGTCGTTTATGAGGTCGTCCCGCTGTGGGGTGTGCGCCGGCCGTCGACTGATTGTCGACGCCCTCTCCGTGGAATACCTCGGTCTTCCCATCGATAGCCTTGGGGCGCTTCCCTTGGAGGACGTTCTCAAGCGTTTCGCTGCCCGCTGCGCCTCAACAGCGCCGGCAACGTCCGTCGGCGCGGTGTCGGAGCGGGCCAGCGCCGCGGCGGAGGCGGAGCGGGCCAGCGCCGCGGCGGAGGCGGAGCGGATTCTGCTGGACCAGGCGATTCCGACTCTGGAATCAGTGGTGGATCTGGGCCTGGGGCATCTGAGCCTGGACCGCGCAGCCGCTACCCTGTCGGCGGGTGAGATGCAGCGGTTGCGGTTGGCGTCTCAGCTGCGGTCGGGGCTTTTCGGCGTGGCATATGTTTTGGACGAGCCGTCCGCGGGTCTGCATCCCGAGGAGCGCCGCGCGGTGATGAAGCTGATCCGGGGGTTCCTGGACGCGGGCAATAGCGTCCTGCTGGTCGAGCACGACATGCACCTGGTGGCGGAGGCCGACTGGATTATCGACGTCGGCCCGGGAGCGGGCGAACTCGGCGGCGAGATCCTCTACTCCGGCCCGGCCGCAAACCCCTACGCCGCCGAACGCCCCAACCCGGCCGCAAACCCTAACCCGGCCGCAAACCCCAGCCCGGCCGCAAACCCTAACCCGGCCGCAAAACCCAGCCCGGCTGAAGAGTCCCGCGGCGCCGGCGGAAGCGCCGGGCTAGCGGAGCTGGATTCCCCGACCGGGCGGGCACTCGCCGCCGGGCCGCTGGAACTGGTCAGCGACGCGGACGCCCGCACCCCCTCCGGCAAACTCCGCCTCACTGACATCAACGAACGCACCCTGAACAGCCTCAACGTAGACTTCGGCCTCGGCGCATTCACCGCTATTACGGGCGTCTCCGGCTCCGGCAAGTCCACCCTCCTGCACGTGCTGGCCGACACACTAAGCGAACAGGTGAAGACGGCGGTTAACGATGGAGACGTGGCGTCCAAAGGTAAGAATCCGGTGACGAACCCTGCACAAACCGAAATCGCAAGCCCAAACCTCAGCGCCACACTCAGCGCCACACTCAGCGCAGACAAAACCATCGACCGGCTGGTGCAGATCTCGCAGAAGCCCATCGGACGGACTCCTAGGTCCTGCCTGGCGACGTACACCGGGCTGTTCGACAAGGTGCGCAAAATCTTCGCCCAAACCGACGCCGCCAAGCAGCGAGGGTGGACCGTTTCGCGATTCTCGTACAACGTCACCCAAGGACGCTGCCCAACCTGCAGCGGCGAAGGGCAAATCGAAGTCGAGCTGGTATTCCTGCCCGGCAGCTACACTCCCTGCCCGGACTGTCACGGAGCACGCTACAACGCTGAAACTCTGGCCGTGACGTGGAACGGCCGGACGATCGCGGACGTGCTGGGATTAACCGTTGCCGAAGCGCGGGAAGTCTTCGCCGACGAAGCAGCCATCGCACGGGCGCTGCAGGCGTTGTCGGCCGTGGGGTTGGATTATTTGCGACTCGGCCAGCCGGCGACGGAACTGTCCGGCGGAGAAGCTCAGCGCATCAAGCTGGCCACTGAGCTGCAGCGCGCGCAGCGTGGTCACACTGTGTACCTCATGGACGAGCCAACCACCGGGCTGCACCCTGCGGACGTTGATCTGTTGGTCACAGAGCTCCAGCGGCTGGTCGACAGTGGAAACACGGTGGTGGTTGTCGAGCACGACATGCGAGTGGTCGCGCAGGCCGACCGGCTCATTGAGATGGGCCCAGGCGCTGGTGCGCGCGGTGGCCGGGTCGTGGCAGACGGAAGTCCCGCCGCAGTGGCCGAAACGGACACCGCAACGGGGCGGGTTCTAGCGGAGCGCAGCCAGCTAACTTCAGCTAGTTGAAGGGGTTGCCTCCGCCGACACCGAGCCACAAGCCGGCTGTCGCCGCTGCTGAGACGACGAAGAAGATCCACGCCGAGGCCAGCGGGCGGGTTGCCCAGCCTCTGCTGCGATCGAGGCTGATCCGGCCGGGGCCGACGAAAATGATACTTATCGACGCCACCGTCAGCGCCGCCCACAATTGGACGTAAGGGTTCAGGCCGTATGGCCAGAGGGATCCTTGGAATCCATTGAGGTTATGGAACGTCATAAAGCCAGCGACGACCGTAGCGACTGCCGCGCCGAATGGCGTGAGCAGGCCGAGTAGCAGCAAGCCACCGGCGACGATTTCCGCCACCGGAATGCCGATCGCGAGGATGTCGGTGAAGTTGTAGCTTTCCAGCTGGCCTTGGAATACCTCCAGCCCGGGGTCTCCGCCGAAGGCGAACAGAGTCTGCAGGCCGCGTACCAGGAGGTACGCGCCCAGCACGACGCGCAGCAGGAAGAGTCCGAAGCTTGTGGTTCCACGCTTCGCAACGGATTGGGAGTCCACTGCGCCCGCGTTCGTCGTAACATCCGCACCTTGAGCGCCACCAGGCACACCCGCCCCAGTAACGCCAGCGCCCGCCGCGCTAGCAGCGCCCGCGCCGCCTGCCGCGTTGGCGGGGATCTCCCGCTCGCCGACGTTCGCGCCCGCGCCGGTCGTCTCATCGCCGCCTGGGTTCCTCGTAACATCCGCACCTTGAGCGTCACCAGGCACACCCGCCCCAGTAACGCCAGCGCCCGCGCCGACCGCCGCGTCGGCGGGGTTCTCCCGCTCGCCGACGTTCGCGCCCGCGTTCGTCGTAACATCAGCACCTTGAGCGCCACCAGGCACACCCGCCCCAGTAACGCCAGCGCCCGCGCTAGCAGCGCCGCCTGCCGCGTTGGCGGGGATCTCCCGCTCGCCGACGTTCGCGCCCGCGTTCCTAAACTCCGAAGTTTCAGCGTCGTCGACCTTGCCCCAGCGGTCTTCGTCCCCCTTGGCCGAGGAGCTTCCGCCCGCAGTGGTCGCGCCCAGGCCAGCCCCCGCTGCGGCGCTCGCTCCGGCGGCAGCTGCCGTGCCGGAGCCGGACGAGGCCTCGGAGCCGTCCAGCTTGGTCAGATCGACATCCGAAGCGCTGTCGGTTTCCGGGTGATCCGTGTTGGCGTCATCAGTTCGAGTCGGCGCAGCATCGGGCGAACGGCTCTCGATGCGCTGAGGGCGAGCCCTCCCCAACATCGCGTATACATCTCGCTTAGCCGGCTTCTCCGTGGCTTCGTCAGAATTTCCCACGTTGGCGTTCGCCTCCGGAGCGGACGCGTCCGCGGGCGCAGTCGCCTCAGCCTCGGCGGAATTCTCAGCGGAATTCTCGGCGGACTTAGGGGCGTCCACGTCGGCGGGCTTGGCGATCTTCGTCGCCCCCGTCGAGGCCTCCTTGGGCTGGGGCTTTTCGTCGGCGTCGGCGCGCGCGTCGCGGCGGTAGACCGGTACGTCGATGTCATTGTTCATGTCATCGGCCAGCTCGTCCGCCGAGTTGTCGAACAAAGCGTCGTCTGGGCTAGGTCTACGGATTCGATCGGGCCTAGGGCTGTTGGGCTTTGCGTTGTTACTCACGCAACCCAGACTATTCTGACCAGCACGATTTGCGCGGGAGGTCGCTCGGCATGTCACAGATGGCGTACTCCATCGACTATGCCCCGGCCAGAGCGGCCTCCGACGGCACCCTGGCCGCCGACGCGCCGCTAGCTGAGCTTCTTAGCGATCAGCTGGTTAACCTGCGCGGGGTCTGCTTTGCCCTTCGTGGCCTTCATGACGGCGCCGACAATTGCGCCGGTTACCTTCTTGTTTCCTGCACGGTACTTTTCGACGATGTCCGGGTTTGCAGCCAGGGCTTCGTCGACGGCCGCCTCGATGGCACTGTCATCGCGTACAACTTCCAGGCCTCGGGCGGCAACGACGTCGTCGACGTCGCCTTCACCGGCCAGCACTCCGTCGACGGCCTGACGCGCAAGCTTGGTGGTTAGCTTGCTGTCGTTTACTAGTGACGCCACCCGCGCCACCTGAGCCGGCGTGATGTCGAGCCCGGCTAGCTCCACGCCTTGTTCATTTGCCTTACCAGCGAGGTAGGAAACCCACCAGGAGCGAGCCTCATCGGGCTTGGCGCCTGCTTCGACGGTGTCGATGACGAGGTCGAGGGCACCGGCGTTGACTAGGTCGCGCATTTCCTCGTCCTTCAGCCCCCACTCCTTCTGGATGCGGGCGCGGCGGATCCATGGCATTTCCGGCAGGGTGGCGCGGATTTCTTCGACCCACTCGGCGGGTGCCAGTACGGGTGGCAGGTCCGGGTCGTTGAAGTAGCGGTAGTCCGCCATGGTTTCCTTGGGGCGACCCTTGGAGGTGGTGCCGTCGGTTTCCTGGTAGTGGCGGGTTTCCTGAACGATCTCCACGTCGTTGACGAGGCACGCTGCCTGGCGCTGCATTTCAAAGCGCACGGCTTGCTCGACGGACTTCAGGGAGTTGATGTTCTTCGTTTCGGTGCGCGTGCCGTATTCGGTGGTGCCGACGGGGCGCAGCGACAGGTTGGAGTCCACGCGCATGGAGCCTTGGTCCATGCGCGCGTCGGATACGCCAAGCGCCTTGACGAGGTCGCGCAGTGCGGAGACGTATGCCTTCGCAACTTCCGGAGCGCGTTCACCGGCGCCTTCGATCGGTTTGGTCACGATTTCGATCAGTGGCACGCCTGCGCGGTTGCAGTCCACGAGGGATGCGGTGGCGCCGTGGATGCGGCCGTCGGCGCCGCCGAGGTGGGTCAGCTTGCCGGTGTCTTCTTCCATGTGCGCGCGCTCAATTTCTACGCGCCATTCGGTGCCGTCTTCCAGGACGACGTCCAGGTATCCGTCGTAGGCGATGGGCTCGTCGTATTGGGAGATCTGGTAGTTCTTCGGCTGGTCCGGGTAGAAGTAGTTCTTGCGTGCGAAGCGGGACTTCGGAGCAATCTCGCAGTTCAGCGCCAGGCCGATCTTGATGGCCCATTCCACGCCCAGCTTGTTTACGACGGGCAGCGCGCCCGGCAGGCCAAGGCTGCATGGGTCGACGTTGCTGTTTGGTGCGTCGCCGAATTCCGCGGAGGACGTGGAGAACATCTTCGTCTTCGTGGCGAGTTCGACGTGAACTTCCATGCCCATCACTGGGTCGAAGCGCTCCAGCACTTCGTCGAAGTCCATCACATCATCGGAGTAATCGTAGACAGGCGCAGTCATGCCAGCCATCTTAATACGTCCCCGCCACCTTGTGTCGTTAGGGTCACCCCGGTGGCAGCCACGTGACGCGCCCGCTGACGCGCGCCATCCGCCCGCGTCCGTGTTGCCCGTTTACTCCGTTGTGGTACGCGCATAGTAGTGCCATGTTTTCGGGGTTCGTTTCCCCTCCTTTGGCAAATTCCTGCAGGTGGTGGACTTGGCATTCATTCGCCGGACGCCCGCACCCTGGCCAGCTGCATCGCGTCGTCTCGGCTTCGAGCATGCGGCGTTGTTTTCTGGACGCCAACCGCCTCACCCTGTACAAGTTCACCGGCCCTTGCTCTGGAGCTATCAGGGTGATGTAGTCTCCATCTTTCAGCCCTGTGCCGCCCACGCCCGTGGCAACCACATCTGCCCCGGTAACCTCAGGCCCCGCGACAGTTTCTGAAGCCGCACCGTCGGCGCGGGCGCCGGCTGCGCCCGTGCCGGTCGGACCTGCAGTGCTGGCTGCACCAGAAGGAGGCTGAGCGGCGCGGGCACGGTCGGCGCTGGCACGGTCGGCGCGGGCACTGTCGGCGCAGGCACTGTCAGCGCGGGCAACTTGGATGCCAGCTTCCTCGAGCCGGCGGGCGACATACTCCGCACCCGTGAGGACGGCGCCGTTGGTAGCTTGCAGTTCAATCTCGTCCCCGTGGCCACCGAGCACCTGCATGTAGTCATCCAGACTGACGACAACGTTGGTGGTCAGCGTGCTGCGCTGGATGGTGCGATTCTCTGTCAGCCAAGCAAGTGGATCGGTGCGCGCGGATTCCCAAATTTCCGACATGCGGTGCGACGGCCCGGTGAACTGAATGGTCGTTTTCTTCCCGTGCATGATCCGACGTCCCCCGTCGGCGGGGATCCGGGGGCCTTGCATTTCACGCCGCAGTTGCGTTGCCCGGCGGGAGATCGCCGCGTAGTCACCCGCTGTGTTGCAGAGCGCTTCGGTGAATACGTAGCGCTGTTTGATCCCCAGCATCCGCGCCCGCTCAGCGATGAGTATCAGCACGTCCAGCCCGTGTCCGTTTCGCCGCGCGGCCTCCAGGGCTCGCTTCTTGTACCTCGAGTACGCCGACCCGGAAAAGTGTTCGGCAGCCCGCGCCACGCTCCGGGCAAGTTCCCGGTCCAGTGGCAGCTGCTCGGCGGGAGTTCCGAAGGCTTCGGTCAGCAGCTCCACGCCGTGGCGCTGCGCGTCGGCCACTTGGCGCTGAAGCTCCGCGAGCTGCTGTAGTTTTTCCATGCCTCGGACGCTAGACCATCGGCAAGAATCCCGCCTCGCCCCGCACGACTGCCTGTGGATAACTCGCCCTCCCCGAGGGCGTTTTCCACAGGCAAATCATTTCCCCCTTGACAGCCTCTCCCCAGTGTGCAGTTCCGGTGTGCCCCGTCATATCGCGCACGGCTCGACATACGCAACTGCATCTGAGCCACATCGGGGCCCCATCCGAACCGCCGGCTCGACTCGCGACTGCGCGCCAACGCCGCGCCATCGCGCCGCACCTGGCCGGTCGCGCACCCCACCACTGCGGCGTCTGCCGGCGTCCGCTAGCCGAAGAGCGAGCGCGCGGTGGCGTAGCGCTTTTCTGGTACTTCCTTCAGCGTGCCGACGGCCTCTTCAAAGTCGATCAGTTCAATGCTGCCACCCTTGAGCGCAACGACCTTGCCGAATTCTCCCCTGATCGCGGCTTTGGTGGCGTTCACGGCAAACCGGGTGGCCAGCACTCGGTCGAACGCCGTGGGGGTTCCGCCGCGCTGGATGTGTCCCAGAACGGTCGACCGAACGTCGGTATCCAGTCGGTTCTCAATCTCCTTGGCGATCAGCGCGGACATGTTCTGGAACTTCTCGTGGCCGAACTGGTCCACTTCGCGTTCGGCGACGTCGAGGGTGCCTTCCTTTGGCAACGCCCCCTCGGCCACGACAATGATGCCGTACTTCTCCCCCATCTGGAATCGACGAGCCATGCGGCGGCAGACGTCATCGATGTCGAAGGGGAATTCCGGAATCAGGATCTCGTGCGCACCTCCGGCCATGCCCGCGTGCAGCGCAATCCAGCCGACGTGGCGGCCCATGACTTCCACGATCATCACGCGGTCGTGTGATTCGGCGGTGGTGTGCAGGCGGTCGATGGCGTCGGTGGCTACGGCAACGGCGGTGTCAAAGCCGAAGGTGTAGTCGGTGCCGTTGACGTCGTTGTCAATGGTTTTCGGCACGCCGATGACCGGCACGCCGTTGTCGTGCAGGAAGCGTGCGCCTTTCAGGGTTCCTTCGCCGCCGATGGGGATCAGGGCGTCGATGCCCGCGTCCGCGAGGTTGGCTTTCACGCGATCGATGCCGGCCATGAAGTCGTTGGGGTGTAGGCGTCCGGTACCGAGGATCGTGCCGCCGCGTCGCAGGATCCGGTCGATGAAGTCGTCGTCGTACAGTTGCACGCGACGGTCTTCCAGTAGTCCCTGCCAGCCGTCTTCAAATCCGACGACGGTATGGCCTTGTTCGGCCGCTGTCCGCACGATGCCTCGGATGACGGCGTTCAATCCTGGGCAGTCTCCACCACTGGTCAAGGTCGCAATACGCATGCTTTAAAGTGTAGCGACACGCTGCCGGATCTGCCGGGCGGAACTGGAAGCCTTTTTATTGACGCCTACTCGCCTCCCCGACCGACCTCTGACCGAGCCATGCCGGAGGCCACCGCGCCGAGCATCAGCATGACTACCGCGGGCAGCAGGGAGTCCCCGAAGGCCTGGGGGCCGACCACGCCGACGCGGGCTTGCACGACGGCGGCGATGACGGCGGCTCCGGTGACGGCGCCGAGTTGCCGGGTGGCGTTGTACATTCCAGAGCCCGCGCCGGCAAACTGGGGCGGCAGGTCCCGAAGGGTGGTGGTGGAGTTCGGAGCCCAGACGAAGGAGTTTCCGAACCCGAGGATCACGAACGCGCCGATCATCATCCACAGAGGCCGTTCGGGTCGCATGGAGAACACCAACGCGGCCACGCCCGTGGCCATGAGGCAGAACCCCAGTACTGCGAAGCGTCGGGGCTCATATCGGTCGACCAGCCTGCCGACGAAGGGCGCCATGAGGCCAGCGATGATGGCCATGGGCGTCACGACGAAAGAGGCTTTCATTGGGCTGAAGCGGTGAACTTCCTGCAGGAACATCATCACTGGCACCATCATGCCGGCGATGGTGAAGCCCATCGTGAAGATGGATGCGTTGCCGAAGGCGAAATGGCGGCGTGCGAACAGGGCGATCGGAACTAGCGCGCTGCCTGCGGACAGGCGCGACTGCAGCCAGACGAATGCCGCCATCATCGCCACGCCTCCGAGCAGCAGCGCCCAGATCCACGGCGCCCAGCCGGCGGGGTCGCCTTCCTGGATGCCGTAGATGACCATGGTCATCGCCACCATGGACAGGACGATCGACGGCAGGTTGATGCGTTCTTCCGTTGGCTGGAACCGCGGTACCCAGCGGGCGACCATCACGACGGACAGCACGCCGATGGGCACGTTGATGAAGAACACCCACTGCCAGGTTGCGTATTGGGTGATGAAGCCTCCGAGCAGCGGTCCGGCGAGCGTGGAGATTCCCGCCGTGGCTCCCCAGATGCCCAGTGCTGCCCCGCGCTTGTCGCGCGGGAAGATGCGGTTGATCACGCTCATGGTCTGGGGCGTCAATAAAGATCCGCCAATACCCTGCACGGCGCGGGCGGCGATCAGCGCTTCGATGCTGCCGGCCAGTCCGCAGGCCAGCGACGAGAGCGTGAAGATCGTCATGCCCGCGATGTACAGGTTTTTCGGCCCGAAGCGGTCGCCCAGTCGGCCGGTGACCATCAGGGGTACCGCGAATGCCAGCAGGTACGCGCTGGTGACCCACAGCACCTGCCCGTAGTCGGCCTGCAGGTCGGCCTGGAACGCGGGCGTGGCGACGGCCACGATCGTCTGATCCAGCAGGATCATGAAGAAGCCGATGCACAGCGCCACCAGGGCGCGCCATGCTTGTGGGAGCGGAAGCGGCAGGGCGGGGTATTTCACTAGAGGGAGTCTACTGCCGCCCGCAGGGTCGGCAAACTGGCTTTGAACTCCGGCATCAGTGGCAGTTCTTCCAGCCGGTCGATGGGCTGCCACAGTAGCTCCAGTGATTCGGCGGTGGGGTGTAGTTCCAGGTGTTCGGTACAGGTGGCCAGGACGGTGGTGTACGTCCACTCGGTGATCTCCGGGTTTTCGTATTCCCACCAGAACGTTCCGCCGAGTCCGAAGATTCCGTGCGCATCCAGCGAGGCATCCAGGTTGGGGTGCCGGACGGGGAATTCTCGCAGGGCTTGGCGGGGATCCCCGTTGCGCTCGACGATCTTTTCAATGTCGGCAAACAGGTGCCGTTCGTCGTCGCGGACGGGCAGGCGGCAGTAGGCGGCCTTGACGGGCACGGTGGAGGTCACGATTTCTCTGTGTACCTTTACTGAGGACGCCCCCACGCCCGTCTCCTCCCACGTCTCCCGCAGGGCACCGTCGGTGGGTGATTCGCCGACGTCGATCGCTCCCCCGGGCAGAGCCCAGGTGCCGCCGCGGTTGGTCCACTTGGCGCGGTGCTGCATCAGCACGTGCTGGTCGTCGGTGACGAGGAACAGCCCCGCCGCGCCGAGCACTCCCCAGCGCCGGGACCCGTCGGGGTCTTCGACTAAGCCGTCGCCTGTGTAAAGTTCGGGAATCCTACCCATGTCCCCCACCATACGCGGATCCGCGCCCGGCCAAACGCTGCCGGTCTGGACCAGGGCGCCTGCCAGCGCCCTGGCCATTTCAGTGCCCTAGCCCCCGGCGAGGCTTTGCCTGGATGGAAGCGCCCGCCCGGCCAGGCCGGCTCGGGCGGTTAGGCGCGGCCTGCTTCGAAGGCGGCTCCGACGCGGTACAGGCGGTCGTCGCCGTGCGCCGGGCCCATGATCTGCAGGCCCGTCGGCAGGCCGGTGTCGCTGGCGAAGCCGCCGGGCACGGACATGCCGCACACGCCCGCCAGGTTCAGCGGCAGGGTGAACAGGTCGAACATGTACATTGCCAACGGGTCGTCGGTCTTCTCGCCCAGCTTGAAGGCGGTGGACGGCGTCACGGGAGCGACGATCGCGTCGACCTGCTCGTAGGCCTTGGCGAAGTCCTGGGAGATCAGGTTGCGGACGCGCTGGGCCTGCAAGTAGTACGCGTCGTAGTAGCCGACGGACAGAGCGTAGGTGCCCAGCATGATGCGGCGCTTGACCTCCGAGCCGAAGCCTTCGGCGCGGGTCAGGCTCATCACCTGGTCGGCGGAGCGGCTGCCGTCGTCGCCGCGGCGCTGGCCGTAGCGCATACCGTCAAAGCGGGCCAGGTTGGAGCTGACCTCACACGGCAGGATCAGGTAGTACGCGTTCAGTGCGTGGTCGAAGTTCGGGCAGTCGACCTCCACTAGCTCTGCACCCTGGGACTTCAGCTGCTCCAGGTTCGCGTTGTACGCCTCCAGCACGCCGGGCTGGAAGGCTTCTGCGCGCTGGAACTGCTTGACCACACCCAGCTTCACGCCGCTCAGATCCCCGGAAGCTCCCTGCTTCGCGGCATCGACGACCGGCGCGACTGCGTGGGAGGAGGAGGTCGAGTCGTTGGCGTCATGCCCCGCAATAACCTCGTGCAGCAGCGCGGTATCCAGAACCGTACGCGCCGTCGGCCCGCCCTGGTCCAGGGAGGAAGCGCAGGCCACCAGGCCGTAGCGGGAGACGGTGCCGTAGGTCGGCTTCACGCCGACGGTGTTGGTCAGCGCGGCGGGCTGGCGGATGGAGCCACCCGTGTCCGTGCCGATGGCCAGCGGAGCCATGCCCGCGGCCAGGGCTGCCGACGAGCCGCCGCCAGAGCCACCCGGGGTGCGCTCTAGGTCGTAGGGGTTCTTCGTCGGGCCGTAGGCGGAGTTCTCGGTGGAGGAGCCCATGGCGAACTCGTCCATGTTCGTCTTGCCCAGGATCGGGATGCCGGCGGCGCGCAGACGCATGGTGACGGTCGCGTCGTAGGGGCTCATGTAGCCTTCCAGCATCTTGGAGGCACACGTCGTCGGAGCATCGGTGGTGGTAAAGACGTCCTTCAGCGCCAGCGGCACGCCGGCCAGCTTGCTGGTCGGCTGGTCGCCGGCGGCCAGTGCGTCGTCGACATTCGAGGCCGCCGCCAGCGCTTCGTCGGCGCCGACGTGGAGGAATGCGTTGATGTCGCCGTCGATCTCGCCGATGCGGTCCAGGTGGGCCTGCGTAACCTCCTGAGAGCTGATCTCGCGCGCGTGGATCTTCTCCGCCAGTTCCGCGGCGGTCCAGGTGGTGAAGTCCGAGTCGTCCCGGGAACCGACGATGTACTTATTCTCAGCCATGAGTGTTCCTGAAGTTCCTTCTTCTAACGATTGATTGTTTGGCGTGCGTGTTTTGTTCGGCGCTGTTGCCTTTTATGACGCCAGCCGCCCCAGCCGGTCTAGTCCGCCAGGATCTGCGGCACTTCGAAGCGCTGCTCGCTTTGCTTCGGCGCCTGGTCCAGTGCCTGCTCCGCCGTCAGGCTCGGCACGACTACGTCTTCCCGCATGACGGCGACGTCTCCGTCAACGTTTTGGGTGGGGTGGCTCAGCGGCTCAATACCTTCGGCGTCGACCTTCCTGATCGCGGCCACGTGATCGACAATCCCGTCGATCTGAGCTGCGTATTCATCCAACTCCTGCTCCCCCAGGTCCAGGCGGGCCAGGCGGGCCAGGTGGGCAACATCTTCGCGCGAAATCTCAGACATGGGTTCCACTCTAGTCAAGCCAACCAGCCCCCGTGGACTTCAGGTGGCGCTAGTATCGGTTCCATGTCTTTCCTTATGCGTGTCCGTATGCCCGATACCCCTGGCTCCCTAGGCCTGCTGGCCATGGCGTTGGGCACCGTCGGCGGGGACATCCGGGGCGTCGATATCGTTGGTCAGGCTGAACTCGAAGAGCCAAACACAGTGGTCGACGACATTGTCGTGTCCCTCCCCACCGGGCATTTGCCCGACAGTCTGATCACGGCCACGCAGGAACTCGATGGTTTCTTTGTCGATTCGATCCGCCCCTTTTCAGGCACAGTCGACCGACGCGGCCAGATTCAGATGCTGTCCGGGGTGGCGGAGCAGCGGCGTCATATAGAAAAAGCGCTAGAGATCCTCATGCAGGATCTGCCCCGCACCATGACGGCAGGCTGGGCGGTCGTGCTGGAAACGTCTCCGCGGACACACCGGGTGGCGGCTTCGTCTGCCGCGCCGGAGGACAATGGCCAGGAGCTCGACCAGCCCCCGCTGACCGAAGCGCGCGTGCTGAACCCCGAACGCGAGGACTGGATCCCCGAGAACTGGGCCGTTATGGATTCCGCACTGGCGGGCACTCCGATCGCCGGGACGGATCTGCTTTTGATCGTCGGCAGGCCGGGTGGGCCGGACTTCCTGGTCAGCGAGGTGGAGCATTTGCGCCAGCTCGGCTCGATTTTCGGCGCGCTGTTCAGCTAGCGCCAGCGAGCGGCACGCTCTATTCGGCGCTGATGAAGAAGTCGTACGCAGGACTGTCCGTCACGTCCGTGGCGTGGTAGCCCAGCTGCTGCAGGTGGGCCTGGAATTCCGGGTCGCCGGAGACGTCCTCGAACGCCGCCAGCACACGACCGTGGTCCATGCCGAAGCTGCGGTAGTGGAAGCCGGTGATGTTCCAGCGGGTGCCCAGCACTTCCAGGAAGTGCTGCAACGCGCCCGGGTTTTCGGGGAATTCAAAGCTGTAGGCGGTCTCGTCGACGTGCTGGCCGGGCGTTCCGCCGATCATGTAGCGGACGTGTTCCTTCGCAACGTCGTCGTCTGACAGGTCGACCACGCCGTAGCCTGCTTCGCGGAGGTCTGCGGTGATGGCTTTGCGCTCATCCTCGCCGTTTTTTAGCTTGACGCCCACAAAAATACGGGCGGGCTTTTCACCGTCGCGTTGGCCGACTCGGTAGCTGAATTCTGTGACGGCACGGTGGCCAAGCAGTTTGCAGAACTCGAGGAAGGCTCCCTCGCGTTCGGGGATGGTCACGCCGAAGATGCCTTCACCGCCCTCGCCGATTTCCGCGCGCTCGGAGACGTAGCGCAGGGAGTGGAAGTTGACGTTCGCGCCGGAGAGGACGTGCGCCAGAGTTTCCCCTTCGAGTTGGTGGGTGGCAGCGTAGCGCTTCAGGCCTGCGAGGGCGACGGCGCCGGCGGGCTCGGCGATGGCTCGCGTGTCGTCGAAGATGTCCTTGATGGCGGCGCTGATCTCGTCGGAGCTGACGGTGATGACGTCGTCGAGGTATTCGCGGCAGAGCCGGAATGTTTCGGCGCCAATCTGCTTGACGGCCACGCCTTCGGCAAAGAGGCTTACGTGGTCGAGGGCTACGGGCTTTCCGGCGGCGAGCGCGTGCGTGAGGCAGGCGGATTCCACCGGCTCCACGCCGATGACCTTGATGTTCGGATTCAGTTCTTTGAGCAGCACGGAGATTCCAGCGGCCAGTCCACCGCCGCCGACCTGGACGAAGACGCGGTCGACGTCCGGGCGGGCTTGGAAGATTTCCAGCCCGGCGGTGCCTTGGCCGGCGATTACCGCTTCGTCGTCGAAGGGGGCTACCCAGACCATGCCCTCAGCCTCGGAAAGCTCCATGGCCTTGGCCTTGGCCTCGTCGAAGTTGGCGCCGTGCAGCAGCACTTCCCCGCCAAAACTGCGAACCGCATCGATTTTGATGCTGGGGGTGACTTCCGGCATCACGATCACGGTGCGGATGCCTAGCTCAGTGCCGGACAGCGCTACGCCCTGGGCGTGGTTTCCAGCGGAGGCCGCGACGACTCCGCGGGCGCGCTCTTCTTCCGTGAGCTGGGCCATGCGGTTGAATGCGCCGCGGATTTTGAAGCTGTGGACGGGCTGCAGGTCTTCGCGCTTGACCAGAATCTCGTTGCCAATGCGCTTCGACAGCGTTTCCATGTGCTCGAGTGGCGTGTTCGTTGCGACTCGGTAGACGGGCGCGGAAACGATCTTCTTCAGGTATTCCGCGCCGTTTCCCCCGCTGACAGGATGCGAAGCTTCATGTGACATGCGCTTCAGTATAGCCCCGCCGGTGATCCCCCTTACCCGGCGGTCCCCACACCCCCACAGTCGCGAGCCCCGGCGTTACTGCCCCGCCCCAGCCGCCACTGCGACTGCTAAGGCTGCGGCCGCGCTACCAGCTCTGCGCCAACGCCCCTGCGCCAACTTCCCTGAGGTAACACCTCTGCGCGGTTTAACACCAATGGCGCTGGCGCTTACTGCTGGCGGTAGTCGTCCAGGTTGACCTGCGGGGTGGGCTGCAGGTGCTCCGTGGCGGGGTTCTTCACCGACGGGTATTTGAGGTCGACATCATGGTCATCTGCGGTTCCAACGTACGGATCCTGGCCATTGAGCACCCGCTTGACCTGTTCCTTGTCCACTGTGTTCGTCCACTTGCCAACCAGCAGAGTGGCCACTGCGTTACCGGAGAAGTTGGTCAGGGCGCGGGCCTCAGACATGAAGCGGTCGATGCCAGCGATGATGTCCACGCCGTCCAGCAGCTCCGGACGGTGCGATTGCAGACCGACAGCCAGGGTTGCGATACCCGCGCCGGACACACCCGCGGCACCCTTGGAGGCGATAATCATGAAGATCAGCAAGCTGATCTGATCCCCCATGCTCAGGTGCACGTTCATCGCGTCCGAAATAAAGATGGCTGACATGGTCAGGTAAATCGCGGTGCCGTCCAGGTTGAAGGAGTAGCCCGTCGGCACGACGATTCCGACCGTGGACTTGTCCACGCCGATGTGTTCCATCTTGCGCATCAGGTTCGGCAGCGCGGACTCAGAGGAACTGGTAGCGAAGATAAGCAGGTACTCGCGCCCCAGGTACTTCACCAGCTTGAAAATGTTGAATCCGGTGAAGACCCGCAAGATGGTTCCCAGGATCACGAAGATGAAGATGATGCAGGTGATGTAGAAGCCTAGGATCAAGATGCCGAGCTGCAGCACTGCCTTAATACCAGTGCCGCCGACTACGCCAGCCATCGCACCAAACGCGCCGATCGGGGCCAGCCACAGGATCCAGGACAGGATCTTGAAGACCAGCTTCTGCAGAGCGGCCACGAAGCCCAGGATCGGCTCGCCGGCCTTGCCCATGGATTGCGTTGCGAAGCCGACCAACAGGGCGATTAGCAGTACCTGCAGAATCTTGCCTGAGGTGAAGGCGCTGAAGAAGGTTTCAGGAATGATGCTTTGTACGAACCCGGTCTCTTGCCCTTTATTGGCGTCGAAGCCGCCGGTTTTTCCAATGTTCAGCCCATCGCCTGGCTGCAGCAGGTTTCCCACGACTAGGCCTACTGCGAGGGCGAAGGTGGACATCGTGATGAAGTAGGCCAGTGCCATGCTTCCTGCTTTACCTACTGACGCCGCAGACCTCACCGAGCCAATTCCCAGCACGATCGTGCAGAAAATCACCGGCGGGATGATCATTTTGATCAGCGTGACGTAGGTGGTTCCGAGCTCTTTGAACCCCTTTGCGACATCGGGTGCCACGAGGCCGAAAATGATGCCGGCGATCACGGCGACGATCACGCCGATGTATAGCCAGTGGGTGTTGTCCTTCTTCTCCCGCTTCGACTCAGCGATCTGCGGAGAGGTGGCAACCGCGGCTCCGGCGATGACGGGCTGGGTGCCGCCGAGCCCGGAACCATTGAGCTCTGCGCCATTAGCGCCATTGGGTTCTGCGCCCTGGGGATTGTTCTTGTCATCCATGGATCCCTGGTGCTCCATTTCACTATCTTTAATAGGTTCACTTGAAAGCGCCGGCCTTCTCCCCCGTGCGCGACCACGCCGTCCATTGGCTCTGGTGGGAGCGGGTGGGGGCGTCACAAAGATCGCGAAGGAATAGACCTCAACACCTTCATTGTGCTACTTCGAGAAGATAAGTAACAAATGACCTGTGCCATAGGATCGGGCTGGGTCGTCGCGTAGCAGCCCAAGCGCCGTTGACCTGCGAGACCATGCGGAGTCCGTGCCAGTTACACCGTGGCCAAAAAACGCCCTTTTCATGCGGAAACCCGCTTCTTTTCCTAGACTCTCTATCCGCAACGGAAAATATTTTCGTATCGGGAACATTGCGCCGATGTAACGCATCCCACACTTGAAAACTCGTATATACCTATGTCTAAAGGAAGGCGTTGATTCCCTTTGTTGTCCGCTGAATCGGCTCAGCACATCAGCCAGAGACAAAAGCCGCAGGCCATACAGCCACAAAATCCACCCGCCACCACCTGGCGCCTGGCCACCGCCCTGCTGGCATTCCTCACCATCCTGGCACTACTGCCCATCCTGGCTGTCAACGCCAACGCAGAGGACAACAACACCGGCGGCGACGGCACCGGTGGCGCCGCAGGTGCCGGAGGCGACGGCAAAGTCGCCATCGTCCTCGACGCCTCAGACTCCATGGCCGAAAAGGACACCAACGACGGCGGCACCCGCATGGACGCAGCCAAAAAAGCCGCCACAGACACCATCAACACCCTCGCCGACAAAACCCAAACCGCCATCATCGCCTACGGATCCAAAGAATCCAACGCCCCCGACAACCGCGCCAAAGGCTGCCAAGACATCACCACCCTCGCACCCCTAGGCAACAACAAGGCCGAAGACCTCAACAACAAAATCAACGGCCTCCAGCCCAAGGGCTACACCCCCATCGGCAACGCCATCAAGAAAGCCGCCGAAGAACTCGGCGACTCCGGCAAACGCAACATCATCCTCGTCTCCGACGGCATCGACACCTGCGCCCCACCACCAGTCTGCGACGTAGCCAAAGACATCGCCGGCGACGGCATCGACCTCGCCATCCACACCGTCGGATTCAAAGTCGACAACAAAGCCCAAAAAGAACTCCAATGCATCTCCGAAGTCTCCGGCGGCACTTACTCCTCCGCCGATGACACCGACGCACTTTCCAAAGCCCTCGCCGACGCCGCCCAACGCGTCGCCGGCGACTACGAATCCGCAGGCACCCCCGTCCAACTAGCGGACAACGCCACCGACGGGTTCTACCTCGGCGAAGGCCTCTACCAAAGCTCCCTACCCGGTCCGCGCGATAACTCCAATGGAGGAGAAGGCGACGAGAAGTGGTTCAGCATCAGCGTCCCAGAAGGCAAGAAAGCTCAGGTCTCGGCGAACCTGGTGCCGGTTGGCTTCGAGGGCGGCGACCACATCTACTACAACGTTGACGTCGAGTTCAAGAACGAAACCTGCGACCACAGCGGATCCGGTTACTACACCGGATCTAATTGGCCCGGGCCGCCGGAGGCGGAAACTGTAACGATCGATCCAGAAGAGGACTGTGATCCGACGAAGTACCGCGTGAAGTTGAACCACTCCGGCACCGAAATTGACCACGACCTGCCGGTGGAGGTCGTCATCGGTTTCGAGCCCCAGGTCGACGGTTCCGAAGCCGGCCCGAAGAACGATCGTAAAGTCCCAGAGGGCGAAGACAAGGATAAGGTCAAGGTTCCCAGCTCTAAGCCGACGCCGACCCCGGGTGGCACGTCGTACAACAAGGCAACCGAAATCACCCCGGGCACAGTGTCCGACACTCTGGTGCCCGGCGAGACGAAGTTCTACCGCATGAACGTCGACTGGGGTCAGCGCCCCCTCGCGGAAGTGGAATTCGACAAGAAACACTCGAACGATTCCCGAAATGGGGACATCTACGTCGCATCTCCCCGTCGCACAATTACTTCTAAGGAGACTGTTAAGTCCCTCGATAAGGATGTTCCCGTCACTGCACGAGCTGTGAGTACGCCGTACGTCTTCTACCGCAACAAGGAAGGAAACGTATCCCAAGGCGAAGCTTCGGATTCCGGTCAGTGGTACGTCATGGTCACTCTCGAGGGCTACGGAGACAACGGAAAGCAGGATAAGGACATCGAGTTCCGCCTGTCGACCGCCCTGGAGGGCAATAAGGTCGATGGACCGGAGTGGCGTCAAACCCTAGAGCCCGGGCCAGCACCATCCCAAGACCCGCCCGGCAGCAGCAACGACGACGGCAGTGGCAACAGTGATGGCGCAGAAAACGGCGACGGCAACAACGGCGACGAAGCTGCCGCGCAAGCCAAGGACATCGACAACGCGTCCCAGAGCAACACCATCCTCTACATCGGCCTGGGAATCCTAGCGGTGATCCTGGCTGCAGCCGTGGCGGTGTACTTCACCGCCGTGCGCCGCAAGTAGCGGCCGCGCGGCGCGGACTCGGCTCGCCGCTGCCTTCCCTTCCCTTCTCGCGGGCTGGGGTTCCGCGGGCTGGGGTTCCGCGGGCTAGGGGGTTCCGCGGGCTAGGGGTTCCGCGGGCTAGGGGGTTCCGCGGGCTGGGGTCACTCCGCTAGTGGCCACGCGGTGTTGACCGGCACGTCCTTGCCTTTCTTCTGGAACCATTCCTGCAGAGATTTCTGCGATTCGTAGAACCACGTGGCCTGAGCAAGCATCAATTCATCCGTCGACATCTGCACAATTTCGGGATACTTGCGCGCCAGCATCCATGCCACACGAGCGGCAGCCACCGCATCTGCCGTCGCCTCGTGTGCATTGTCCAGAACCACACCGTAGTGCTCGCACACACTTTCCAACGTGCGCTTGCCTTTGCGGTACTGATCTTTTGCCCGATCTACGACAAAGGGATCGAACACCGGGCCGTCGACGGTGAAGCTCGGCTCCAACGCTCGCAGCACACTGAGGTCGTAAGCAGCGTTATACACGATCAGCGTGGCACCAGCGCGCCATGCCTCGCGTATCCCTTCGATGGTTTTGGCCAGCACTTCGTCGTGATCCTGGCCGTGTTCGCGGGCGTACTCGGTGGTGATGCCGTGGACGTCAGAGGCCTGCTGCGGAATCTCCACGCCAGGGTCGGCGAGCATTTCAATGTCGTTTCTTTCCCGTCCCTTGATCGTCACCAGTGCGCTGGTGACGATGCGGGCGGTCTTTGGGTCTACGCCGGTGGTTTCCAGGTCGAAGCTCAGCATGTGTGCCGGGTCAAAATGCGGTGCAGTCATGCTGACCACTCTATAACTGTCCCCGGACACCCCCTCGCGGTGTTCGAGAAGAAAACGGTTTTTCTTCACCACACTTTCATCTCTCTGGGAGCTTTTTCTTCGCCGGGAACATTGTGCGGTTGCGTTGCGTCTCACTTCTGAAATTGTCCGTTGGCTCCGTGAATCGCACCTCAGGCAAATTGAACAAGACCCGCAATCCAGCGGACCGAACAAGGCCAGCAATCCCAGCACAGCAAACTAGCTAAACGTACCGAAGCAGAAACCAGAAAGGCGCTGATTCTCTTGTTTTCTGTTAGTTCGGATCCCACGTCAGACAGGACAGGGCTACAAAGCGCTGGGCTACAAAGCGCTGGGACGAACAGGGCAAGCGCACCTCGCACCTGGCGGCTGGCCACCGCGCTGCTGATTTTTCTCACCATCATGACGCTCGTGCCGATCCTGGCAATCAACGCTAACGCCGAAATCAACGCCAACACTCAGGCCCTCATCGCCGCAAATTTCGTTGCCCCGCACCTCAGGAACGATGAATCACGTACTTCACGTACTTACAGTGCCAGACTGAATTACAGAAACGACGATTGCAACGATAGCGGGCAGGGGTCTTTGGACAACCAAACTTGGCCGTCACCCGCCTCGGCCGGCACCCTCATTATCAAGCCCAAAGAAGGCTGCGATCCGTCGCAGTACCGAGTGCGAGTCAGCAACCCCCGCAATCCATCCACCGACGCATTACCGGTCGAGATTGTCGTTGGGTTTGAACCTCTAGTCGCCAGTAGCGAAGCAGATCAAACAAGCGACCAAGAGCTTCCGGATTACGATGACCTTAAAAAGGTCAAGGTGCCTCACCCAACTCCGACGCCGACTCCCGGTGGTCCGTCCTACAGCCAAGCGCCGGAAATCACCGCAGGAACAGTCTCCGATACTCTTGTACCTGGTGAAACGAAGTACTACCGCGTGAACGTCGACTGGGGCCAACGTTCGATCGCGGAGGTGGAATTCGATAAGAACAACACAGGTTCTTACCGCTCTGGACAGATCTCCATCGCCTCTCCGCAACGCGAGTGTACATCCGCAACCACCTTTGCACTCCTGGAGCAGGATCGTCCCCACACTGCACAACACTTGGCTACTCCCCGCGTTTTCTACGACAACCGGAATAAGAACCTGGGACTCCAAGAAGCCTCCAATGCCGGCCAGTGGTACGTCATGGTTATCCTCGATGCTGGCTATGAACACCGCAGGCCAAACGATGGCACCAAGTGGCGTCAAACCTTAGAGCCCGGACCAGCACCATCCGCGGCGGCACCCAGCGACAACAACGGCGACGGAGGTTCCAGCATCAAGGCCTCCCCGAACCACAGATTCCTGTTCATCGGCCTGGGGCTCCTGGCTACCGCCCTGATTACTACCGGGGCGTTCTACCTCACCACCGTGCGTCGCAAGTAGCAGGCCTAATAACAGTGCAGGACCTCGCCAGCCACAAGAAAGCGTTTTCCTGCGGATAGGCGCCTTGTTCCCTAGTATTTCCTTCACCACAGATTCTTATGACCGGGAACCTTTATTGCGTTGGGAACATTGTGTGATCGCTTTGCGTCCAACATCTATAAACGCGCGTGGGTTCCGTAGGGCGCAGCCCGAACGAAGTGAACGCACCAAGGCAGAAACAAAGACAAAGTAGAGATAGAAAAAGGAAGGCGTTGATTCCCTTTGTTGTCCGCTGAATCGGCTCAGCACATCAGCCAGAGACAAAAGCCACAGGCCATACAGCCACAAAGCCCACCCGCCACTACCTGGCGCCTGACCACCGCCCTGCTGGCATTCCTCACCATCCTGGCACTACTGCCCACCCTGGCCGTCAACGCCAACGCAGAGGACAGCAAAGACAACAACGACAGCGCCGACCAACGCGTCGCCGGCGACTACGAATCCGCAGGCACACCCGTCCAACTAGCCAGCAACGCCACCGACGGGTTCTACCTCGGCGAAGGCCTCTACCAAAGCTTCCTGCCCAGCCCGCGCGACAGCGTAAAAGACGGCGATGACAAATGGTTCAGCATCAGCATCCCGGAAGGCAAGAAAGCTCGAATCTCCGTGAATGCGGCTCCGCGTGGATTCGAGGATGAAGACACGCACTACTACGGCACCCGGGTGGAGTACACGAACGACTCTTGCAGTGACGAGGGCGGTGGCTCTTCCTCCACTACAAGTTGGCCAGATCCGCCCGAAGGAGAGTCTGTGACCATCGACCCCGAAGATGGCTGCGACCCGACAAAGTACCGCGTAAAGATCAACGGCGCTGGCACCCAATTTGATAGCGAACTGCCGGTGGAGATCGTCATCGGTTTCGAGCCCCAGGTCGACGGTTCCGAAGCTGGCCCGAAGAACGATCGTGAAGTCCCAGAGGGCGAAGACAGGGACAAGGTCAAGGTTCCCAGCTCCGAGCCGAAGCCGACCCCTGGCGGCACGTCGTACAACACGGCAACCGAAATCACCCCGGGCACGGTGTCCGACACCCTGGTACCCGGGGAGACGAAGTTCTACCGCATGAACGTCGACTGGGGCCAGCGCCCCCTCGCGGAAGTGGAATTCGACAAGAAGCAGACTGATTCCTACCGCTCCGGCCAAGTCTTCGTCGCCTCGCCACGACGCACCCACACGTCTTATTCGAATGCGGAATCCTTGGACGATGATATTCCCGTCACTGCACGCGCTGTGAGTACACCGTACGTCTTCTACCGCAACCGCGAAGGATCCACGTCGCAGGATGAAGCCACAGATGCCGGTCAGTGGTACGTCATGGTCACCCTTGATGGAGGTGATGAGAACGGAAAGCAGGATAAGGACATCGAGTTCCGCCTGTCGACTGCCTTGGACGGCGACAAGGTCGATGGACCGGAGTGGCGTCAAACCCTCGAACCCGGACCGGCACCCTCTACCGAGCCATCCAGCGACAACGACGGGGGCGCCGGCAATTCCAACGCCAACCCCGACGTGCGCGCCGAGAACATCGACAACGCACCCCAGAACAACACGATCCTGTTAATCGGCCTGGGACTCCTGGCTATCGTCCTAATCATCGTCGTGGCGGTCTTCGTCGCCGCGCGCCGCAATTAACTAGCACGTCAGTAGACTGGCGGGGGTGAGTACTCATTCCCGCTGGCAAGAACTCGCTGACCAGGTGCGTCACCACCGGCAGCTCTACTACTACGGCGACCCGGAGATCTCGGACGCGGACTTCGACGCACTATTGCAGGAGCTCAAAGACCTGGAGCAAGCCCACCCCGAAGTTGTCACCGGCCCATCCCCTACCACGGAAGTCGCCCCGGCCCCGCCCACCAGCAGCCCGTTTCGCAACGTCGACCACCGCGAACAGATGCTCAGTCTGGATAACGTCTTCGATACAGAGCAACTCGCCGGCTGGCTGGACCGCACCCCCGCGAAGACATATCTGACGGAGCTGAAGATCGACGGGGCGTCCATAAACCTCCTTTACATCGACGGAAAGCTGGAACTCGCGCTGACCCGCGGCGACGGCACGACGGGCGAGGACATCACCCACAACGCGCGCACGCTCGACGACATCCCGGATACCCTCCACGGCACCGACGAGTTCCCCGTACCCGCCCTGGTGGAAATCCGCGGCGAGGTGTTCATCGACGTCGAGGACTTCGCCACCATGAATGCCCAGCGCCAGGCCGAGGGGCTGAAGATGTTCGCCAACCCTCGTAACGCCGCGGCTGGCGCGATGCGGCAGAAGAACTCCGCGGATACGGCGAAGCGCCCGCTGAAGTTGATTTGCCACGGTATCGGCGCGCGCGAGGGCTTCTCCCCAGCCTCCCAGCACGATGCGTACCGCGCGATTGCCGCGTGGGGGCTGCCGGTCAGCCCGTACACAAAGCAGGTGCACTCCGCCAAGGAGGTCCAGCAGCAGGTCGAGTACTGGGGCAACCACCGCCACGACGCGGCGCATGAGATGGACGGTCTGGTCGTTAAGGTCGATTCCCTGGAAGAGCAGCTGGAGCTCGGCCACACCAGCCGCGCCCCGCGCTGGGCGATCGCGTACAAGTACCCGCCGGAAGAGGCGATGACCACACTGCACAACATCCGCGTCGGCATTGGCCGCACGGGCCGTGCTACGCCGTATGCCGTCATGGCGCCGAAGTACGTCGCGGGCTCCACGGTTTCGATGGCCACGCTGCACAATCCCACGGAGGCGCACCGCAAGGGCGTGATGCTGGGCGATACGATCACTATCCGCAAGGCCGGCGAGGTCATCCCAGAGGTACTGGGCCCGGTCGAGGACAAGCGCACGGGTGCGGAGCGGCCTTTCCTGTTCTCGACGTTCTGCCCCGAGTGCGGCACCCGGTTGGCTCCTTCGAAGGTTGGGGACGCCGACTGGCGCTGCCCCAACACTCAATACTGTCCTGGCCAGTTGCATACCCGCTTGACGTACCTGGCTTCCCGCAAGGCGTTTGATATCGACGCGTTAGGGGAAAAGGGTGCTTATGATCTGATCCATTCCGGGGTGCTGGCCGACGAGTCGGAGCTGTTCGACCTCAGCGCGGAGGACCTGGAAAAGACCAGTTCGTATGCGACGAAAGCCGGGAAGTTGAATAAGTCCGGCGAGACGTTGCTGGAGAAGTTGCAGTCCGCGAAGGAGGCGGACCTGTGGCGGGTGCTGGTTGCGCTGTCGATCCGGCACGTTGGGCCGACTGCAGCGAAGGCGCTGGCGAAGCACTTCGAGTCGGTAGAGGACATCGCTTCTGCCACGGTGGAGGACATGGCCGGCATCGACGGTGTGGGTGAGACGATCGCGGAGTCGATCTCCGCGTGGTTCGCGGTGGATTGGCATCGCCGGATCGTAGACCGCTGGACGGCTGCTGGCGTGCGGATGCGCCAGGAGGCCGGAGACGCTTCCGGCGCAGAGGACGGTGTGGATTCCACACTGTTGGAGGGCCTGACGATCGTGGTCACCGGCTCGTTGGAGGATTTCTGTCGGACGGCGGCGAAGGAAGCCATCGAGGCTCGCGGCGGCAAGGCTGCGGGCAGCGTGTCGAAGAAGACGGACTTCCTGGTGGCGGGCGAAAAGGCTGGCTCCAAGCTGAAGAAGGCCGAGGACCTGGGCGTGCCGGTGCTGGACGAGGCAGGCTTCAAGGAGCTGCTGGAACACGGCGCAAACCAAACGCCGCAAAACCGAACTGAGTAGAGAGGCAGGATCGAATGACTCAGACCACAGCACTTTCCCTCCCGGAGATCGGGCTCGGCACGTACAAGATGCAAGGCCAGGCGGGCGCAAACTCCGTGGCCGCGGGCATCCGCGCGGGCTACCGACTGATTGACACGGCCTACAACTACGAAAATGAGGGCGCGGTGGGCGCGGGCGTCCGCGCGGCGACCGGTGCCGCCGGCGCGCCTGACATGGCGGCCCCTGCCGGCGCGATCCGCCGCGACGAGGTGATCGTCACTTCCAAGCTGCCCGGCCGATACCAGCGCCACGAAGACACTGTCGCATCCGTCGAAGAATCCCTTTTCCGCCTGGGCCTGGACCGCATCGACCTGCACCTCATCCACTGGCCGAATCCCCAGCAGGGCCTCTACGTGGAGGCCTTTGAATCGCTGCTGGAGCTGCGGGAACGCGGGCTGATCCGCCACGTGGGCGTGTGCAACTTCCTGCCCGATCACCTGGAGGCCGTCCACGCCGCCACCGGCGAATATCCCGTGGTCAACCAGATTGAGCTACACCCGCATTTCCCACAGGTCGAGGCCGTTGCGGTACACCGCGAGCTGGGTATAGTCACGCAGGCTTGGTCGCCACTGCTGCGCGGCGCGGTCTTGGAGGAGCCGGTCATTGCTGAAATTGCGGACGCCCACTCCGCAACTCCTGGCCAGGTCGTTCTAGCGTGGCACCGCGGCCGCGGGGTGTTGGCGATCCCGAAGGCTTCCTCGGCGGACCGGCAGCGCGAGAACTTGGAGTCGTTGGATATCACCCTGAGTGACGCGGAGATCGAGGCGATCACCGCACTGGGCCGCCCGGACGGGCGCCGGAAGAACCAGGACCCGGCGGTCTACGAGGAGTTCTAGCGCGCCGGGTCTGTGCCGTGGTCAGGCGCGCTTAGTCGCTGCCGGCGTGCGCTCGCAAAGTATCAATTGCTCCACAGTAAGGCCGCCGCGTGGCGGGCACGAGCTGCAGCCACGGAGGACTGCGCCGCGGTGCGCTTGCCCTCGGGCACCACGACGTCCACCATTCCCGGCAGCTCGTCGGCGGGCAGGGTCCACTGCGTCCACTGGCGCAGAACGGCGCGGGCGATCTCGCCCGCGGCGGACTCCACGTTGGCATTCCCCTGGTCAGTATTCACCGCCCAGCCGATTCCCTGTCCGCGTCCGATCATCCCGCCGACCAGGTCTTTTCCGCTGACTGTCCGCAACTGATCCGCGGGCACCACGATGCGGTGGAAGCCGGGCGCGTGCGAGAGGGCGTCATCGATAAAAGACCCCGTATCCAGCACCACCGGGCGCGCGACCTGCTGCTGGAAGCGCTGCCACACCCCGTAGATGAACTCGCGGTCGACGGCGGGGATCGTGTCGAAGCGGGTGGCGCCAGGCAGGCCGCCCATGACTTCGCGAACGCGCGGCTCGTGGAGGGCAATAATGACCTCGCAGCCGAGAGTCGCCGACAACGCGCCGGCGACCTGCTCCACGCCGAAGCCCAGGTGCAGCGCGCAGTCCTTAAACGCCGGCCGGTCGCGCAGCACGGGATGGCCGCGGAACTCCACCTCCGCGCCAAAGGTCCAGGGGCCGGTGACGTGCAACATCAGGCGCTCGACTTTGCCCGCCAGCAGCTCCTCGGCGGCATCCGTGGCCTCGCGAACCCAACCGTCCATGCGGCGAGATTCCAGGCTCGGGTGGGCCGTCAGCTCCCACCCGCGCGGATTAGCGCGGATCGGCAGCTGCGCGAAGCTGGCCGTCAGCGCCGTGAGATCCCCCGCCTTTCCACAGCGCGGGAACGACAATACCGGCGGCGCGCCCGTGTCCTCGTCCACGTCGCAGGTGCGGGTCAGCGCGGACTGGATCGCGGCGCGCACCTCCGCGTGATCCGTGACGGTGTTCTCCCACCAGCCCAGTCGCTCGATCGGCTCCGGCTGCGCGGTGTCTCTTGCCATCGCCGTACTACGCCTCTGCTGGCGTTGCGAGCTCGCCCGTATTGCCAGCAGCTCCGGCGTCGTCCCACGGCGCGGTAGCGCGGATGGTTCCGCTGCCCAGCAGGATGTCACCGTCGGCGTCTGGCTGGTACACCACGGCGGCCTGCCCGCGCGCCACGCCTTGCAGCGGCTCGTGCAGGTCGAGCTCTAGGCGCCACGGGCTCTCGCCCTCCTTCTTGACGCGCCCCGCCGGCGTAGTCCCCTCCGGGTCGTCCACCAGCCGCGCGGTGGCGGGCACTACCCCACCGTGGGCGCGCACCTGGACCTCGCACTCAAATTCGCGGCCGTGTACGGCAGGGTCCAGGCGCTTCAGCCGGTCGGCCGTGATCCCGCCGACGCGTAGGTCGTCGCGCTGACCGATAGTCACGGTGCCCGTGGCGGCGTCAATATCCGTCACATAGCGCGGCTTGCCGTCCAGGCCTTCACGCGGCAGCCCCAACCCCTTGCGCTGGCCGATGGTGAAGCCGTATACCCCGTCGTGCTCCGCGACGGTCGACCCGTCCTGGTCCTTCATCAGCCCCGGCCGCAGGCCGATCTTTTTGCCCAGGAACGCCTGCGTCTGCCCGTCGGGGATGAAGCAAATGTCGTGGGAATCCGGCTTGGAGGCCACGCCGAATCCGCGGTCCTTCGCCTCTTCGCGAATCTCCGGCTTGATCGTGTCGCCGACCGGGAACATACAGTGCGCTAGCTGTTCGTCGGTCAGCACGCCTAGCACATACGACTGATCCTTGTTCGCGTCCACGCCGCGGCGCATCACGCCGTCGTGCAGGCGGGCGTAGTGGCCCGTCACCACCGCATCGAACCCCAGCGCGATGGAACGGTCCAGCAACGCCTCGAACTTGATTTTCTCGTTGCAGCGCAGGCACGGGTTGGGTGTCTCGCCGATGGCGTAGGAATCCACGAAGTCGTCGATCACGTCGGCTTTGAAGCGGTCGGAGAAGTCCCACACGTAGAACGGAATCCCCAGCTTGTCGGCCACGCGGCGCGCGTCCGCGGAGTCCTCCAGGGAGCAGCACCCGCGCGAGCCCGCCCGCACGGCCTCGGGAGACTGGGATAGTGCCAGGTGTACGCCGATCACTTCGTGTCCGGCTTCGAGCGCTCGGGAGGCCGCCACGGCGGAATCCACACCGCCACTCATTGCTGCTACTACTCGCATGTTTGGCACCCTACTCGGGTACCCGCCGGTTAGGCCATTCCGGCGGCGCGGGCCTGTTCGACCACGCGCGGGAGGATGCCCGCCAGATACCCGACTTCTTCGTCGGTGATGTCCGCGCCCAGGGTTATCCGCAGCGCACCGCGGGCAACATCCACTGGTACGCCCATGGCGGTCAGCACGTGGCTGGCGCGGTTCACCCCGGCGCTGCAGGCAGAGCCTGTCGATGCGTCCACCCCGGCGGCGTCCAAAAGCATGATCAGCGAGTCTCCCTCCGCGCCGGGGAAGCTCATGTGCAGGTGCCCGGGCAGCGCGCCAACCTCGGGAGTCCAGATCCGCACACCGTCGATGCCTTGCGCCGCCGCCCGTAGCGTCTCGCGCGCCACGCGCATTCTGGCGGTTGCTTGTTCTAGCTCTTTTATTGATGACGCCAGCGCCGCCGCACATCCCACCGCACCCTGCACGTTCACGGTGCCGGAGCGGAGCTTTCGCTCCTGTCCGCCTCCGCGCACGGGGCTTAAGATATCCGCGTCTCGGCGGGCGAGCAGCAGGCCCGTGTTCTTCGGGCCGCCGAACTTGTGGGCGCTGGCGGCCAGTGTGGTGGCGCCGAGGGCGTGGAAGTCGACGGGGATGTGGCCGACGGCTTGCACTGCGTCGGTGTGGAAAGGCACGCCATTGTCGCGGGCGAAGCTGGCGAGAGTCTCCACCGGCTGTATCGCGCCGGTTTCGTTGTTGGCCCACATGCAGGTCAGCAGCGCCAGGTCGCTGGGCGCGTCCGCGCCGCGTTCTAGCCCGGCAATCCAGTCTTCGGCACGGATGCGACCGGCGGCGTCCACAGGAAGGACCGCACGCTCAAACCCCAGGTCGAGCGGCCCCGCGGTGAGCCAATCGACGGACTCGACCACGGCGGGGTGTTCAATGTCGGAGCTGGCGATCACGTGCGCGCCCCGGTGGGCCTTCGATCCAAACGCGAGCCCCTGGATGGCGATGTTGTCGGCCTCCGTGCCGGAGCCGGTGAAGATCACCTCAGCTGCATCCGCGCCGAGGAGTTCGGCGATCTGCTCGCGGGCGTCCTCGAGGCTGCGACGGGCATCGCGGCCGGTCTTGTACTGGCCTGCGGGGTTCAGCAGCCCCGCAGCGCGATCCATCGCCTCCTGCGCTTCGGGCCGCAGCGCCTGGGACGCCGCGTTGTCCACGTACAGGCGTCCCTGCGCAGCTGCTCCGCCGGGTTCCGCGCCACCAGTACCTGCGCCGCCCGTCACATCAGCCGACGTGCCGGGCGCCGGGCTCTTCGCTGCGTGGTTTTCCATGTTCACGTCCCCTACCCTACTTCCCTCGACGCAAAGACAAGGGGACAGCCGGATCGAAAGATTCCGGATCTAACACTTCTAACAAGCCCACCAGAATCTAACAGATCTAACAAAAACGCCAGGCTTTTCACTATGGTGTGAAGCATGTCCGAACCCTCATACCAAGCCACCGTACCCGGCCCGCGCAACCCCTTCCGCCCCAGCTTCGGCACGTCGCCGTACTACCTGGCAGGCAGAGCAGAGCTGCTGCAGGATTTCGAGCTCAGCCTCGCCGAGGGCCCCGGCTCCCCGCACCGCACGATCTTGGCCAGTGGTCTACGTGGTGTGGGTAAAACGGTACTGCTCAACGAGATCGAGGACAAGGCCCGCACCCAGGGCTGGATCGTCCTGCGCGCCTACCCGAATAGCGACATGATCTCCGAGCTGGTCGAAACGACTATCCCCACCGCCATTACAAGTATCGAGCAGCCCCCGGAGCGCAAGCTCTCCGGGGCCTCCATAACCGGCGTGGGCAGCTTCCGCACGGAAGCGCACTCGCGGGCCGAGGAACTCCGCAGTGTGCCGACACTCATCACCCGCCTGCGCGAGCTCTCCGACGCGATCACGGGCGCCGGCATCCTCATCACCCTCGACGAGCTGCAATCCGCCGACCTCGACCAACTCCACCGACTGGCCACCGCGGTCCAGGACCTCATGCGCGACGAGCGCGACATTGCCCTGGTCTGCGCGGGCCTGCCTCACGGCGTGGACACGCTACTGCAGCACGAGGGCACCACGTTTCTCCGCCGCGCTTTCCGCGTAGACCTCCACGCGGTGCCCACCGAGGAAGTCTCGAAGACCCTCGCCATCACCGCCGCGGATTCTGGTCGCCCTTTTACTGATGACGCCCTAATCCGCGCCACCGACATGTGCCGCGGATACCCTTACCTCATCCAAGTGGTTGGCGCACTGTCCTGGGCTGCTGCCGGGATCGACAGTTCGGGCACCATCGAAGCCGCACACGTGGAGACTGCCTCCCAGCGGGCTATCGACCGCATGACTAGCCACGTTCACCGGCCCGCACTCAGCCGCCTGCCGGAGGGGGAAATGAACTTCCTCCGCGCGATGGCTGCGATTATTGCCGACGAGGGGGTGCGCGAACCAGAATCGGCAACGACCACGAACCCTGAGACAAGAACTGCCAAAACCGGAGACATCGCCGCCCACCTGGGCGTGGAGCCGAGGGGCCTATCCACCTGGCGTAGCCGCCTGATCACGCGCGATCTGATCGAGCCGGCGGGATTCGGCCACGTGCGTTTCACGCTGCCGTACATGGACGACTACATCCGGCAGCAGGACGCGTAGCGCCGAACGGGGCGCAAGAAAAACCGGCGCCCTCTCGCCAGCGTAAAGCTAAGCGAAAGGGCGCCGGCTAATGGCTGCCACCCGCGCCAGTAGAGGCGACAGGGCGGCTTTAAAGCCTAGGGCGAAGAACTACTTGCGGTTCTTCAGCTCCTCGGTAGCCTGCGGTGCAACGTTGAACAGGTCGCCAACAACACCGAAGTCTGCGATCTCGAAGATGGAAGCCTCTTCGTCCTTGTTCACAGCGACGATGGTCTTGGAGGTCTGCATACCAGCCTTGTGCTGGATAGCGCCGGAGATGCCCAGTGCGATGTACAGGTTCGGGGAGACCGTAACACCGGTCTGACCGACCTGGAACTTGCCCGGGTAGTAGTCGGCGTCCACAGCCGCACGGGAAGCACCAACAGCAGCGCCCATGACGTCGGCCAGCGGCTCGACAACGTCGGTGAAGCCCTCCGGGCCGCCCACGCCACGACCACCGGAGACCACGATGTTGGCCTCGGTCAGATCCGGACGGTCGCCGGCCTCAGCCGGTGCGAAGGAGGTGATGGTAACGGCGGTCGGGCCAGCGGCCGGCAGCTCAACCTGCTGGACGTTGCCAGCAGCAGCCTGCGGCTCCGGATCCAGGGAGCCCGGTGCCAGGGTGAAGACCGGGGAAGCGCCAGCGGCGGAAGCGGTAACGGTGTAAGCGCCACCGAAGATGCTGATCTCAGCGGTCTTCTCAGCGGTGATGTTGTTGGTGTTGTACAGAACACCGGAAGCAACGCGGGCGCCAACACGGCCGGCAACCTCGTTGCCCGTTGCGGTAGCGGATACGACGACCGGAACCTGCAGCTGTGCTGCCAGGCCGGACAGTGCGTCGACCTCCGGGGTAATCAGCAGGGACTCTGCCTGATCGGACTCTGCGGCGTAGATGGTCTCTGCGCCAGCCTCGGCCAGGGCGCCCTGCAGCTTCTCGGTGGTGCCGGGAGCGCCAACAACAACGGCGCCGACGGTGCCGAACACGCGTGCAGCGGTGATCAGCTCGACGGTGGAGTTCTTCAGCTGACCCTCACCGTGCTCAACCAGTACTAGTACGTTGGTCATGTCCTTAAATCCCTACTTCCCTTAAACCAGCTTTTCCTTGACCAGGAACTCGACCAGCTTCTTGCCGCCCTCGCCCTCGTCGTTGATGATCTCACCAGCCGACTTCGGCGGCTTCGGGGTGGAAGCAGAAACGGAGGTGGTGGCGTTTGCCAGGCCAACGTTTGCAGCGTCCACGCCGATCTCGCCCAGAGACAGCTCTTCGATGGTCTTCTTCTTGGCAGCCATGATGCCCTTGAAGGCAGCGAAGCGCGGGGTGTTGGACTTCTCAGTCACAGACACGATGGCCGGGGTCGGAGCCTCCAGGCCGAACACGCCCTCTTCGGTGACGCGCTTACCGGTGACCTTGCCACCCTCAACGTTCAGCTCTTCCATGTGGGTCAGAGCCGGGATCTGGCGGTACTCAGCCAGCAGACCCGGAACGGAGCCAGCGCCACCGTCGGTGGAGGCGTTACCGGCGATAATCAGCTCGATGTCCTCGATCTGGTTCAGAGCGTTGGACAGGGTCCATGCCGTGCCCAGTGCGTCGGAGCCAGCCAGGTTCTCGTCGACAACCAGCTTGGCTTCGTCGCAGCCCAGGGACAGTGCCTTGCGAAGCGCCTCGGTTGCGCGCTCCGGGCCGACGGACAGGACGATGACGTTACGGGAGCTGTCAGCTTCCTTCAGCTGCAGTGCAGCCTCCACAGCGTTTTCGTTGATTTCGTCCAGGACAGCGTCTGCGCTGTCGCGGTCGAGGGTGAAGTCATCGTCGGTGAGCTTGCGCTCGGAGTAGGTGTCCGGCACCTGCTTAACCAGAACAACGATGTTCGACATTCGTTGACCTTCCTGCTTGGGTATTGTGATTTGGCACCATAGTACCTACCACCGGGTGATCATCGCCACAACTTTCCTATATTGTTTTAGAACTACCCCCGCGAGCAGTGGCGTGCTCGGCAAATGTAGGCCACAGCCTTCGCCGCGCCGCCCTCACCGACGCGAGTAACCACCACAGAGAACCCGGAATCCGCCGCGCTGGCGCCACTGTGAGTAGCGCCCGCACTGCCCGCGCCCTTCTTTAACTTCCACTTCTTCCGCAGCTCGTCCGGATCCACGTCCACGCCCCGCACGAGGATCTCCACGCTCTTCGCGCCCAGCCCCACCAACGCGGGTCGCGCTTTCTTCAGCGGCACCTCTTCTAGAACCTCGAACCCACGCACGCCCGCGGGCAGCTCGTCGCCGGTCAGATACGCGATGTGCGGGTCCAGCTGCCACAGCCCGTGCCGCGCCGCATACTGGCGCACCAGCCCGGCGCGCACGATGGCACCGTCGGGGTCCACGATGTAGCGCCCTGCCGCGCCCACACGATCGGTCTCGGGGTCGTCGCTGCTCACTGTTTCTTTAACTGATGACGCCCCCATCACCACCGCCCGGCGCCCCCGCCCAAGGATGCCGGGTGAGTACAGGCAGGTCTCCTTTACTCCCCCATCGACGGACACGACCTCCACATGGCCGTCGAACTCGGAGTAGTCGATCCCCGGGGCACACTTGACCACCAAGTTGTCGTAGCAGTCCATGAGCTCCGGCAGCGGCGGCTGCAGATCCTCCAGTTTGGCGATGCGCCCCGAGGAGTTGCGCCGTGCCGGATCCGCCACGACCACACCCGATTTATGGGCACCCGCGAACGCGAAGGCCGGGCGCAGCGCATCCATGCGCACCACCGGAACCTCCGGCATATTGAAACGCGCCATGCGCAGGCGCTGCTGGTCCAGGTCCCCGCCCAGCACGCGCAGCCCTGCTTCAGCCAGCGCGTGCAACTCGGTGCCGATGCTGCAAGTGACGTCCACGGCAGCTTCCACCCCGGCACCCTTCAGCACTTCAGCGCGCCAGGCCGCCACGATCGGCGGGGTGGCCTGTTGGGTGGATTCACTATCCATTAGCCAGTCCTCCGGCAGCTTTCCTGCCCGGCGGGCCTGTACTAGCTCCACCAGGGCGCGGGCGTTTTCGCCGTGAGCTTTGCGCAGCTGGGAAAGGTCCTGCACCAGTGACTTCTTGGTCAGCTGGTACGTGGTGGCGTCATTAATAAGGGGCGAGCCAGCGGCGCAATCGGCGAGCAGAAAAGACAGCTCGGCAGAAGAAAAGGCCATGTCCTATGCGCACCTACTGCTCGTAGGAATGGGGGCGGCTGGCGAAGGGGTTGGTGGGAAGGTCAGCTGGGTCGACCGCGAACTTCATGCCCGGCGCGAACTGGCGGGCGGGCGCGCCGTACATCTGCTGTTCCATCAGGTAGTACTCGGCCATGTACGGCTCGTCGACAGGTTCGGCCAACACGGGGTCGACGGAGAGGTTGGAGGAAAAATCCAGGACCTCTTCGACCGTGCGGAAGGTATCCAACAGCTTCAGCTGCGCCCACGTCGGCGGCATCAGGGAGATCTTGCGGGAGCGCCAACCATCCAACAGCGTGGAGGGGCGGAACCAACCCGTCGACGTCGCCTCGGGGGTGCCAGCACTCGTCTGCTGGCCTTCCGGCATGGCGGCGACGAAGAAGGCCGTATCGTAGCGAATCGGCTGTTCCACCGGGGTGACCCAGTTTGCCCAGGGGCGCAGCAGATCGGAGCGCAGGACCAGGTCGTTGTTGCTCATGAAGTCGGAGAAGCTCAGCTGGTGGTTTTCCAGCAACTTGCGCTCTTCCTGGTAGGGGGTCGTGTCCTCCACCGGCGAGCCATCGCGGTGGGTGGCCAGCAACGTGCCGCTTTCCTCGAAGGTCTCACGCACCGCCGCACAAACCAGGGCGCGGGTCATGGATTCCGGCTTCTGCAGGCGCTTGGCCCACCACTTGACCTCCGCGCCCTGCCAGTTGATGGCCGGGGACATGTGGCCATCGCCGTCCACGTCACCCGGCATATCGCGGGAATCCACCCCGCCGCCTGGGAAAACCGTCATTTCTGCGCAGAACTTCATGGTCGAGGCGCGCTCCTGGACGTACACCTCGATCCCCGACAACGTATCGCGCAACAGAATCACCGTTGACGCGTGGCGTGGCTGCACTGGGCCCAAACGGTTTTCCTTCATGGGGCAGAGTCTACCGATCTTCCCGCTATTGATCCCCGCGCGAACGGTGGCTGCCCCGGCGGCTGCGGCTGCGGCGGGCGAACCAGCGGCCGTCCTCGTGCTTAACTTCGATTGGCTGGTGGAAGGTACGGGTCAGGTTCTCGCTGGTCATTACGTCTTCCAGGATTCCCTGGGCGACGACTTCCCCTTCGTCCAGCAGCAGCGCGTGGGTGAATCCCGGTGGGATTTCCTCTACGTGGTGGGTGATCATCACGATCGTCGGGGAGTCCGCGTCCGCCGCTAGATCGGACAGCAGCGCCACCAAGTCCTCGCGACTGCCGAGGTCCAGCCCCGCACCTGGCTCGTCCAGCAGCAGCAGTTCGGGGTCGTTCATCAGGGCGCGGGCGATCAGCACCCGCTTGCGTTCGCCCTCGCTGAGGGTCCGCCAGGTCTGTTCGGCCAGGTGGTAGGCGCCGACGCTTTCCAGGATTTCGATGGCGCGCTCGTAGTCCATCTCGTCGTAGTCTTCGCGCCAGCGGCCCATCACGTCGTAGCCGGCAGAGATGACGATGTCCGCGACCTTCTCCTCCCCCGGCACGCGCTGCGCCAGCGCGGAGGAACTCATGCCAATCGCGGTGCGCAACTCACGCAGATCCACCTTGCCTACTTGTTCGCCCACCAGCTTCACCGTGCCGGTGGTCGGGAACATCTGTGCCGAGGCCAGGCGCATGAGGGTGGTTTTGCCCGCGCCGTTCGGGCCGACGATGATCCAGCGTTCGTCCAGCTCTACCTGCCAGTCCATCGGCGCCAGGATCGCCCGACCGTCGCGTACGACGGATACGCCGCGCATGTTGATGATCAGGTCGTCCTCGTCGACCTGGGCGGTTGCCGGGGTGGAAATCAGGTTCGTCACATTGTCGCTCACTCCCCCATGGTGCCTCATAATCCGCGCGAAGTGTGCCAACAACATAGGCTTGCTGTGTAAGCACCAACACCAACTGCCTACGGATTCACCAACTGCCATTTGAAGGAGCTTCCCCCATGACCGGCCGCCTCGGCATCGACCACATCTCCCCCGTTATCTCCCACGGAGCTACCCCCGCCAAGGCCATCGTCGGCCAGGTCTTTCCGGTCAGCGCCAGCGTCTGGCGCGAGGGGCACGATGCTATATCTGCCACCCTTGTCGTCCGCCGCCCCGCCGGCGCCGAGGGCGGTCGCGCGAAGATCACCATGTCGCCCGACCCTGATGACGTCGACCGTCGCCATGCCGTGTTCGTTCCTGATGTGCCGGGTATGTGGACCTTTCGTGTTGACGCCTGGTCGGATCCAGCTGCCACATGGTTCAACGCAATCACCAAGAAGGTAGCCGCGGGTCAGGATGCACAAGCCCTGGCGAACGATTTTGAGGTCGGCGCGCGGCTGTTCGAGCGGGCGTCGGAAAAAGCTTCCCGCAAGCACCGCGAGCTGGTGGCCTCCGTTCCGGGACAGCTGCGTGATGAATCCTTGAGCGTCGACGAACGCCTTGCCACCGCCCTGTCCGCCGAGGTGCGCGAAGCGTTGGAGAAGCGCCCGCTGCGCGACCTGCTGACCCGTGGTCCGGAGTTCCACGTGCTGGTGGAGGAAAAGACCGCTGGTGTGGGCGCGTGGTATGAGATGTTCCCCCGTTCCACCGGCGGTTGGGATGCCGAGGGCAACCCGGTGCACGGCACTTTCGCCACCGCAGCTGCCGACCTGCCGCGCATCGCGGGCATGGGCTTCGACGTGGTGTACCTGCCGCCAATCCACCCGATCGGCGAGATCAACCGCAAGGGCAAGAACAACACTCTGACCCCCACCCCGGAGGACGTCGGCTCTCCGTGGGCTATCGGCTCCAAGGATGGCGGACACGAGGCCGTCCACCCGAGCCTGGGCACTGTCGCGGACTTCGAGGATTTCGTCGCGGCGGCCAACGACCAGGGGCTGAAGGTGGCTCTGGATCTGGCGCTGCAGTGCGCCCCCGACCACCCGTGGGCGCAGCAACACCCAGAATGGTTCACCGTACTGCCGGACGGCACCATCGCCTACGCGGAGAACCCGCCGAAGAAGTACCAGGACATCTACCCGCTGAACTTCGACAACGACCCCGAGGGGCTGTACCACGCAGTGCTGAAGGTCGTGCGCCTATGGATAGGCCGCGGCGTGCGAATCTTCCGCGTGGATAACCCGCACACCAAACCCGCTAATTTCTGGCAGTGGCTGATCGCCGAGATCCACGCCACCGACCCGGACGTGGTCTTCCTCTCCGAGGCCTTCACTCGCCCGGCGCGCCTGTACGGCCTGGCCAAGGCCGGTTTCACGCAGTCCTACAGCTACTTCACGTGGAAGACCACCAAGGCAGAACTGGAAGAGTTCGCCGGGGACATCGCCAACTACGCCGACGTTTTCCGCCCGAACTTGTTCGTCAACACTCCGGACATTCTGCACGAATCCCTGCAGACCGGTGGCCGGGCGATGTTCGCCATCCGTGCTGCCCTGGCCTCCACCATGTCCCCACTGTGGGGCGTGTACTCCGGCTTTGAGATCTACGAATCCACACCGGTCCACGCAGGTTCGGAAGAGTACCTGGACTCCGAGAAGTACGAGCTGCGCCCGCGCGACTACTCCGTCGACAACTGCGCTGAATGGATCAGGGATCTGAACCTGTGGCGTCAAGAAAACCCGGCACTACAGCAACAGCGCACCCTGCGCTTGCACGAAACGACGAGCGACGACCTCATCGCGTATTCGAAGGTCGACGGTGTGACCGGCAATGCGGTCCTGGTTGTGGTGAACCTGAACCCGAACGCGATCGTCGAGGGATCCGTGAACCTGGATACCGAGGCTCTTGGCCTGGGCAAGCCGGAAGACGCGCACTTCGAGGTCACCGACCTACCGACCAACCAAACCTACACCTGGGGCGCCAACAACTACGTGCGACTGGACCCGGATTTCCAGGTGGCGCACATCTTCCGCCTGCCCACCCTTGGTGAGGGTGAGCGCGAGCGCGTATGCATGCGAGCCCAGGAAGAATACGATCCCCGCAGGTAGAATCGTCGGGTATGAACCACGATTACCACCGGCTCGCAGAACGTAGGCACCACGCTCCACACGATGTACTAGGAGCACACGACGACGGCGACGGAACCACCACCATCCGTACCGTGCAATGCGGGGCGGAATCCGTGGCCGTACGCATCAACGGTGGCGAGCCTCTGCCGATGGCGCCGGCGGAGGAATACCCGGCGCTGTTCAGTGTGAACGTGGACTACTTCGTGGACACCTACACCTTCGAAGTCACCTGGGCCGGTGGCAACACCTCCACCCTGGAGGATCCCTACCGCCACCTGCCTACGGTTGGCGACCTGGATCGTTACCTCATCGGTGAGGGTCGCCACGAAGAGCTGTGGAAGGTCCTCGGCGCGCACCCAGTGGACGGCGGCGTGGCGTTTTCCGTATGGGCACCGCACGCCGCGGGAGTGTCCGTGATCGGCGACTTCAACGGTTGGAACGCCAACCAACACCCCATGCGTGCGCTGGGCAGCAGCGGAATCTGGGAGCTGTGGCTTCCGGGGGTAGGCGCCGGTGCCCGCTACAAGTTCTCCATCACCACCGGTGACGGCGTGCGCCTAGATAAGGCCGATCCGATGGCACGCCTGGCTGAGCCCGCCCCCGCTACCGCCTCCATCGTGGTGGCCGACAGCGAGTTCACCTGGTCCGACGACGAATGGATGGCTCACCGCGCCGCGACCGGCGTTGACGAGACCATGAGCATCTACGAGATGCACCTGGGCAGCTGGCGCAAGGGGCGCAGCTACCGGGACCTGGCCGTGGAGCTGGTGGAATACGTACAGAACCTGGGTTACACCCACGTAGAGCTGATGGGTGTGTCCGAGCACCCCTTCGAACCCTCGTGGGGCTACCAGGTCACCAGCTACTACGCGCCGAATAACCGCTACGGCGGGCCGGACGATCTACGCTACCTCATAGACTCGCTGCACCGCGCCGGCATCGGCGTGATCATGGACTGGGTTCCCGGGCACTTCCCCAAGGACGGCTGGGCGCTGGGCCGCTTCGACGGCGAGGCCTGCTACGAGCACCCCGATCCCCGCCGCGGCGAGCAGCCGGACTGGGGCACCTACGTCTTCGATTTCGGCCGCAACGAGGTCCGCAACTTCCTGGTGGCCAACGCTCTGTACTGGTGCAAGGAGTTCCACATCGACGGCCTGCGCGTGGATGCCGTGGCCTCGATGCTGTATCTGGACTACTCCCGCGATGACTGGCTGCCCAACGAGTTCGGTGGACGCGAGAACCTGGATGCCGTGGAGTTCCTGAAGGAAATGAATGCCACCGTGCACCGCGAATGCCCGGGCTCGCTGACGATCGCCGAAGAGTCGACTTCCTGGCCCGGCGTGACAGCCCCCACCCACGAGGGCGGCCTGGGATTCAGCCTGAAGTGGAATATGGGCTGGATGCACGACAGCCTGGAGTACATCCAGCGCGACCCGGCCTACCGCAGCTACCACCACAACGAGATCACGTTCTCCATGGTCTACGCCTACTCCGAGAACTATGTGCTGCCGATCAGCCACGACGAGGTCGTGCACGGCAAGGGCACCCTGTGGTCGCGCATGCCCGCCGGTTCCGCCTGGGACAAGGCCGCCATGGTGCGCAGCTACCTGGCTTTCATGTGGGCGCACCCGGGCAAGAAGCTGCTGTTCCAGGGACAGGAATGGGGGCAGACTAAGGAGTGGAACGAGTCCCGCGGCCTGGACTGGCAGGACATGGAAGGCTGGGAGGGCGAATACCACCGCGGCCTCAGCGCCCTGACTAGCCAGCTAAATAAGCTCTACCACTCCGAGCCCGCGCTGGGACAGGACCACTCCCCGGAGGGCTTCCAGTGGATCGCCAGCGACGACTCGACCAATAACGTTCTTTCCTTCATTCGACGCCACCGTGGGCGCGAACTGGCGTGCGTCGTTAACTTCTCGGGCACAACCCAGGAGAACTACCGCATCGGCCTGCCGCGGGCCGGAACGTGGCGCGAGGTACTGAATACGGACGATGTGCAGTACGAGGGCGCCGGGCGCGTCAGCGGTGATCTGCACACCGAAGACACCGGTTCGCACGGCATGGCCACTTCCGCCGTGCTGCAGATCCCGGCGCACTCCGCGCGTTGGTTCGTGCTGGAGGGCTAAGCCCGGCTCAGCACTCGCGGCCACGGCGGCGAGTGTCGCGCCTGAGGTGGCGAGCGTCAGCGCCGGTGCTTGCGCCGCCCGCGCGCCTGGCTGGCGATGGCGTCTAGAACAGCGCGGAGGCCATGCGGGTGCGGCCCGCGATAACCTCCGGGTCCGCCGGGTCGAAAAGGCTGAATAGCTCGAGCAGGCGAGCCTTCGCCTGCTTTTTGTGATCCGCGCTTCCCTCGGCGGAGGGGCGCAGCTCCTCGATCAGCAGGTCGAAAGCCTGGGGCTTGTCCCCGGCCAGCAGCAGACGATCGGATTCCGCGAACTCGTCCCCGCCCATGGACAGTCGCTGCATCAACAAGGCGTTGGCACGCGCCGCGCGGGCCTCGGCTACGAGCTCTTCGTTGGCCTGTGCGGGGTGGGCAAGGATGGCGTCATACTCCTCAATGGCGCCCGCATAGTCCTCTTGCTCTAGCTTCTCGGCGGCCGCAACCAAGCGGGGATCGCCTGCGTCCGGATCTGGGTTAGCAGCGTCCGCGCCCGCACCAACGCCACCACCGGTCGCGTTGGCCGGGTCCTCCTCCGGCGCCAGACCGCGCAGTTTGCCGTCTACAGCCTGCACGACCGCATCGACCCAGCCGTGCAGCTGGGCGGCGGGCTGGCCGCCCTCGAAGTTGGTCAGCGGGCGACCAGCGGCCAGCGCGATGACGGTCGGGATCGCCTGCACGCCGAAGGCCTGAGCGACCTCCGGGGTGGCATCCACATCCACATAGCGGAACAGCCACTTTGTGGGCGCCTGCTGGGACTCGGCCAGGTTGGTGAAGTCCTGGCGCATCTGCTCCGAAGCCTCCGAACGGGCGGAGCCGAGCAACACCACCACCGGCACCTGGGTAGAGCGCACCACCAGGTCAAACTCGAAGTTTTCTGGGGTGATCGTGCTAACGAAAGTCACAGGCCCTGCAGCGCCCGGGGCGCCTGCGCTCGGCTGGCCGGGTGCTCCCTGCGCCCGTGCAGTCTGAGCCGACTGAGCCGCCTGGGCCGCCTGAGCTTGTGCGGCCTGCGCCTGCGCGCGCTGCTCAGCTTGCTGCTTAACCGCACCCAGATCCACAGCCCCGGCCACGAAACGCGACGGAGGGATATTGGAAGGATTAGTCACCTTGAAGTGTCCTTTCTGCTTGGCAACCCACGCACCGCGCGGGCGAAAATGATCGCCGGTTTAAGGCCAAAGCTGGCTTTCTAGAAAAGCCGCAGTTCCGAGGAATCCGTTCCCCGCATTGCTTCATAGTCCAGGGTAACGCACCGGAAACCGCGATCCTCCGCCAGTGTGCGGGCCTGCGGCTTGATCTCCTGCGCGGCGAACACGCCCTGCACCGGGGCTAGGAGTTCGTCGCGGTTCAACAGCTCCACGTAGCGGGTCAACTGCTCCACGCCGTCGATGCCACCGCGGCGCTTGATCTCCACCGCCACCGTGGCGCCCGTCGAGTCCTTGGACAGGATGTCCACCGGACCAATCGCCGTCGGGTACTCGCGGCGGACCAAAGAGAAGCCTTCGCCCAAAATCTCGATCTGCTCCGCCAGTAGCTCCTGCAGGTGCGCCTCCACGCCATCCTTAACCAGACCCGGGTCCTCCCCCAGGTCGTGCTCCGTATCTGAGAAGATCTCGAAGATCTGGATTCGCAGCTGCTCCCCCTTTGGATTCGTGACGATCCACAGCTGCTCGACCCCTTCGTTCTCTAGTTCCGAATACTCCGTAGGGGCGTCACCACCATCAAAAGAGTTAGCCTCGACAACCTCGAGGGAACACGGCGGCATCATCCAGTTGAGCGGTTTGTACGCGCGATCGTCGGCATGGATCGAAACGGAACCATCAGCCTTGATCAGGATCAAGCGATCGGCGGGAGGCAGGTGAGCCTCCAGACGACCAACGTAATCGACACAGCAGCGAGCAATGACTAAGCGCATGGTTGTTCAGCCTACGCTACTGCGGCCAACGGCGAATCAATGACGGGGTATGCGGCGCTCGGAGGGCGCGGATTCCAACCACGAAACCAGGGCAGTATCGCCGGAGCTATCCAGGGCGATCTCCCAGTGAGTACTGCGGTGAACGACCTCAACGACGTGGACGTGATCCTCTAGGAAAGCCGACTCGCGCGGCGTGATGTCTCGGCGGGACACGATGCTGGTGCCCAGGCGGGTCAACACAACGTCGGAGGCGGGGCGCAGGCTACGCAACTTATAGAACTTCGCGGCCTGGCCCGAATACTTCAAAATCCCGTGGCGCCAATGCCTGCCATCGGAATTCGGCAGGCGTCGCACAACCACGGGATAGCCCTGGGAACGCAGCGTAAAAAAACGCCACAGCACAGCGATGACAACGAACAGCGCCACCGCCGCAAGGAAATACAACAACCACGCCATACATTTAACCTACAGGCATGGAGGGGTTTTAGATAAAGCAAAACGGATCTCGCTTAAGAATTAAGCGGGACCCGTTTTAAAAGGGACTTAAAAGCTAGTTCTAGCTTGCGTCCAAACGCTTCACAGCGCGCAGCTCGGACTCGGCGACGGCCTTCTCGTGCTCAGTCTCAGCGGACTGTACGCGAGCCTCGGCATCCGCAACGTCGACCTCGTTAGCCCACGTTGCAGAATCCGCCAGGATGGTGATCTTCTTGTCGGACACGGACAGGAACCCGCCCTGTACCGCCGCGACCAGCTTCTCACCGGTGTTGGTCCGAATGGTAACGACGCCGTTCTCGACCAGCTGGCCGAGCAGGGGCTCGTGACCAGGGAGCACGCCGATCTCGCCCTCAGTGGTCTGCGCGGTAACGGACGTTGCGGTTCCAACCCACAGCGGACGTTCCACGGAAACCAGTTGTGCGGCAATCTCAGCCATGTGCTTAACCCCTTACTTTTCGGTCATCTTCTTGTAAGCGGCCTCGACATCGTCCAGGCCACCCAGACCGTTGAAGGCCTGCTCCGGGTAAGCGTCGAACTCGCCGTCGCAGATGCGCTCGAAAGCATCGATCGTGTCGGCCAGCGGCACGTAGGAGCCCGGGATGCCGGTGAACTTCTCCGCAACGAAGAAGTTCTGGCCCAGGAAGCGCTCCAGGCGACGTGCGCGCTGAACGGTGATCTTGTCCTCTTCCGAGAGCTCGTCCATACCCAGGATGGCGATGATGTCCTGCAGCTCCTTGTTCTTCTGCAGGATGTGGATCACGCGCTGGGCAACCTCGTAGTGACGCTCGCCGACGATACCCGGCTCGAGGATTCGAGAGGTAGAGGTCAGCGGGTTCACTGCGGGGTAAATACCCTTCGAGGCGATGGAACGATCCAACTCGGTGGTCGCATCCAGGTGGGCGAAGGTCGTAGCCGGTGCCGGGTCGGTGTAGTCATCGGCCGGCACGTACACGGCCTGCAGGGAGGTAATAGAACGACCCTTGGTCGAGGTAATACGCTCCTGCAGCACACCCATCTCATCAGCCAGGGTGGGCTGGTAGCCCACGGCGGAAGGCATACGACCCAGCAGGGTCGAAACCTCAGAGCCGGCCTGGGTGAAACGGAAGATGTTGTCGATGAACAGCAGCACGTCCTGGTTCTGAACATCGCGGAAGTACTCCGCCATGGTCAGACCGGACAGAGCCACGCGCATACGGACTCCCGGCGGCTCGTCCATCTGGCCGAACACAAGCGCGGTATCCTGCAGCACGCCCATCTCTTCCATTTCCAGGAAGAGGTCGGTGCCCTCACGGGTACGCTCACCAACACCGGCGAACACGGAGGTACCGGAGAACTCACGGGCAATACGGGTAATCATCTCCTGGATGAGAACCGTCTTACCCACACCTGCACCACCGAACAGGCCGATCTTGCCGCCCTTCACGTACGGGGTCAGCAGGTCGATGACCTTAATACCGGTTTCCAGGATCTCGGTCTTACCCTCGAGCTGGTCGAATGCCGGCGGCTCGCGGTGGATGCCCCACTGCTCGCCGTCGCGGCCCAGGCCCGGCTCGTCCAGGCAGTCGCCCAGGGCGTTGAAGACGTGGCCCTTGACGACGTCACCGACGGGCACGGAAATCGGCTTACCGGTGTCGGTGACCTCTGCACCGCGGACCAGGCCGTCGGTGGGGGCCATGGACACGGCGCGCACGAGGTTGTCCCCGAGGTGCTGTGCAACCTCCAGGGTGATGGTCTTTGCCACTGCCTCGAGGTCAACCTCGACGGTCAGTGCGTTGAACAGTGCTGGCTGCTGGCCACGCGGGAACTCCACGTCGACGACCGGGCCGATAACTCGCACGACGCGGCCCGCAACAGCCGATTCAGCGGAAGGCTGAACCATGTTTGCTGTAGTCATACTTAATCACTTTCTCCGCTATCGGCGAGCGCGGATGCGCCACCGACGATCTCTGTAATTTCCTGGGTAATCTGGGCCTGACGAGCCTGGTTGGCAACTCGGGAGAGCTGCTTGACCAGGTCGGTTGCGTTGTCGGTTGCGGCGCTCATCGCGGTACGACGCGCTGCGGATTCCGACGCCGCAGACTCCAGCATTGCTGCGAAGATGCCACGGGAGACATACTGCGGCAGCAAAGCCTTCAACAGGGTGTCCGGGTCGGGTTCGAAGTCGTAGTCGGCGGAGACGTGGTCGGACTTATCCGAAACCAGGTCCTCACCGAGTTCGAGCTTCTCTTCCTCAACCACAGTCTCGATCGGCAACAGTCGGTGTGCCTCTGGCGTCTGGCTCAGCATGGATACGAAGCGGGTGTACACGATGTGTACCTCGTCGAATCCCTGAATTCCCTGACCCTCTTCCACATTGAGGCCCTCGCGCCACTTGGCGGTTCCTTCGGAACCGGCGATAAAGCCATCAATCAGGTGGCGGCGAACATCGTGGGTAGCTGCATAGTCGGGATCCTGAGAGTAGCCCGACCAAGAGCCTGCGATGTCCTCACCACGGAAGTTGTAGTAGGAAATTCCCTTGTTACCAGAGACGTACAGAACAACGTCTTTGCCTTCGTTCTCCAGGCGCTTGCGCAGCTCTGCAGTCTTCTTGAAGACGTTGTTGTTGTAGCCACCGCACATGCCACGGTCACTTGAAACCACGAGGATCGCAGCTCGGGAAGCGTCTGCCGGCTCCTGCAGGATCTTGTGATCCAGGGTGCTGGCGGAAGCCAGGCGCTGAACCACGCGGGTGATTTCATCCGCGTAGGGCTCGGCCTCGTCAACGCGTGCCTGGGCCTTGGTGATCCTCGAGGTGGCGATGAGCTCCTGGGCCTTCGTGATCTTCTTGGTTGAGTTCACGGACTTGATGCGTGTCCTCAGCTCGCGAAGACTAGCCATAACTATCGCCTCCCTTCTGTTTCATTAATGTTCTTGGTGGTCACTGTGCTCACTTACCTTCCGCAGTTACTTTGCTTTGCGGGAGACAGTGATCTGAGACTTCGAGACCTCGTCGTCGCTGAGCGGACGAGCCTCAGGCTCGTTGATGACGGGGGTGCCATCGGTGGTCTGGAAGCCCTGCTTGAAGTCGCGAACAGCACCGGCCAGCTCGGCCTTAGACTCGTCGTTGAACGGGGTGCCACCCTTGATCTGCTCGTACACGCCACTGTGGTTGGCGTGCAGAGTCTCCAGCAGCTCGGCCTCGAAGCGGCGAACGTCCTCGACCGGAACGTCGTCGAACTCGCCCTCGCCAGCCAGGTAGATGGAAACCATCTGATCCTCGACGGACTGCGGCTGGGTTTCCTTCTGCTTCAGCAGCTCGACCAGGCGCTTACCGCGCTCCAGCTGTGCCTTGGAAGCCGGGTCCAGGTCGGAAGCGAAGGCTGCGAAGGCCTCCAGGTCGCGGTATGCGGCCAGATCCAGACGCAGGGAGCCGGAAACCTTCTTCATACCCTTGGTCTGTGCGGCGCCACCAACACGGGAGACGGACACACCAACGTTGATAGCCGGTCGGACGCCCTGGTTGAACAGGTCGGACTCCAGGAACACCTGACCGTCGGTAATGGAAATAACGTTGGTGGGAATGAAGGCGGAAACGTCGTTTGCCTTCGTCTCGATGATCGGCAGTGCCGTCAGGGAACCGCCACCCAGCTCATCGTTGAGCTTCGCAGCGCGCTCCAGCAGACGGGAGTGCAGGTAGAAGACGTCACCCGGGTAAGCCTCGCGGCCCGGCGGACGACGCAGCAACAGGGAGATCGCACGGTAGGCCTCTGCCTGCTTGGTCAGATCATCGTAGATAACCAGAACGTGCTTGCCCTGGTACATCCAGTGCTGCCCCAGTGCGGCGCCGGTGAACGGTGCCAGCCACTTGAAGCCGGCGGAGTCGGATGCCGGTGCTGCCACGATGGTGGTGTATTCCAGCGCGCCGTGGTCCTCCAGGGTCTTCCGGATCGAAGCGATCGTGGAGCCCTTCTGGCCGACGGCAACGTAGATGCAGCGAACCTGCTGCTTCGGGTCGCCGGTTGCCCAGTTGTCGCGCTGGTTCAGGATGGTGTCGATGCAGACCGAGGTCTTACCGGTCTTGCGGTCGCCAATGATCAGCTGGCGCTGACCACGGCCAATCGGGGTCATTGCGTCGATAGCCTTGATGCCGGTCTGCATCGGCTCCTCGACGGGCTGACGCATCAGGACGGAGGGCGCCTGGAGTTCGAGGGCGCGTTCTTCCTCGGACTCGATGTCGCCCAGGCCGTCGATGGCCTGACCCAGTGGGTTGATAACGCGGCCGAGGAACTTCTCCCCGACCGGGATGGACAGGACCTCGCCGGTCCTCTTGACCTCGTCGCCCTCCTTGAGGGTCTCGAAGTTACCCAGGATCACGACGCCGACGGTGTCGGTGTCGAGGTTCTGTGCGACGCCAATCACGCCGCCTGGGAACTCGAGTAGCTCGTTAGCCATCACAGAGGGCATGCCGCTTACCTGGGCAATACCGTCTGCAGCCGCCGTGACCACGCCGACCTCCTCGCGGGAGGCCTCCGGGGAGTAGCTCGAGGTGTAGTTCGCAATCGCGCTACGGATCTCGTCGGAGGAGATCGTCAGCTCCGCCATGTTCTTCCTGCTCTCGGTTTCGTCTTCCAGCATTTACTATCTTGCTCGGTCTTTTTAGTCTTTAATTCTGACTGTTTCGCTGTGCCCGTGACGTCTTTTTATTGACGCCCTAAGCGATCGACGCGCGGAGGCGCCGCAGGTTACCTGCAGTGCTTCCGTCGATAACTTCGTGCCCAACGCGGATCACGGCACCGCCGAGGAGGCTGGTATCAACCTCGGAGTGGACCGCAATCTTGCGACCGTAAATCTTTTCCAGCTTGTCCGACAGAGTCGACTTCTGCTGTTCACCCAAGGCAGCTGCGGAACGGACGCGCGCTACGGTGCGCCCTTCCAGTGCGGCTACCTCTTCCGTCAAAGAGTCAAGCTCCTCGACTGGACGCTGGCGCAGTCGGCCAATGGCCTGCAGCGCTAGAGCCTCGGTCGTAGAGGTGACCTTTCCGTACAGAACCTTGGCCAGCAGGTCGCGGCGAGCATCCGGGGATGCGGCGCGGTCGGCCAGCTTCAGCTCCAGCTCCGGCTCGCGCTCGATGACTCGAGCCAGCTGGAACAGTTCTTCTTCGACGCGGTCCTGCTGCCCCTGGGCGTCGGCGGATCGCAGCAGGGCCAGGCGGCCCAGCTTGACTAGTCCGTCGCGCAGATCGCGAGTGTTGGACCACGTCTGGGATACAGCAGCAGACACGATTTCTTCCGTCGAGGCAGATACCTTGCCGCCGAGCAGGCTCTTGGCCAGCTGCGCGCGGGTGTTGGCATCCCTCGCCGGATCGATCAGCGCGACACGCAGGCCGCGGTCACTGTCGAGCAGATCGACAACGTCGAAAAGCTCGGTGCCGGTGGTTACACCGGTGCCCACTTTGTCGGAGGTCTCGTTCAGACCCTGGTCCAGGGTCTTTTCGAGGCGCTCAATTGCCTCTCGGCTCGCTGCGTGCATACCGATCACTTCCCGGATGCGCCGACGTTATCCAGTCCGGCGAGGAAGTTATCGATGGTGCCCGAGCGCTTTACGTCGTCCGACAGCTGCTCGCCCAGCAGGCGCTCAGCCAAGTTGATGGAGTTCTCGCCCATCTCCTTGCGCAGATCGGAAACAACAGCGGAACGCTGTGCCTCGAGCTGCTTGTGTCCCGACTCGACGATACGGTTGGACTCTTCGGTTGCCTGAGCCTTCATGTCCGCAATGATCTTCTGGCCCTGGGAACGGGCGTCATCGCGAATCTGGGCGGCCTCAGTGCGGGCCTCAGCAAGCTGAGCGTTGTACTTCTCCAAGGCAGCCTTAGCCTCTGCCTGGGCGGATTCGGCGCGCCGAATGCCACCCTCGATCTGATCCTCGCGCTGATTCAGCACTTCCTGGAACTTCGGAAGTACGAACTTCCAGAAGACAAACAGGATGACTGCAAAAGGAATGATGGACCAGACGATGTCGTACAGCGGAGGAAGCAGCGGGTTTACCGACTCCTCCATCGGCAGCTTCTCAGCTGCTAACAAAAAGGTGTTCGTCATAGTCTCCAGCTTTCGATTCTGGTGCGGTGGTTAGAAAGTGCTCTTAACGAGCGGCCAATCGCACTGAAATTAGAACAGGAAGCCGGCGACGAAGCCGATCAGAGCCAGAGCCTCGGCGAAAGCGATACCCAGGAACATGGTGGTGCGCAGCTGGCCGGCCATCTCGGGCTGGCGAGCCATAGCCTCAGCGGTCTTACCTGCAACGTTACCCACACCAATGGCGGAGCCGATAGCAGCCAGGCCGTAGCCGATGGTGCCGAAGCCCTGGAACTTGGTGGTGGTGTCCTGCGCGATGAGGAAGATGTCGTTCATTTGGTTTCCATTACCTTTCTGAGAACCAGCCGGTTGCAGCTTTTCTATTGTTGTCCGGCTTAGTCATTTTGAGTACTTAAAAGGGGCGAATTAGTGCTCGTCTGCGTGGAGGGACAGCTCGATGTACACGGAGGTCAGCAGGGCGAAGATGTACGCCTGCAGGAAGATCACCATGAGCTCGAACAGGGTGAAGGCGATCGCGAAGATAATCGTGCCGCCAGCAGCCGCAGTCCAACCGCTCATCTGCCAGAAGAAGAAGTTCGTGGCACTGAACAGCATGACGAGGATGATGTGTCCAGCCAACATGTTCGCCATCAGACGAATCGTCAGCGTTACCGGACGGAGGACGAATGTGGAGAATGCCTCGATCGGCGCCACGATGAAGTGGAGCCAAGAAGGCAAACCAGGAATGATCAGCGAGGACTTGATGTACTTGCCGAAGCCATAGCGCTTCACACCCGCGTAAATGAATGCGATATACGCAACAACAGCCAGCACCAGTGGCAGACCCACTCGAGCGCTGGCTGAAATGTTCATGAACGGAATGATCGTCGACATGTTGACGGCAAGGACGGTGAAGAAGATTGCGGCGATGATCGGTAGGAACCGGCGCCCCTCCTTCTTGCCCAAGACATCCTCCGCAATGTGAATCCGAACGAAGTCCAAAAAGTACTCAGCAACGTTTTGCACGCCGCTCGGAATCAGCTTCGGCTTCCGCATTGCAAAGAAGAAGAATGCGGAGACCAGAAGAATCATCACAATACGGATGACCATGAGGCGGTCGAGCGCAAACGCTCCACCAGCAAACTCACTGAACCACAGGTGGTCGCTATCCACTTGCCCCGGGAAGAATTCGTGTTCCAATGAAGGTACGTGGAATTCGCCCTTCATGGCCAAGGTTGTTACGCTCAGCGTTCTCTCCCGTGATTGGGCCGCAAGATTGCATTGAATCACTGCGGTGCGATGGAGGTCTCTTTTCGAAGAGTTAGGCCGATATTGAGGGACTCCGTCGCACGTCCCTACATAATCAGCCGGTGCCGTATCTACTGTTCACACATACGTGTGCCAATAAAAGGCCCGCTAAAACAATATCAGTATTGATTCACTAATCGCTAAGCGAGACGCGCCGTGGGTCCCCCCACTTGGTCGTGTTATCCAACCTTTTTGGTTGAACAATGTTTTGCTTCCTGCCAGTGCCTCCGAGCAGCGCCAAAGATTGACTACCGGCTCTCGACCGACTATCAACCAGCTATCTACTGGCTAGCTGATGTAGAGCTTCTGCGTACGGGTGACGGCCAGGGTTTCGATGACCAGCACGGCCAGCATACTCAGCATAACGGTCACGGTCAGGGCCGGGGTGTCGTAGAAAGTCCTGTCCTTCAAGAAGAACAGAATTCCCAACAGCAGCGCAGCTTTGACGATCCAGCTGCCAAGGATCAGCCCCATCGTGGCGGTGGGCGAAGTATTGGAGCTAAACAGCACAATCACCACAGTCAGCAGCATGAATCCGCCGCCGACTAACCAGCCAATTCCGGCTCCCCACAGACCGGCGGTGCCGCTAATCAACCACCACACCAGCAGCGAAAGCACTCCCAGCACAATCAGCGCGAGCGCGCCAGCGCGCATTGCTGCCTTTAGCGGAGCCGCGTGGTCGGCGGCCCCGGATACGTCGTTGAGCTCGGGCAACTCTGCGGCCCCGTTGTTCTCAGTCGCGTCACTCATGGCGATTAGCTTACCTGAGCCGTGTCTGACTTCCGATTCTCCCGCCACAGCGGCACGATCGTCGCCACAGTAGCCAGGACAACCAGCACCCCGAAGGAGATTGCCATTACGTGCAGGGGCAGCACGGTCAGTCCCACTGCGCCAAAGGCCACTACCCCAACCCAGGTGTACAAAACCAAAACCACGCGCTTCTGGGTGTGGCCAATGCGCAGCAGCCGGTGGTGCAGGTGCATCTTGTCTGGCGAAAAGGGGCTCTTGCCCTGGGACACGCGTCGCACCACTGCCATCACCAGATCCAGCAGCGGGATAGACAGGGCGGCCAGCACCACGATCATGGGCGACAGTAGTGCCAGCATGTCCGCCGGACCGTACAGTGCGGCGTTAATGCGCCCGGAAGCTGACGTGCAGGCCGCGGACAACAACACACCGATCAGCATCGCACCGCTATCCCCCATGAAGATGCGCGCGGGCGAGAAGTTATGTGGCAGGAATCCTAGGCAAATGCCCACCAACGCGGCGGAAATAATAGCCGGCGGATAGGCGGCTACCGTGCCGCCTTGGTCGTGCAGAATCGTCAGCGAGTAAATCAGGATCGTGCCCGCCGCGATTGCTCCCAGTCCCGCGGCCAGCCCATCCAGCCCGTCGACGAAGTTCATGGCGTTGACGATCGTCACGGTCAACAGCGCGGTCAGGATGGTGGACTGCACTTGATCCAGGATCAACGTAGTGCCGTCCCCGAAGGGGAGGTAGATCAGGTACCAGCTCAGACCCATGAGGCTCATCACCACTGCACCCACGACCTGCCCGCCGAGTTTCAACACCCAGGAGATGTCGTAAAGGTCATCCACCACGCCCACAACCACGATGACAAAGGCAGCTATGATGACCGCCGTCATATCTGGCGTGACCGGCGGAAATCCGCGCGTCAATGCGGGCAGCTGGTTGGCTACAACAACCGCGACCACCAGTCCCGTGAACATCGCCACCCCGCCGAGGCGCGGCATGGGCACCGTGTGCATGTCACGCTCGCGCGGTGCGGCCATCCGCCCGTAACGCAAGATCAGCGATCGCACCACACCCGTGACCAGGTAGGTCACGGAGCACGCGACGAATAGCACCAGCACCAACTCGCGCAGGGGAATTCCTGCGCCGATGGTCGGCTGGGCAAGTACGTCCATTAGACGTCTCCCCGCAGCTCCGCGCTGCTCATGCCCAGTACCTCTGCTACCCGCTCGGTGGTCGCAGCGCCCTCACGCAGGATGCGCGGCCGCCCGGAGGAAAGGTCCACGATGGTGGAAGCCACGCCGTGGTGCGCTTCCCCACCGTCGATATAGGTCGTCACATCCGCACCCAACTGGTCTTCGGCCATCTGCACATTCGTCGCCGGCGGCTGGCCGGAAATATTTGCGCTAGATACGGCCATGGGCCCCGTGCGCTCCAGCAGTTCCAGCGCAATGGGCTGGTTGGGCATGCGCAGCATCACGGTGCCTCTGGTATCGCCCAGGTTCCACGGCAGGCTGGGAGCCTGGTGGACGACCATGGATAGTCCGCCCGGCCAAAAGGCCTCGACGAGCTTGCGCATGTTGTAGGTGTACTCGCGCACGAGCCCCTCGATCGTGGACCAGCTCGGCACAAGCACCGGCACGGGCATGTCGGGGCCCCGCCCCTTGGCGCGCAGTAGCGCGGCGACGGCTTCGTTGTCGAAGGCATCGCAGCCGATGCCGTAGACCGTATCTGTAGGCAGCACGACCAGACGCCCACCGGATACCGCGTTCGCCGCGGCGTCTAGCGCGGCCTCGCGGTTCTGCGGATCGGTTGCGTCTACGGTTCTCGACATAGCGGCCCTTCCTTGCTTTCTAATTACGTGCTCTACCTTAACCCCAACGCCCGAATTACTGCGGCAGCAGGGCGGTCACGAAGCGCGGTCGACCTGCCAGGTCGCGGTGTTGAATCACTTCTTTCCACCCGCGTTCCTGCATCATCGCCGCTACCTGCGCGCCGTTCGAATCGTCGTGTTCGATACCGACGCCAGCACCTCGGCGCCCCAGCGCCTCAGCCCACTGCAGCACCCGTGGCATAAGTTCCAGCCCGTCTGCCCCGGAAAAGACCGCAGCGTGCGGGTCCGCGGCGACCTCTGGGGAAATTTCGGTGGATTCCGGGACATAGGGAGGGTTGCACACAACCACGTCCGCGGGTTCGAGGTTAGCGGTGACTGCACCGGGTATCGCTGACAACTCTACGGGACCATCGGCAGACAGGTCGGCTTGAATGAACCTGGCTTTAGCCTGCGGAACGAGCCCCGCGTTCTTCTCGGCCAGCTGAAGCGCTGCGCGAGAGATGTCGATGCCGATGAGGGAGATGGGGGCGTCAAAAAGAAAAGACACCCCGAGCCCCAACGTGCCGGGTCCACAGCACAGATCGACCACGCGCGGCGTGGGGCGACCGGCGAGGAACCGCGCGGCCCATTCGGCGAGCAATTCGGTTTCGGGGCGGGGAACGAAGCAGCCGGGCTCGACGAAGAGGTCCATACCGCAGAAGGGGGCGGAGCCGACGATGTGTTGCAGGGGCTCGCGCGCGACGCGGCGGGCGATCCAAGCGCCGTATTCGGCCGGGGCGGGATCGTCGGCGCGCAGGAACAGGGTGCCGGGATCCACGGCGGCGCGGGGCGCGGACGCGGCGGCCTCGGTGGCTTCACCGGCACCAGCGGCCTCGGCAGCGCCTGGCTCCGCCAGCAGGTAACGCATCAGCAGGCGCGCTTCGACCGCGGCGGAATCAATGCCCGCCGCGGCCAGCTGCGCAGTGGCCTCGCGGACTGCCTGGTTGATGGTCAACGTTCTACCCTGCCTCTGCCCCGAGCAGCGGAAGCTAGCCTTCTGCCTCGAGGCGACGAGCGCGGTCGGCTTCCTTCAGCGCGGCGAACAGAGCCTCCAGGTCGCCGCCGAGGACGGCGTCCAGGTTGTTGGCCTTGTAGCCAATGCGGTGATCAGAAACGCGAGACTCCGGGAAGTTGTAGGTGCGGATGCGCTCGGAACGATCCATGGTGCGGATCTGCGCTGCGCGTCCCTCGGCTGCCTCAGCCTCGGCCTCTTCTTCCTTCAACTGCTGCAGGCGCGCGGCCAGAACCTGCATCGCGCGGGCGCGGTTCTGGATCTGGGATCGCTCCTTCTGACAGGTCACCACGATGTTGGTCGGCAGGTGCGTGATGCGCACGGCGGAGTCCGTGGTGTTCACGCCCTGGCCACCCTTACCGGAGGAACGGTAAACGTCCACGCGGATGTCCTTGTCGTCGATCTGCACGTCCTCGACCTCGTCGGGCTCCGGGTAGACCAGCACGCCCGCGGCGGAGGTCTGAATACGGCCCTGCGACTCAGTGACGGGGATGCGCTGCACGCGGTGCACTCCACCCTCGAACTTGAACTCCGACCAGGCACCGTCGCGGGACGGCTGCTTGGAGCGAATAGACAAGGTCATGTCCTTCACGCCGCCCAGGTCGGTTTCGTTCAGCCCCAGGATCTCGGTGCTAAAGCCGTGGCGTTCTGCGTAGCGCTGGTACATACGCGCCAGCTCGCCGGCGAACAGAGCGGCCTCCTCGCCGCCTGCACCGGACTTAATCTCCATGACGATGTCATCGCCGTCGTGCGGATCGCGCGGGGCCAGCAGGTCGGTCAGCTGCTCCTCCAGCTCGCTGATCTCCTGCTCCAGGCGCTTGGCTTCCTCGGCGAATTCCTTGTCCTCAGACGCCATCTCCGCCGCAGCCTCGTGGTCTTCACGGGCCTGCTGCAGCTTCTCGTGGGTCTGGATGATCGGCTGCAGCTCGGAGAAACGCTTTCCGACCTTGCGGGCGGCGGCCGGGTCGTTGTGCAGTTCCGGGTCGCCCAGCTGCATCTCCAGGCCCTGGTATTCGGCCAGAATATCGTCGATGACTGATGGTGATTGACTCATGGTTTAATCCTCCTCGTCCTCGCCCGCCAAAGGCGCGGAGCTGGCAACCTGCAGCATGAACTCCCGGTTGGTCTTGTTCTTACGCAGCTGCTTGATTAGCAGGTCGATGGCGGCCTGCGGATCTAGGGCGGACAGGATGCGGCGGAGCTTGTGCATGATCCGCGCCTCCTCCGGGCTGAGCAGCAGCTCGTCCTTGCGGGTACCGGACGGGTTGACGTCCACGGCCGGGAACACGCGACGCTCGGCGATCTTGCGGTCCAGCTTCAGCTCCGCGTTGCCGGTGCCCTTGAATTCCTCGAAGATCACCGTGTCGCCAGCGGAGCCGGTTTCCACCATCGCGGTGGCGATGATCGTCAGCGAACCGCCGTTTTCGATGTTGCGGGCGGCGCCCAGGAAGCGCTTCGGCGGGTACAGCGCGTTGGAATCCACACCACCGGACAGGATGCGGCCGGAGGCCGGCGAGGAGTTGTTGTACGCACGGCCCAGACGGGTAATGGAATCCAGCAGCAGAACAACATCCTTGCCCTGCTCCACCAGGCGCTTTGCTCGCTCGACGGCCAGCTCGGCGACGTTGGTGTGCTCCCCCGGCGGGCGGTCGAACGTGGAGGCGATGACCTCGCCCTTGACGGAGCGCTGCATGTCCGTCACTTCTTCCGGACGCTCGTCGACCAGCACAACCATGAGGTAGCACTCGGGGTTGTTCGTGGTAATCGCGTTGGCGATGTCCTGCAGGATCGTCGTCTTACCGGCCTTCGGCGGGGAGACGATCAGCGCGCGCTGACCCTTACCGATCGGCATAATGAGGTCGATGACGCGCGTGGTCAGCGTCTTCGGGTCGGTTTCCAGGCGCAGGCGCTGGTTCGGGTACAGCGGGGTGAGCTTGGCAAAGTGAGGTCGCGCCGCCGCCTGCTCCGGGGTCAGCCCGTTCACGGTCTCTACCTGGTGAATCGGCGTGTACTTCTGGCGGTTACGCCCGCGGCCACCGCCGTTATTGTTGTTGTTCTTCGGGCGGATGGTGCCGGTAATCGCGTCACCGTGGCGCATGCCGTACTTGCGCACCGTGTTGATCGGCACGTACACGTCGGTCGGGCCAGCGTGGTATCCGGTGGTGCGAATGAAGGCGGTGTTCGCGTCGGCGAAGTCGAGGATTCCTGCGACCGGAGTCAGTTCCTCCGGCTTCTGGTTCTGGTTTTCCCGGTTGTCCCGGTTATCCCCGTTGTTGTCGCCGCCATTGTTATTGCGGTTGTCGCGGTTGTTATCGCGCCCACGGTTACGGCGGTTTCGGCGGTTGCGACGATTACGGCGGTTGCCGCGGTTGTCGTCACCGCGCTCGTTGTCACCGCGCTCGTTGTCACCGCGGCTATCCTCACCGCGGTTGCTGTCACCGCGGTTGTTGTCACCGCGCTCGTTATCGGCGCGGTCGTTGCCTCGCTCGCGGTCGCTTTCTTCTGGACGCCCCTCCCGCGCCCCAGCTACCGGCGCCTCCTGCGAAGCAGGTGCCTTTTCCGGTCGCGACTTGGGGGCGGCTCCCCCGCCCCCACCGGTACCGGCAGATTCGATAGCGGCGATCAGATCACCCTTGCGTAGACCGGAGGTGCCTTTCAGCCCCTGCGCTGCTGCGATCTGGCGCAGCTCCGGCAATTTCAACGAGGCGAGGCCATTGGCTTGGCCACGAGCCAAAATATCGGACAGGCTCACAAAAGTCCTTTCACGTCTTGTGCCTTTAATGACCCTTCAAGAGCCTGCGAAGCCCCAGGATCGGCCAGACATGCGTATTCGACAACAGTTTTTAAATTAACCCAAAGATTGCGGGAATCTTCCAGAAAGATTGCCACCTTAAAGTCCCACGATGCGACTGGTGGCGGGTGTAGCGCGGGGTGGCGTCGTAAAGAAAGAAAAGAAAGGAAAAACGAGCCTCGCAACCGGCTTCCGTAGCTAACCATAGCACCACACGCGCGACCATTACCTAACGGCTAGGCTGAAAACCATGAAGTCGACGATGCAGGAGATCCCACTTTCCGTAGCAAGGATCCTGGAATACGGCGCCAGCGTTCACCGAAATACGACCGTGACCACGTATTTTGACGAAACAGCAGAGCAGACCAGCTTCCTGCACATCGGTATCCGGGCCGGGGCCATGGCCAACATGTTCACAGACGAGTTTGGCATTGGTCGCGGCGACCGAGTAGGCACCGTGCTGCCGAACTGCACAGAACATCTGGAAGTGATGCTCGCCGTAGCTTCGATGGGCGCGGTATTTAACCCCATCAACCGGCACCTGATGGGCAAGCAGATCACCCACATCATCAACAAGGCAGCACCCAAGGTCCTGGTTATCGACGCGACATGTGGCGAACAGATCATCCCGCTGCTCGCCGACTGCCCGTGTGTCGAGGCGGTGCTGGTGATCGGCGCCGCCCAGGAACATACGGACGCAGTGCAGAAGCTGGTGGACGAACACCTGGAGAACTTGCGCGTATTCAACCTGGAAACCTGCCTGGACGGACGCAGCGCCGACTTCGACTGGCCGGATCTGGAGGAGACCGCCCCGGCAGCAATCTGCTTTTCCACCGGGACCGAAGGTCCGCCGAAGGGCGTGGTCTACTCGCACCGCGCGCTGTGGCTGCACTCCATGCAGCTCCGCGCCGCCGATAGCTTCAGCATCCGCAACGGCACCAGCTTCTTATGCTGCGTGCCCATCTATCACGTACTGAGCTGGGGCGTGCCGCTGGCGGCTTTTATGGCCGGCGCGCCCATCGTGTTCACCGGGCACAGCGCCGAGCCAGAACACCTTGCCCACGTGATTGCCGATGCCATGCCACGCCAGGCGCACGGTTCACCCGCCGTGTGGACTGGACTGCTGGTGCACTATGCCAAGCAGCATCCAAAAAAGATGAGCTTGCAGGAAATCTACGTCGGCGGCTCCCAGGTCTCCCCCGCCATGATCGACGCCTGGGAGGAACGCTTCGGCGTGGATATCATCCACGCCTGGGGAATGACAGAAACCGGGCCGGTCGGAACAGTTGCCCATCCGCCTGCAGGCGTGGCTGGCGCGGCGCGTGCGAAGTACCGCGAAAGCCAGGGGCGCTTCCACGCCGGCATGCGCTATCGCATCGTCGACGACAACGACAATGTGTTGGATACCAATGACCGCAACGAGGGCGAGCTCCAAGTCCGCGGCAACACTGTGACAGGCTCCTATTTTGAAGACGACGCCTCGCGCTTCACCCCCGACGGGTGGCTGCGCACCGGCGACATCGCGACCGTCAACAAGGATGGCTACCTAACGATTCACGACCGCAAGTCCGATATCATCCGCTCCGGCGGGGAATGGATTTATTCCGCGGCGCTGGAAAACTACTTGTTGGAACCAGCAGCCGTCATCGAAGCCGCCGTGATAGGCATCCCATCAGAAAAATGGGGGCAACGCCCACTGGCAGTGGTAGTTGTGGCCGAAGGAACCGCATGGACCGCGGAAACTGCACGGAAGCTGGCCGACGAGCTACGCGAGCGCGTGCCCGGTTGGATGGTGCCGGAGAACTGGACCTTCGTGGATCATATCGACAAGACCAGCGTGGATAAGTTCGACAAGAAGGACCTGCGCCAGCACTTCCGCGAGGGGAAGTTCGAGATCATCACGGTCTAGGATGCGCGCCTAGAGTGCGTGCAAGAGTTACTCCAGGCTGGTTGAGGGTAAAATCACTAGCTTTTAACAGGTGCCGCTCTAACTACTACCGGGCAAAGTAGAGTAGCGTTTTCCTGCATGACCGACGTAACTGTGCTGGCCCTCGGGCCACAATGGTTCGACCCAATTTATCTGCTTTCGGGTTCTGGCCCCTTCGGAGCGGCGATCCTGCCCGCCATTTTTGCGATAATCTTCATCGAATCCGGACTATTCTTCCCTTTCCTGCCCGGCGATTCCATGCTCTTCACAGCAGGTTTGCTGGCCAGCCAACCAGATGGCTTCGCACCGCTGTGGCAGGTGCTGCTGATCACCCCGATCGCGGCGATCCTGGGTGACCAGGTGGGCTACTGGATTGGCCATCGTTTCCACCCCGCGCTACGCAACCGAAAGGACGGTCGATTCTTCAAGCAAGAGCACCTGCACCGATCCGAGGAGTTCTTCGCGAAGTACGGTTCGATCACAATCATCCTGTGCCGTTTCGTACCCTTTGTGCGCACCTATGCCCCGCTAGTAGCTGGAATGTCCGGCATGCGCTACCGCACGTTCATTGTCTTTAACGTCATCGGTGGCGTGCTATGGGCCAGCGGCATCGTCTACCTGGGATCGCTGCTCGGCGGTGTAGAGTTCGTGCGCAACAATATCGAGGCCATCTTCCTCGGTCTCGTCGCCTTCTCCGTCGTCCCGATGCTATTCGGAGTGATACAGAAAAGCCGGAGCCAGAAGAAGAATCCCGCTCCGGCTAGCGCCCAGGATTAGTTTCCGGTCTTATCCGGTGACATCCACCTCTACAGGCCCGGCGATCCCCAACTCCAGAACCTTCATCCCGCGCCCACGGGCTTCCTCGATCAACGACTCTTCCACCGGGTTGGTGCTAAGCACCATGATGGTCGGTCCCGCACCCGACAGGAACGCAGGGTAACCCAAGTTTCGCAGGCGGTTAACCCACTCCGCGGTAACCGGTAGGACCTCCGCACGATAGGTCTGGTGCATGCGGTCGCGGGTGCCCTCCCACAGCAGCTCCGGGTCATCCCGCAGCGCGACAGTCATCACTGCCGTGCGGGAGACGTTGAAACGGGCATCCAGGTGGCTGATGTCGGATGGCAGGACGCGGCGAATTGCCTCCGTCGACGCGTGGAAATCCGGGATAAACGCGGTGGCCTTGATGTCCGGGTGAACGTCGATGCGCCGGGCAAAGTAGTCCGGCGCGGACACTCCGTCGATCGGGACGTTGGTCCAAGAAACCACGCCCGAACCCAGCACGGACGCACCGGCGTTGTCTGGGTGACCTTCGAAAGTCGAGGCGATCTGCACTTGTGCCTGATCATCCAGCGTGAACCCTGCCAGGCCATTGCCCGCGGCCACACCCGCCGTCGCGGCTGCTGCGGAAGACCCCAGGCCACGGGACTGCGGGATGGAGTTCGTGCAGCTCACGCGCAGCCCCGGAACCGTCACGTCGGCTTCCTTCAGCGTCGTGCGCAGTGCCCGAACAACCAGGTGGCGCTCATCCAGCGGCACTTCGCCTTCGCCCTCGCCCGTAACCTCGACAACCAGGCCCGAATCAATGACCTCGGCGGTCACGTAGTCATACAAACCCAGCGCCAACCCTAGGGTGTCGAAACCCGGCCCAAGGTTCGCGGTCGAAGCCGGTACCTTGACGGTCGCCTTGCGCCCAACAGGTATTTCGACGCCCATTAGTTCAGCCCCAACGCGTCTGCAACGGCGTGCGGATCTACGTCGGTGACGGTGGGATCCGGCATCTGCGACAGGGCGGTCGTCGGATCCTTCAGGCCGTGGCCGGTGACGGTGCAGACGATGCGCTGCCCGGCGGAAAGCTCACCGTTGGCGTGCGCATCCAGCAGGCCCGCGACGGAGGAGGCAGAGGCCGGCTCGACGAAGATGCCTTCACGACCTGCGATCAGGCGGTAAGCCTCCAGGATTTGTTCGTCGGTCTGAGCACGGAAGTCGCCACCAGATTCCTCCTTTGCGGCAACGGCCTGCTGCCAGGAAGCCGGGTTACCGATGCGGATCGCGGTGGCGATCGTCTCGGGATCCAGGACCGGCTCCCCCTTCACCAGCGGAGCGGCTCCGGCAGCCTGCACGCCCTTCATGACTGGGCGGTGGGTGGACACGCCATCTTCGGCATACTCGGAGTAGCCCTTCCAATATGCCGTGATGTTGCCCGCGTTGCCGACTGGCAGGAAGTGAACATCGGGGGCGTCACCAAGACAATCCACAATCTCGAACGCGGCGGTCTTTTGTCCCTCAATGCGCATCGGGTTCACGGAGTTGACCAGGGCAATTTCCGGGAACTCGGTGGTGGTCTTGCGCACCAGCTCGAGGCAGTCATCGAAGTTGCCGCGGATCTGAATGATCTGCGCGCCGTGCATGACGGCCTGCGCGAGCTTGCCCTGGGCGATCTTGCCCTCCGGGATCAGGACGGCGGACTTCAGACCAGCGCGGGCAGCATAGGCAGCCGCGGAGGCGGAGGTGTTACCGGTCGACGCGCACATCAGAACCTTCTGGCCCTTGTGGTACGCGTCGGTCACAGCAACGGTCATGCCACGGTCCTTGAAGGAACCGGTGGGGTTGGCGCCCTCGATCTTCAGGTAAACATCGCAGCCGGTGAGCTCCGACAGGTGGTTCGCACGCAGCAGCGGGGTGCCGCCCTCGTTAAGAGTCACCGGCTCCCAGTCCTTCGCGAAAGGCATCCGCTCGCGGTACATGTTGATCAGGCCGGTCCAATGGTTCAGAACCTTGTTAGTCATTATTCCCTGTCGTTTCTTCCCAGTCGTTGGTTCTTTGTAGAAGCACTATTGTAGTGCTTCCCCGGCACGCTTAAACGCGCCTTCAGTTTTTAGCCCGCAGTTAGCCGACTACCGGGGTTAGCCTTCCATGCGGATGACGGAGTCGATGCGCTTCACAGCGTCGAGCTGCTTGAGCTTCTCTACCGTCTCCTCCAGGTCTTGTTCCTTCGCACTGTGGGTGATCACGACCAGGCGGGCACCGTCGTTCAACCCTTCTTGACGCACCGTCTTCAACGAAACACCCTGCTCAGAGAACACGGACGCAACCTCGGCCAGCACGCCCAGGCGGTCATCCACCTGCATGTCAACGTGGTAGCGAGTGCGGATCTCCCCGAAGCTGGCGATAGGCAGAGAAGCGTAGGTGGACTCCCCTGGGCCACGGCCACCCAGGACGATGTTGCGAGCCACAGCTACCACGTCGCCCAGCACGGCGGAGGCCGTCGGGCCGCCACCGGCACCGTTGCCGTAGAACATCAGGCGACCGGCGGACTCGGCCTCGACGAAGACTGCGTTATAGGACTCGGACACGCTGGACAGCGGGTGCGAAACAGGGATCAAGGCGGGGTACACGCGGGCGGAGACGGACTCCTTACCCTGCTCATCGACCAGGCGCTCACAGATGGCCAGCAACTTGATGGTGGAGTTTGCGGCCTTGGCTGCCTCGATGTCGGCGACAGTGATGTCGCGGATGCCCTCGGTGTGCACGTCCTCGCCGGAGACGCGAGTGTGGAAAGCCAGGGAAGCCAGGATGGCGGCCTTGCTGGCGGCGTCGAAGCCGTCGACGTCGGCGGATGGGTCGGCCTCGGCGTAGCCCAGCTCGGTGGCCTCTGCCAGCATCTCGTCGTAGCTGGCGCCTCGGCTATACATTGCGTCGAGGATGAAGTTGGTGGTGCCGTTGACGATGCCCATCACCTGGTTGACCTTGTCGCCAGCCAGGGAGCGGCGCAGCGGGCCGACCACCGGGATGGCTGCTGCGACGGCGGCCTCGAAGAACAGGTCCACACCGGACTCGTCGGCAGCAGCAGACAACTCGTCAGCGTGGGCGGCGATGAGTGCCTTGTTAGCGGTAACCACGGACTTGCCGGAGCGCAAAGCAGCCAGGACGACCTCGCGCGGGTAGTCGATGCCACCGATAACCTCGATCACCAGATCGATGTCATCGCGCCTCACCAGGGAAAGCGCATCATCCGTCAGCTTTTCCTGATCCACGCCCGGGCGGGGCTTGGATAGGTTGCTGACGGCGATTCCTCGAACCTCCAGCGGGCCACCGATGCGGGCGGCGAATTCCTCGCTGCGCTCCTCCAGCAGACGCAGAACCTCCGCGCCGACGGTACCCATGCCCAGCAGAGCCACACCAACGGTCTGGCCAATTCCCTTGCCTGGCTTAAATTTCTGCTCGGTCATGTCGCTCCTTTGTGGGGTCTCGATGAGAGGATTGTCGATATCGTTTTCTTAGGTTATCGCACCAATCTACCCCGCGACTAGACAAAGCTGTCCATTACCCCTGTTTTAGCCCTTTAGCGGGGAGGTTACTCCTCCAAAGCCAACACGTCGTCAATGGTTTCGCGGCGAATCATCAACCGCGCTTCGCCATCCGCTACGCGCACCACCGGGGGTCGGGTCATCATGTTGTAACGGGAGGCCATCGCATAGCAGTAGGCGCCCGTCGCACCGATCATCAGCAGGTCGCCGGGGCGCACATCCTCTGGCACGAGCGCGTCGTTCACCAGCACGTCGCCCGACTCACAGTGCGAGCCCACGATGCGGGTCGGCAGCAGCTCACCAGCTACCTCGCGGTTAGCCACGCGGCAGTCGTATTCCGCCTGGTAGAGGGCGGGTCGAATGTTGTCGCTCATGCCACCGTCGACGGAAATGTATCGGCGGGAAATGCCATCGGCAACCTCGACGTCCTTCACCGTGCCGACACGGTACAGCGTGATCATCGACGGACCGGCGATCGCGCGGCCCGGCTCGACGTTGAGCGTCGGCTCGGGAACGCCGGCCGACTCTGCTGCCTTGCGCACCTTGCTTTTTAGTTCGGACGCCACCTCTTCCACGTCCAGAGCCTCCTGATCCGGCATGTAGGCGATACCGTACCCACCACCGAGATCGAGGGTATCCAGCAACGTGGGGGCGTCCGAACCAACACCTTGAGACGGGTCAACAGCGTGCTCGTCCGTGAGCGTCGCGATGGAGTCCAGCAGCTGCTTCCACAGGCCCAGCAGGCGCTCGGCGGCCAGGGCGAAGCCGGCGGCCTCGAACACCTGGGAGCCGACGTGGCAGTGCAGGCCGCGCAGACGCACGCCGTCGGCGGTGTGGCATGCCATGGCCGCATGGTGAGCTGCACCGGAGGCCAGAGAGAAGCCGAACTTTTGGTCCTCGTGGCTGGTGGCGATGAACTCGTGGGTATCAACGTGCACACCGGGGGTCACGCGCACCAGCACATCCTGGGTCTTGCCGAGCTCGCCAGCAACGGTGGAGAGCGCCTCGATTTCCTGCAGCGAGTCGACGACGATCAGCTCCGCACCCTCGGAAACCGCCAGACGGAGGAACTCCGGGGACTTGTTATTTCCATGGACGGTGATGCGCTCGGCCGGGAATCCCGCGGCCAAAGCGACCTGCAGCTCGCCGAGGGACGCAACATCCAGGGACAGACCCTCATCCATCACCCAGCGGGCAACCGTCTTCGACAGAAAAGCCTTGGAGGCGTAGTGCACAAAGTGCCCACCGCCGAAGGCCTTGGCCAGGCGACGACAACGGGTGCGGAAGTCCTCCTCGTCCATCACGAAGGCGGGAGTGCCGAAGGTCTCGGCGATCTCGGTCAGCGGCACGCCAGCGATGGTGACCTCACCCCGGTGCTCCCCTGCTGTCTCACGGCGAAGGGTCTGCGGGTAGACATGCGCGGGGATCGCATTGAACTCCGCGGTGTTAGCCGTGCGACGGCGCAAGGGTGTGGAGTTCAGGTGAGTCTCCGGATCCAAGGGAACCTCCTAGGTGAGTGTGGTGTGCAGGGGGCGGGAACGTGTGGGCGTCCCCAAAAAAGCGACAACTACATACGCTCCGGGGCGGTCACGCCCAACAGCTCCAGCGCGTTGGCCAGGGTCTGGCGGGCGGCGGCGGCCAGGGACAGGCGGGCGGCGAAGAGAGCCTTGCTCTCCGCCACAGTCTGCTCGTCGTCACTGGGCTTCGGCAGGACCTGGCAGGCGTCGTAGAAACGGTGGAAGGTGCCGGCCAGAGACTCGGCGTAGCGGGCAACGCGGTGAGGTTCGCGCAGCTCAGCCGCGGTCTTCACCACGGCCGGGAACTCGCCGAGGGTGCGGATCAGGTCGCCTTCGCGGTCGTGAGTCAGCAGGGATAGATCGGCACCCTCACGAGTGACGCCAAGGTCAGCGGCCTTGCGCCCCAGGGAACTCAGGCGAGCGTGCGCGTACTGGACGTAGAAGACCGGGTTGTCGTTGGACTGGGAGGCCCAGAGATCCATGTCGATATCCAGGGAGGAATCCACGGAGCTGCGGATCATGGCGTAGCGGGCAGCGTCCACGCCGATGGCCTCCACCAGGTCGTCCAGAGTGATGACGGTGCCGGCGCGCTTCGACATGCGCACAGCCTTACCGTCCTTGACTAGGTTCACCAGCTGGCCGATGAGAACCTCCACCTGCTCCGGGTCATAGCCCATAGCGGCTGCCGCCGCACGCAGGCGAGCAATGTAGCCGTGGTGATCCGCACCCAGCATGTAGATACACAGGTTGTGGCCACGGTCGAACTTGTCGGCCACGTAGGCGATGTCGCCGGCGATGTAGGCCGCGTTGCCGTCGGACTTGATGACCACGCGGTCTTTGTCGTCGCCGAAGTTGGTGGAGCGCAGCCACCAGGCACCGTCGGCCTCGTACAGATTGCCGTTGTCCTTGATCTTCTGGATCGCAGCCTCAACCGCGCCGGATTCGAACAGGGAATTTTCGTGGAAGTACACGTCGAACTCCGTGCCGAACTCCGCGAGGGTGCGCTTAATGTGAGCGAACATGAGCTCCACACCCTGGGAGCGGAACAGCTCCTGCGCCTCGTCCTCCCCGAGCTGCTGCCAGTCAGGGTTTGCCTCCACGATCTGGGAGGCGATGTCCTGGATGTAGTCGCCGCCGTAGCCATCCTCCGGGGTGGGCTCGCCCTTCGCGGCAGCCAGCAGGGAGCGGGCGAAGCGGTCGATCTGCGCACCGTGGTCGTTGAAGTAGTACTCGCGGGTTACCTTCGCCCCGCGGGCAGTGAGGACGCGTCCCAAGGAGTCGCCGACCGCTGCCCAGCGGGTACCACCCAGGTGGATCGGGCCGGTCGGGTTGGCGGAGACGAACTCCAGGTTGATGGCTGTGCCTGCGAACTCGTCGCCGTGGCCAAAGTCTGCACCGGCGGCAAGGATCTCCTCAACGATCTTGCCCTGGGCGGCGGCGGCCAGGCGAATATTAATGAAGCCCGGGCCGGCAACGGTGGCCTCGTCGATGCCCTCGTGGGCGCCGAGGGATTCCGCTAGCCAGGTGCCGAACTCGCGGGGGTTCGTGCCGGCCTTCTTGGCCACCTGCATGGCGATGTTCGTTGCGTAGTCGCCGTGCTCCGGGTTGCGCGGGCGCTCCACGGTGGCGCTTTCCGGCACCACGGAGGAATCCAGACCGTGGGCATCCAGGGTCGTGCGGGCAGTTTCGGTAATCAGTTCAGACAATTCAGCAGGAGTCACAGCATTAAACACTAGCAGTGAGGCTGGACGACTCACGCAGTGGCGGAGGTGATTAAACTACCGCCCCGGTGCAGTGCTAGACTTTCAACCCGTATTGACGTGAACGTGAAGTGAACCGCCGATACGCGCCTTCGTAGCTCAGGGGATAGAGCACTGGTTTCCGGTACCAGGGGTCGTGAGTTCGAATCTCGCCGAGGGCACCATTTTTTTACTGACGCTCACCACCGTCACGGCTGCGAAGCTCCGGCTTTCTTTACGCTGTCAATGCTTTGGAACTCCACGCCCGGAATCCGGGAGAATCGATCCTTGTCGCAGGTCAAAACGATGATCTGATTGTCCTTTCCCAGGGCGCCAAGCACCTTGTTCATGCTCTTAGCACGGTCAGTGTCGCTGAAGCCCAACACGTCATCCAGGAAGATCGGCACACCGTTGCCGTCGTGACCCACCAAGCGAGCAATAGCGAGCAACTGCAGGATCTCCACCTGCTCCTGCGCGCCACCGGAGAGCTGTTCCTTGTCCAAGCGCACGTTGCCGATAGCGCGGCTCGAAACCTGGAACTTCTCATCCACATCCAAATCAACGTCACTGCCAAAGACCATCCCGGAGAGCTTGTTCAAAGCCTTGCGGTAGGGCTCGGAGTACTTTTCCTGCATCCGCTTCCGCGATGCCTGAACCACCCGATGCAGTAACTCCGCCGCATCCGCCTGCCTACGCAACCTGGCAACTACTCCCCCGAGGCGCTTTACTTCCGCTTCTGCCTGTTCTTTCGCTTCTGCGGAACCGCGGGCCTGCCCCAGCTTCGCATTCAGGGCGGCAATGTCCACGCGGCACTCCTGCATCTGCTGGTTCAGCATGTTCACGCGGCTCTGGGCACCGTCGAGGCTCGCCTGCACGTCCGCCACGTCGCCTAGTTCGCCGACCTCCAGGCGCTTCGACTCCAGCTTCTCGCGGGCCGCAGCCACAGCCTGGGTGGCTTGCATGTGCTTCGCCTTCAAATCTTCGTCGGAGCAGCGTTCGCGGGCCGTGTTCAGGTCCTTCGTCACCACCTCCAGTTGCTGCTGCAGGTTTTCCACCTTGGCTTCGTGCTGGATTTTCCGCTCGATCGCATCGCTGCTCTGCAGGGAAAGCAGCCGTTCGTTGGCCTCATCACGGGCAAGGGTGGCCGATTCCAGGGCTGTGACCGCTGCCGCTTCGTCGACATTCTCGTCGGCCCCCACGTTGGCGTCACTACGCAGCACATCACAACGCTCCTGCAGCCTTTCAACTTCGGCGGTGAGGCTGCCGACCTGGCCGGTCAAATCGGACAGGGTGCGCTTGCCGAGGGTTGCCTTGAGGTTCGCGCGCAGGTCGCGCAGGTTTTCCTCTTCCTCGTTGCGCGCCCGTACTGCCTGCCCAAGCTCCTCGAGGACCTCCGCACGGGAGTCCTCTAGTCCGATGTGCTCGCGCCCAACCGCCGACAGCTCCGCGTTGACTTTCTGCAGAGCCTCGGCGACGTTCAGGTCGAGGTTGCTGGAATCTTGCGCCGGGGTCACCCGCACCTGGTATTCACCCAGACCGACGGTCCATTCGGCGGTGATCTTCTTATCCAGGCCACCTTCCTCCAGGGTGGTCTCGGCACCATCATCAACGACCGTGCCACCTGTCGGCCCAGTGATGTGCACGGAGGTCGCGCCCGCATCGCGGATCTTTATCTGCGCTTCCAGGTCCGTCATCGCCTCGCGGATCTTCTGCTCCGCCTTGGGGGTAGCCGGGTCGCGAGCCACTTTCTGCGCCAGCTCCGCGACCTGCGAGTCCAGCTTTACCGCACTGTCGCGCTCCTCCGTCAAGCCATCCAGGCGCTCCTGAACTTCCTCCGCACTCTTCAGCGCCGCGGCCAGCTTCGCCCGCTTATCGGCCAACACATACGCAGCGTGAGCACTATCGAAGGCCTTTTTCGCCTCGTCGCGCTCGGCCTGTTGTTCATCTGCTTGTTTCTGGACGCCACGTAGCGCCTCCCTCGCATCCTTGAGCGACTGTTCTAGCTTCCCCAGCGCGGACTTCTGACTATCCCGGGCTTCGGTGGCCTCCTTCCACCGCCCGACCTGGCTGTCCTTGAGCTCCAGCTCGTTTTCCAAAGTGCGGAGAGTCTCCGCTACCTTCTTCGCAGCCTCCAGTCGCTTGGCATATTCGTCGTATTCTTTCTGGGCCTCCGGCAGGTCGGCCTCCGCCGCCGCGCGCTGTGCCTGCTTGGATTCGATCGCGTAAATCGCTTCCTGCGCATTGTCGTAGTCACTCCGTGCCGTGGCCAGCGCCTCCTTTGCGCTGGCTAGATCCGCCTCGGCCGTGGCTAGCTCTCCTTTGGGATTTCGGTTGGCTCGGCGATCCTGTAGCTTCTTGTCCTCCTCGTCGATCAGGTGGACCAGAAGCTCAGCAGCGCCTTGGTCACCTTCGCTGATGCTGGCGCCCGTCCCCGCTGTGGCGTCACTAGCGTCGTCGCCAGCGCTGCGCAGGGCCGAGGAAAGGGAAGGGATGGCCGTGAAATCGAGGGCATCCAGGCGTTGCCCCTGGCTGACGAACAGAGCCTCTCGCAGCGCGGAATCGATGCTTTCGTTTAGCAGCTCGTTGAACTTCTCCATTGCTTGGTCGCCGGTGTAGTTGCGCACGGAGGGGCGCAGCACATCCAGCTGCATCTTCTTGCCCTCGAAGTCCTTGGTGTATTCCACCAGGTTCTCGCCCAGGCACAGTCGCGCGGTGATCTTCGACTTACTACCACCACCCACGGGGAAGAAAGTGCTGACTTTTTTGGAGCTCGTCGAGACCTTCCAATCGGAAAGCAGCAGTCCAAAGGCATTCATCAGGCTGGATTTTCCAGCCTCGTTACTGCCGTGGATAACGGTCACACCCGTTGCACTGGGGGCGAAGTGTGCGGATTCGATGCCCGCGAAGTTGCGGACGTCCAGGCTTTCCAGCACAAAGCTGGCCTTGGTCTGAATGTTGGACGAAGCCTCGTTAGAAGTTGTCATTTCTTTGCCGTTCCTCTCCCCTAGTTACCCTTCTAGTTACCCTTTTCCGCGTGGTGCGCCAGACGTACCAACAGGCGCAGAGCGTCCTGTGCCTGCTGCGCTTGCTGCATCTGCTGGGGGTCTTGGCTGTCGGACTCGGCCAAGCTTTTGAGTTCCTGCACTGCCTCGCCGATGAAGCCCTGGCTCAGTAGCCCTTCGGATAACTCATCCTCGTCGGGGATGACGTGCACGTCCATCAGTCGTTCGCGCTCATACAGGGCCGCGAAGGTCGGCGCGATCTTCTCCAACTGCTCATCTAGGTACGCAGCATCGTGGACAGACAAAGTGCCCACCAGCGCGTACTTCACCACGGTGGTGCGCTTCGACTCAATTCCCCCCAGCCGCTCCAGGAACTCGTCGATATCGGCGGTCGAGTTCACTGTCGCGTTGAGCGCCTTGAACGCCCAGCGCCCAACTGGCACCTCTTCCACCTGCACCTGCGCTTGCTTTTCTGGTCGCGCCGGATCCACTGCAATCTCCACCACCAGGACGTTGCCGGAGTTTGACTCGCCCCGCCCGTCCTGCTCAACGAAGTCCGTGACCTCCTGCGCCCCGGAGTACCACACCCGCGCCTGCGTCGCGTCTGCGTCCAGCGGCATTGTCGAGTGCGTATCCCCTAGTGCCACATAGTCCACCTTGCGCTCGTGGCATGCCCGGGCAGCATTGTCCACGTCGATGCGGTCGAAATCGTCGATCTCACCGAAAGAGCTCACCCCGCCATGCCCAACCAGCACGCGGATCCCAGCACCCTGCACCGGCTCGAGACCACTCAATGCGGCCGCAACCAAGTCCTCGTCCGCGGTTTTTCCACGCAATGGGGCGCCGACGATCTCCAGGGCAGCTGCACCCTCTGCTCTACCACCACCGGACTTTGGCACCGCCACCGGCTCCGAATCCTTCAGCACGAAGACATTCGCCAGGTTGTCGAACTCCTCCCGGTGATACACACTCGCCGCATCCAGCGGATCGTGGTTTCCAGGTAGCAGAAATACGGGCACTGTCGAGCCCTTCAGCACGTCCATCGCACGCCCGTAAATCTCTGGTTTCAGCAGGTTATCGTCGAAAACGTCACCGGCCACCACGACGGCGTCACATTGCCTTTCCTCCGCGAGCTCCAGCAACGCCTCGATCGCCGTCAGCCGCGATTCGTCGAAGCGCGACTGCGCCTCCCCACTCAAAAAGTGGCGCTTCATCCCCAATTGCCAGTCCGACGTGTGCAGGATCCGCGCCCGATGCGCGGACGTTGCCGCCATTGCTTGTGTCACGTGTCTGCCCTACCTGTTCTTTCCGTACTATTCGTTCCGTCCTCGCCGCTTACCTCGTCCGCAGTTTTATCAATCGACCCGGACAACCTAGTTTCATAATAGAACATAGGTTCGACATTTTCTAAGGTTTCGTAGCAAACCTCCAGCTCGTGCTTCGCCTTCAGCTGATCTACCGCATGCCATGTCACCGACCGCAGAGCCTCATTCAAAGCCTTCTGGTCACCCTGTTCCATCCCGGATTCCCACCGCAGCGGCTCCCATTCGATTGGTTCCGCCGACGTGCCCCAGAATGCTTCCGAATCGACTTGTTCCGGCTGGTTAGCCTGCTTGTCTAAGCGTTCCTGTTCTTGCGGTTGCCTATTTGGGGACGCCCCCACGCCCCCGCCACCCCAGCCCTGCACTGGGCGCAGCAGCTCCTGTGGGTTCAATCCCCGCCATTTCAGAAGGAGACTGGGGTCCCGATCCAGCCTCTCAGCCGCCGAGTAGGCCAGCGCCACCACGTGTTTGCAGATCGCGGACTTGTCCGGGCACGTACAGCTCACCCGGTTGACGTGCCCGGGATGTAGCAGCACCGATGCAACGTCCAAGCCCGGCGCGCCGCCACCCAGGAGGGAGCGGACATGCGAGCTATCGGTCAGCATCTCGTGGTGCACGAAATCCCTCTGCCGATCCGTAAGCCCGCGCAGATGAATGGACGTTTCAAACGGCTCCAACTGCGAGCCGTGGATCAAGCCTGCTACGACGTTCTCCGCAAACTCCACGCTCAGGACCTTCCCGCCCCGGAAGTACTCTCGACCGCGCGCCAGGCGGCCGGAATCCGTCGACCTAGATATTGCCTCCATCAGCTGCGAACTAGCCCAGCTATCCTCACCGCGGATGTGCGTGCCGTGCTGATCGCGCAGGCGGTTCATCTCCTGGCGTCGTTTAGCTCCAAAATCGGCGAGCACCACGTTCTCACCCCAGGTCGCATCGGTGCGCGTGCGTTTCCTCGGCTGCTTGTTAACCATCGTTATCCTCCAGCTGGGTGGACTCGCGCAGCTGCAGCAGTTCACTGAGCTCCGCGTCATCGAGGTTGGCGATCCACCCTTCGCCTGCACCGACAATGTCCCCCGCCAGCTCGCGTTTGCTCATGATGATGTCGTGGATTCTTTCGTCGATGGTGCCCTGCACCACCAGCTTATAAACCTCCACGGACTTGTTCTGGCCGATTCGGTAGGCGCGATCTGTGGCCTGGTCTTCCACCGCCGGATTCCACCAGCGGTCGATGTGAATCACTACCGAGGCTTCGGTCAGGGTGATGCCAGTACCGCCCGCCCGCACCGACAGGATCATAATCGGCGGCCCATCGGCGCTCTGGAAAACGCGGACCATCTGCGTGCGCTTGGCACGCGACAGGCCGCCGTGCAGCACGGGAACCTCCACGCCGAAGGTGCTCTGCAGTTCCGGCGCCAGCATCTTGCCGAATGTCGGGAACTGGGTGAACATCAGTACCTTCTTGCCTTGTTCCAGCGCCTGGCCGGTAATCTCGAAGATGCGCTCGATCTTCGCCGAACGGTGCTTCCCGTCTGCCAAAATCCCCGACCCGTCACCCGCAAAATGCGCCGGGTGGTTACAAATCTGCTTGATCTTCACCAATGCGCCCAGGATGTTGGCGCGCCGTTTGCCGCCGGGCAGCTGCAGGCGCATCTCCATGTCCTTAATGAAGGACTCGTACAGCGCCGCCTGTTCCCTAGACAATGGAACGCGCTCTACGATGTCCTGCTTCTCCGGCAAGTCCAGACCAATCGCGGCGTCGCCCTTCAACCGGCGCAGAATAAACGGCTGTACCAGCCCACGTAACCGCCGCTTGGCTTCCTCATCCCCGTAGCGCTCAATGGGGATAGCCAAGCGATTCTGGAATGCCGCGGCGGATCCGAAGATCCCTGGGTTCGCGAAGTCCATGATGGCGTACAGGTCGCTCAACCGGTTTTCCACCGGGGTGCCCGTCAACGCAATGTGGGTCGCAGCTCCCAGCGAGCGCACCGCCCGGGACTGCTTCGTCGCCGGGTTCTTAATCGCCTGCGCCTCGTCGGCTACCACTCTTCCCCACTGAACTTGCTGGTAACGGGCAGTGTTCCGGGCAACGCGCCCGTAGGTTGTCACCACCAGATCCGGCTGCTTCGCTGTGCCTTCTAGCCCCCGAGACGTGGCGTCACCAAACTCCTCATCAGTGAGCAACCCCGAACCGTGATCGACCAGGACCTTCAGACTCGGCACGTGCAGCGCGGCCTCGGCACGCCACGCTTCCACAACGGTGGTGGGCGCAACGACAAGGGTCGGACCTACGCAGTCGTCGACATCACGCTCCCATGCCAGCAGCGACAGCACCTGCAGAGTCTTGCCCAGACCCATGTCATCGGCCAGGATCGCGCCGATGCGGTGGCGGTGCATCCAGGCCAGCCAGCTTAAACCGCGGCGCTGGTGGTCGCGCAGCGTGGTTCGCACCGCAGCGGGCACCTGCACCGGCTCCGGAGGATCCAATTGCGCCTCACCATCCAGCAGTCGCGCCACCCATCCGTCGGCAACCACCCGGAACTCATGGTCGGCATCGACCACCTCGGCGGCGCTTAACAGGTCGGCTTCCACAATGTCCCGCACACTAACGGTGACGTCGCCGACGGGCGCATCCTGCTCCTGCTCCTTTGTCACCTCCGCGAACCACTTGCGGGCGGCAGACAGGGCCTCCTGATCCAGGAACACGTATTCGCCGTTGATGCGCACGATCGCTTCGGCCGCATTGAGCAACTCCTGGCGCGTGGCCTCGTCGAGATCCCCGTCTACCCCACCAGCACCGTCGGCACCATCGCCGCCCAGGCTGAGTTCCCACGAGAAGTTCATCAGCTGGTCCATCCCCAACTTTCCCGATCCCGGTCCCTGCCCCACCGGAGTCGCCGTCGCCTTCACCCGCGGACGCACCTTGCCCCATTCGCGCGGGATCATCACGCCGAACCCGGCCTCCCGCAGCGCCGGCGCTCCTTCTTCTAGGAAGCTCGCGAGCTCGGTGATGTCCAGGTTCGTGCCCAAGGTCGGCTGTTCGCTCGGCAATTCTTCTGGACGCCACCATCCCCGCTGCTGCGGATTCGCGCCAATGTTGATCCACGTCAGCAGGCTACGCACGTGCGGGTTGAACTCTTTCCACGCCTCCTCTGCCCGGTAGAGGCCACGGATGACCTGCTCCCTGAGCTCTTCGTCCATGGTGGCGGGGTTGAGGGGCTCAAAGGGGCCACCATTCAGCGAATAGGCGATCTGTAGCCACCAACTCGGCGCAGCACCACCTACTGCTGGATTGTCGCCGGTCTCTTCTTCCGGTTCTTCCTGTTCTTCCTGCACCTCCGACGGAGTAGACAACAGAAAGACCAGCTGCCCGGCCTGCGCTTCAGCCTCGCGCCGCCACTGCCCCAGGTTGACGACGGTGCTGGCCCCTCCACGTCGGGTGGCCGTGCCCGTCGCCAGGGCGCGGACGAAGTCGGAGGTAAAGTCGCCCAGCTCGCGGCGCAGGTGCGCCACAGCGATCCAGTGAGCAAACTCGTCGGCAATCCGCTCCACCACATCGGCGCCGCCGTTTCGCGTGAGCACCCCAGGCACGCGCGTGCGGAATTCTTGCAGCACCCGCATGTGGTCGCCCGCCGGCGACAGAGTCCACCGGGGGAACCACTGATCGTCGACGCGTTCCATGCGCACCATTACCCGCCCAGCAAGTACCGCTTCCTCAACGAAAGTGCAGAGCTGCATAAGAAATGTAACTTCCGCACCGAGTCCATCGATCAGTCCAGATTTAGTACCCTGCCCAGAACTAATATTATTATTCGCATACTCGCATAATTCCCCCATTAACCCAACAGATTCTTCGGGCGTTAGAGCCACCGCAGGAACCGGCAATTCCTTCACCCGCCCACGGGGCGTGGCCAACCACATTCCACCCCGATTTCGCCACGGTCGGGACCCCAGGATTTCCATACAAACCGCAGGCAGATCGCCTGATTCAAGTTCATCGATATCGAGCACCACCCCGTGGCCTGCAACGCGCTCTACCCACAACCACAGCCCGCCCGATGTGGGTGCAACAACGTGCATCTGATGCGTGTATCCCATGGTGGAAGTTTTACCACGTACCCCAGACAACCTTCGCAGCGCAGAACTGTTCGCTAACGTGGATACGGAGTTGTGCGCGTCACACATGCGCGCGCCTTCTGTACTTCGGAGCACAGAGAGCCCGAAAGCTGACGTATAGAACTTATACATTCAACTTGAGGAGATGACTGTTTATGGCTGACCAGACATGGTTTGTCATAGCCATGGTGATCTATCTGTTCATCATGCTGCTGATTGGACTTTATAGTTTCAACCAGACCGACGAGTATGAGGATTACATGCTCGGCGGACGCAACCTGCACCCCTTCGTCGCCGCTTTGTCCGCCGGCGCTTCAGACATGTCCGGCTGGCTGTTGATGGGCCTGCCGGGCCTCATCTATGCGACAGGTTTTGGCGGAACATGGATGGCCATCGGCCTGCTGATCGGTGCCGCCGTGAACTGGATCGTCACCGCTCCGCGCCTGCGCTCCTACACCGAGGTGGCGAACAACTCCATCACGATCCCTTCCTTCCTGGAGAATCGCTTTAACGACCGCAGCCACTTCCTGCGCATCGCCGCCGGCATCATCATCCTGGTGTTCTTCACCTTCTACGTAGCCTCCGGCATGGTCGCCGGTGGCGTCTACTTCGAGTCCACCTTCGAGGGCGACTACCTGACCGGCATGATTATCATCGCCGCCGTCACCGTGGCTTATACCTTCATCGGTGGCTTCCTGGCCGTATCCTTCACCGATACCGTCCAGGGCTGCATCATGTTCGTCTCCCTGCTCCTGGTGCCGGTCATGGCACTGTTGCACATGGATGATCCGGGCGCGATCTGGACCTACCAGCTGGAAAACTCTTACGGCCTCGATTCCATTGAGCCGAACCCGGACTGGTTCTCCCTGTTTACCGGCGTTTCCTTCATCACCATCATCTCCAACGCCGCGTGGGGTCTCGGCTACTTCGGCCAGCCGCACATCATCGTGCGATTCATGGCGCTGCGTAGCCCGTCCGATGCCCGCGCAGGTATGCGCTACGGTGTCGGCTGGATGTTCCTGTGCATGGTCGGCTCCGTCATGGTCGCCATCATCGGCCCTGCATTCTTCGGCATGGACCCCTCCATCGCCATCAATGACCAGGATAAATTCGAATCTATCTTCCTGGACATGGGTCGCATCCTATTCCACCCGCTATTGGCTGGTCTGATCCTGACCGCCGTTCTGGCAGCGATCATGTCCACCATTTCCTCTCAGCTGCTGGTTGTTTCCTCCGCGCTGATCGAGGACATCTACAACGGCCTGATCAACAAGAATGCGTCCGACCAGTCCCTGAAGAATCTCTCTCGAATCTCCGTGCTGGTTGTCGCTATCTTCGCCGGCGTGATTGCTCTTAACCCGGAGTCCGGAATTCTTGGCCTGGTCGAGTTCGCCTGGGCGGGCTTCGGCGCCTCCTTCGGCCCGGTAATCCTGGCTTCGCTGTACTGGCGCCGACTCAACGCTACGGGTGCCGCCGCAGGTCTCGTCTCCGGCGCCATCCTGGCCTTCATCTGGGGTGGCCTGCCGCAGTTCGGCGTCATGGAAAAGCCGTTCGGCCTGTACGAGATGATCCCGGGCGTGGCACTGAACGTCCTCGTCATGGTCACCGTCACCCTGCTCACGAAGGCACCCTCCAAGGCAATTACCGATACCTTCGACGAGGCAGCCAAGCTGTCCAAGATTGCCGCCAAGAAGGACATCGACTTCGAGGAAGCCGCCGAGGTTACCGCCAAGTAATCCAACCGTTTTCTTGAGCGAACCTTTCTAGCGCCGCTGCAGTCTATTACTGCATGCGGCGCTTTTTCTTGCCTCCTTCCCGCCCCACTCTCTTTCGCCCCGACCCCTTCACCATCTACTGCCTTCTCCTGGCCATACTGGTCGCTGGTGTTGCTTGGGTGAGGACGCCACATCGTCACCACCCCCAAGATCAACAAGCAGTCACGGAATACCTGCAACGCATCCACCAAATTCCTGCCCGTCCTCGGGTGATTGGCTATTCGCGGGAACGCTTCGGCGATGGATGGGGCATGCAAGTCACAAACCTGGGCATCTGCACCACCCGCCACCTGTTGTTGGTGCAAACCTTCGGAGATTCCTCCGGCGGATGTGCCAGCAACAACGCAGGCGGTGAATCGGGGGAACGAAGGGGCGTCGATCCCTATACACATCACGACATGGACCGCCAGAACGTCGACATCGACCACATCGTCCCACTAGCGGCGGCGTGGGACCTGGGAGCCTATGCATGGCCGGAGGCGCAACGGCAAGAGTTTGCCAACGATACGCTGCGGAACTTGGTGGTCACGGACTCTGCGGTGAACCGGGAAAAGTCCGATGCCACGCTGAGCGAGTGGCTGCCTCCCGTGGATCAGTGTGCTTATAGCGCACGCTTCGTGCGGGTAATCGGCGACTATGGCCTGGCTTTGGCGGAGGCAGATGCGCGCGCTGCTCGTGAAGCCTGCGACATTTAACTTTGCCCCCTCGCTTATGCTCCGTGGTCGCTCTAGGTTCGCTCAGGGTTCGCTCTGCGGTAGCTCTGGGGTAGCTCTGTGGCGTATGAAGCGCCCGGCGGACGTGCGGGAATGGGTGGACTGTCAAAGTGACAAGTCACCTGCTGATCTGTCAAAGTAGAGGACATGTCTACTTTTATTGTTGCCCTTCACGTTCTGGCTGCGATCCTGCTGATCGGCCCCGTTGCCATCTCTTCTTCCATGTACGCCCCGCAGTTCCGCAAGGCGCAGTCCGGCGACCAAGCTGCTGTTGGCGCGTTGCGCCTGGTTCACCGCATCACCCGCGCATACGGGTTCGTCTCTCTGCTGGTTCCAGTGCTGGGCCTGGTTGCATTCTTCACCGTCGATGGAGCAATGAAGGAGCACGCCCTGCACTTCGCCCTACTGCTGGCGATCGTCGCCTGGGGCATCCTGATCGCCCTGGTTATCCCCAGCCAGCGCAAAGGTCTGGTTGCACTGAATGCTGTCGAGGCTGGCGACGCTCCGGCTTCCGAGGCTGAAGCTGCCAAGGCTGCGGACGCAGATACCTCCAAGATCCCGGGTCAGGCTGCAATGTTCGCCGGCATCTTCAATCTGCTGTGGCTGATCACTGCAATCCTGATGTTCATCTAGCCAAAGAATTTTTTAGACGGTCGCTCAGACCGAAAAACGCACCCCTCGGGGTGCGTTTTTGTTTGATGGCGCTGGGACAGCCTTCTAGGGCGCAAAAGAGCCGACACCCCTACCAAGGGGCGCCGGCCTTCATTGTTAGTGGCGGCCGCCTCGGTGCCCGCGGTCCCCCTTAAAACCATGTCCGCCGCGACCACCGCGGCCATTACGGTCATCGCGACCACCTCGATCGCGACCACCGCGGCCATTCCAATTACCACGGTCGTCCCGGCGGTCGAACCCGCGACCGCCGCGGTCCCGTCCTCCGCGGTCGCCGCGGCCACCGTGATCACGGTCGCCACGTCCGCCACGATCATAACCACGCCCACCGCGGTCGCCACGATCGCGATCGCCGAAGTCATTGCGGTGCTGGCGCTTATGGCTGCCCGGACGGCCAGACGGCGCACCCGGATCCGGTTCGATATTGATCAACTGGCCGGACACGCGGGTCTGATCCAGCGCGTGGAAGACCTCCATCGGCAGATCCACCGGAAGCTCCACCAGGGAGTGCTCCGCGAAAATGCTGATACGACCGAAGTCGCGGGAGTTCATACCGCCCTCGTTGGCCAAAGCACCCACGATGGCACCCGGGCGGACTCGCTGACGGTGCCCCACCGACAGACGGTACACGGCAAATTCCTTGCCACTGCGGTCCGTGATGCGCGGAGCTTCCTTGTTGAAGCGCTCGTCGATCGGCCTGTAGGCTCCGCCGCCGTTGCGGGAATCGTCGCCATAGCGGTCCTCCCGGCGGCGCCGCGGGCGCTCCTCCTTCGGCTTCTCCTTCATCAGGAAATCCTCACCCGCCTGCAGCTGGGCGGCCAGAGCTGCAGCGATATCCGCAAGCTCCACCTCGTTGGACTCCGCGTATTCCTTAACCAGGTCGCGGAAGATGCCGATCTGCGGATCTGCCAGAGACTCGGTCAAGCTGTCGCGGAACTTCTCCTTGCGAGCCTCGTTCACCGCGTCCACCGTGGGCAGCTCAATCTCATTCAACCGAGACTTAGTTGCCCTTTCGATGGCCTTCAGTAGGCGGCGTTCACGGGGCGTCACAAACAAAATAGCGCGACCCTTGCGACCTGCACGGCCCGTGCGACCAATGCGGTGCACATAGGACTCGGTATCGTGCGGAATGTCGTAGTTGAACACGTGCGTGATGCGATCGACATCCAGGCCGCGGGCAGCAACATCGGTGGCCACGAGGATATCCAAGCGGCCGTCCTTCAACTGGTCCACAGTGCGTTCACGCAGGTTCTGCGGGATATCGCCATTGATGGCAGCCGCGTTGAAACCGCGGGCGCGCAGGCGCTCGGCCAGCTCCTCGGTCTCGTTCTTCGTGCGCACGAACATGATCATGGCCTCGAACTCAGTGACCTCGAGGATGCGGGTCAGCGCGTCCAGCTTGTCGCGGTGGCTGACCAACAGGTAATCCTGCTCGATGTTTTCGCTAGTCCGCTGAGTAGCTTTGACCGTGATTTCCTGCGGATCATTCAGGTACTGCTTCGATAGGCGGCGAATGCCGGAGGGCATCGTCGCAGAGAACAGCGCAACCTGCTTGTCGCTGGGCGTATCCTCCAGGATGCGCTCGACATCCTCCTGGAAGCCCATGTTCAGCATCTCGTCGGCTTCGTCGAGCACCATGAAGCGCAGCTCGGAGATATCCAGGCTACCCTTTTCCAGGTGATCAATCACACGGCCGGGGGTACCAACCACAATGTGCGCGCCACGGCGCAGGCCGGACAGCTGCACGCCATAAGCCTGGCCGCCGTAGATCGGCAGCACGTGAATGCCACCCAGGTGCTCGGCGAAAGACTGGAAGCTCTCGGCAACCTGCAGCGCAAGCTCGCGCGTCGGCGCCAATACAAGCGCTTGGGGGTGACGCTTCGACACGTCAATGCGGGACAGAATCGGCAGCGCAAATGCTGCCGTCTTACCGGTACCGGTCTGAGCGAGGCCGACCACGTCGTGGCCTTCCATCAGCACCGGAATGGTCTCTGCCTGAATCGGGGATGGTACTTCGAAACCGACCTTCTTGACCGCAGCTAGAACGTTGTCTGGTAGTCCTAGGCCGTCAAAAGAGGGTCGCTCGTCGCCCTTGTCTGGGGTCTTGTCCGGGTCGTTGTCTGGGTCGTTATCTGGAACTTTCGCTTCGGCGTTCTCAGACTCTACTGCCTCATTGGTCACACTCTGTGACTCTTGCTCTTCTACGGCAGAATCCTGCGAAGAATTCTCCGTGATGTCACCCTGCAGTTCACTCTGAGATACCACCTCGTCATTGGCCGGCTGGTTTACGTCGCCGGTGACGTTTTCAGTATCACTCATCGTTGCCCAAGCCTACGCGCACTGGAAGGATAAAGCGATTTACAGACCTAGAGGCCTAACTGCTTGATCACATGGTTGGCTGCGCGCTGTCCACTTCGGAGTACCCCGTCGATACTCGGCGTCGCGTGCTGGGCGCCTGCCAGGGCGATGCGACTGCCTTGAAGTTCCCGCTCCCCGATCTTCTTGCCTATGCGCTGCAGGCTCTTGGGGAGGATAAGCGGGATGGCGTCAATAAACTTTTGCTCCGCCACCAGCTCCCAACCGGAAGGATCAACACCGAACAGGGTGCCCAGACCGCGCTGCATTTCATCGACGTTCGGCCCGTCCGCAGGGTTAGCTCCGCGCGGGTGCACGTGGTTGCAGGCCACCAGGTGCTTGCCCGGCGCATAGCTCGGCGCAGCGGCTGTCACTTCCGTGGCGGAGGTAATGGGGGTGCTGCGGGTGCCGTCGACGGCGAACAATGCCTCGTCGGCCACTGGCTCATCAGAGACGAACCACCAGGAAGACACGCTGGCCGTAGGTACCTCGGGTGAGCCCAACAGCTTCGTTTCCTGCTTCGGGCCGACGGCAACGATGACGTGGGAAAAATGCTCGGTGCTGCCAGACCCCTTGTCGGTACCTTCACCCTCCGCGCCAACTGTCACGCGCACGCCATCGCCGTCCTCTACGATCCGCACGATCGGTGAATTCAGCCGGTAGTCCACACCGGGCACGCGCGCCAGCATCGTCACCAGGTCCCCCATGCCGTTTTCCAGCACAGCCAAGTTGCCTCGCAGCAGGGTACCGACCATCCACTTGGCAAAGATCGCCGAAGACTCACCCTCCGCATCGAAGAGAAACGCGCGCAGCAGCGGATCGATCGCCACCGCGCGGGTGCGCCGGTGCACGCCACGCTGGTCGAGCGACTCGCAGACCTTCACGTCCTCGTCCATGTGCCGTTGCTTGATCGTCCGCAGCTCCAGGCTGGAGCGGTGGGACAGTTCAGACCTTAGCCATTTACGCAGGGCAATAAGGTCGCGGAAGGATAGTGCACTGCGCGCCTTGGATCGCATCAGGCGGGGAATCAGGTGCGGTGCGCGGATCGGGTCACAGACAAGCGCCAACCCGTCATCTGTGAGTGTCTGGATCGCAGGCTGGAAATAGCGAATCCCCAGGGCAGAGTACTCGCCTGGCTGCAGCAGTTCCTTCACCGCCGGGTACCAGGAGTTAAATGTCTGCAGCCCATGATCGACAGTGATGCCGTCAATCTTCTCCGAGCGGACCCGCCCGCCCAGCTGGTCACTTGCCTCAAAGACAGTGCAGGTCACACCACTTTTACGCAAAGTACGAGCGGCAGCCAGACCAGCCAGCCCGCCACCGACGATGGCTACATTCTGCGTGTTGCCACCTACCGTGCCCTGTGCCATATTCGTCGCTCCCAAAACTGTCGCTCGACTGTCTGCCCACGTTTTCTTCGCCCCATGCTATCGCACCGGGCGCCGCGTTCGGTCGTTCAAACCATCTTCCCTTATTCGATTGTTTGTTCTATTATTTTTTCTTAGTGACGCCACCTTGTCCGCCCCCTCCCCTAGTGTTCGCCCTTGAACGCAAGCCACTGCCGACGGATCTCCACCGTGGAGCCCCGGCACAACACAAGCCTGAAGCAAAGGAAGTGAACAGCACCATGAATTCCCGCATCACCACGTCGCGCACCATCAACGCCTCCACTGCGGTACGCCGTTTTGGCTTGGGCGAACCTCACCGTACTGCGCAGGAAGCCCGCGCAATCCTGCGCCATCCACGCAGCTTGATTCGCATTACACCCGGCTGGCGGGCACCCAGCTTCTACGTTGGAGCGGGCGAATCCACCGCGGTGGTACACATTTCCCGGCGCCGCATGTCGCCCCTGATGTGGCGCAGGCTCTCCCAGAGCTCAGCACCCACTGGGCAAGAACTTTTCCTGGTCACGGCATCCGTGGAAGGCCCCCGCTGGATGACCCACAGTTCGGCACGGCTATTGGAGTTGATCCTTGGGCAGGCGTGGACCGTAAAGGAGGACCCGCAGGAATTCAGGGATAACGACCACCAGCGGCAGGTGCGCCTGACGTGGCATGCACTGATGACTAAGGAGGATCTGCGGGCGGGCGATAGCTCGACTCCGCAGGTGGCCTAGTCCTCGTCCTCCTCGTCGTCCTCGTCATCGAAGTCTTCTCCGTCGAAATCTTCGTCGAAGTCTTCATCGTCGAACGGGTAGTCCTCCAGTGGAACGAGCAGCTCCTCCCACTCGGTGGCCTGCACCTGCGCTACCGCCAGGGCGTTAAAGAGCTGGTCGAAATCCTTGAAGGTGCCAAGCTCCAGAGTTTCCTGGGTCATCTCGGCGGCGTCCTCCAGCACGTTCTGGTACATCATTTCGCGCTCGAAGTCCGTCAGCGTCTCATCCGCTTCCAGTTCCGCTACAGCCTGGTCGATCAGCTCGTCGTAGTCCTCACCGAAGGTAACGAAGGTCACGGTAGCCTCGGGCTCATCGGAACCCGATCCCAGCAGCACGGTGATCATGGAGTCGGTTCCGACCTCCGCACGCACCAGCATCGGTTCAATCAGATCCTGCTCGAACTCCAGGTCAGAGATACGATCGTCGGTACCCTCCAGCAGGTCGTGCAAAACGGTAATGCTCTGATCGGTAGCGATGTACCGGGAAACCTCCGCGACCGCAGCCTCCACAGAGAAGACCACGCCGACCAGGGTGGCCTCAAACTCCTCAATCCCCTCTTCCTCGTCTAGCTCCCCCTTAGCCAGGAAGACATTGGCCGAATCAATGCCTGCCGTCGTACCGGTCTGCTCGATCTGCTGGAACTGGATCTCCAGCTCCGGGGCGATCGGCACAAACAGCATTCCATCATTTACGCGAGACTCAATACCCTCAGTGTCCAGCGCTTTCGCAATGTCCTCGTAGAAACCCACAGCCAATGTCTCCTAGTGTTTGAGGTGTTTGAGGTGTTTTTTCGCCCCGGCCACAACGTGCAATCCGTGACTTGGCCACCATAGTAACCCGATCTACACCAAAGCGTCCCCACACAAAACGACTTTCTTTACGCCCCTGCTTATCGTCCCGGTCTGGGCATCGCCACGGAGCTTTCATCCCCGTTCCAGCCCCGCATATCGAATTCCTCCCACACACGCCGGAACGGCGCCCGCGGATCCTCCTCCATGCGGGTCTCCCGCTCGAAAATCTGCGTGGCACGGTACATCGCGGTGTAGGGCTCCCACCCAGGGTGTGCGTCCCAGATGAAGCTCTTCCAGGATCGTTGCATGTGTTCGGACACCACGGCCAGCTCATCGCCCAACACGAAGCTGGCTTTCGAGGATTTGGCGTCACCAAAAAGGGCCGACAGCTCCATCGAGTGCATCGCTCCCACACCAAGGCGGCGCAACATCGTGGGCGCGTAATCAAAGCGATACATCCACACGGGCGCCCCGGCCGCCTGGTGCAACTCGGCCAGCCGTACGGATTGAGCCCAAAACACAGCGTCCGTCAGCATCTGCGCGAACACGCCACGGCGTCCAATATCTCCGTAGGCAGCCTCGATGTCCTCGGCTAACGCCGGGTCATGGGCGCGCAGCATCTCGCGGGCAGTCCTCAGCCGCGCGGACTTAGAGAAGAACAGAATCTGCGCCGCCGACAGCTCATCGTTGTTCGTACCAATGAGCAGCGGAATGCGCTGCTGCAGCGATTGTTCGAACACGTCCAGCGGGTGCTGCGACAACAACTCGCCGTCGATAGCAATACCAAAAGCAGCGTTCAGCTGCCGCAAACCGCGCCCTTTCCACAGCATCTGCTGCCCGGCGCGAACGACATCTGCAAAGGGCAAGGCACGCAGCTCGGCGATGGAGGTCGTGCGCGGCACCAGTCCGGAATATTGAGCCAGCTTCCGCGCCCACAGGTTCGACTGCGCGTTCGTGTGCACGCTCATGACTGGCGCGGACTGCAGGATCACCCGGTGGAACAGCCCTCGTGCCGCGGGCATTGCCATGAGGGCCGCTGCAGACGTGCCTCCAGCGGACTCGCCCATCAACACCACGTTGTTCGGGTCGCCGCCAAAACTCTCGATGTTGCGTTGCACCCATTGCAGCGCCAGGATCTGGTCGCGGGTTGCGGGGTTGGCCTCGCAATCGTGGGCGTCCGGCACCTCCAGCGAACTCAAGTCCACATACCCCAGGGCTCCCAGGCGAAAGTTCAGGGCAACGTAAACCACGTCTAGCTCTTTGGCGAAGTTATGGCCACGCAGTACGGCTGTGTGCGAGGCACCGGCGAAGAACCCGCCGCCGTGGAGGAATACCACGACCGGCAGCTTGTCTTCCGTATCTGGCCGGACGATGTCCAGATTCAGGCAATCCTCGTCGCCGATGACCTCGTCTTTCCAGTTGTAAGCCGTCTGGGGAGCAACATTTCCGTACTCATCCGCAGGCCACTCCCCTTCCCAATGCACAGGGTGTGGTGCCTTCCAGCGTTCTGCCGCACCGAAGGGGATGCCCCGCCACGTCCGCACCCCATCGATCTGCACGCCGTGCACGGTGCCGCCAGAGGTTTCTATTCGCGTGGCGCCTGTAGTCGTCATCTGTATTACTTTTGTCTTGCTTTCATCAAAGGTGTCCCACCATCCTATGCCGACTACTGCCAAAGTTTTGCCCTACTCTTGGGAAACATGGGTATTTTCAATTTCGGCAAGTCCGGCCATGCGCGCGACGAAGCCGCAGCTACTGCGGATCTGATTCACCAAGCTCAGCGCGCCCCCTATCCTTCGGGGCCGATCGCTCGCCGATTCTTCGGCGCGATCGATCGGACAGTGTCCGTCCAGGAACCGCTGATCCGTTCCTACGTCGCCAACATCGAAAAGAGGCACGGCGACGCCAGCCTGCAGCGCAAACAGGAAGTTCTAGACACGCACTTTAAGAACCTGGCCACGGGTTCCGGCGCGGGAACCGGCGGCGTGGCAGCCGTGCCGGGCGTGGGCACGTTGCTTTCACTTGCTGGCATTACCGCGGAATCCGCGCTGCTGGTCGAGGTATGCGCACTGTACGCTCTGGCCTCCGCGGAGCTGCATGGCATTGATATCTCAAAGGAAGAAACCCGCCGTGCTGTCGTGTACCTGGCTATCTCTGGAGCTACGGCCAAGGAACCGGTGCAGGCAATCGCCGAGGACAACACGTTCGGTTCCCTGAAGGCTGCGAACAACCTGCGCGGTACGCGGAAGCTGCGGGATACCAGCTCTGTGGAGCTCAAACAGGCCAACAATGTTCTGGGACGTTTCGCATTTCGCCAGGTCCGCAAGCGTTTCGGCGGGGCGATGTTTAAGAAGGTTCTGCCGTTCGGCGTCGGCGCCTACCTAGGCGCTAAAGCCAACCGCAAGATCGCGGAACACATGATCGACAACGTGCATGTCTTCATCCGCGAGGCTGACAAGATCCTCTAGTTCTCGCCCAGCTCGCGGCTAACTCTCATCCAGCCCCAGGAAGCCGCTGTTCGACGGTATGGGGTGGTCCGCCCCTCGCGTTAGAATCATCGGCGTGTTCAGAGTCATCCAAGAAGCCGCCCGACACCATCGATGGTTGTTCATTTCCGTCGTCGTGTTTTCGGTGCTGCTTCCTGCCATCGAGCTGCTTTTGCCACTCCTGGCGGGTGCCTCTGTGGATGGCAGCCGGCGCGCTATTGGGCTCCTGGTGGCCGCTGCCTGTGCGCGTTTTGTCGTGCAGTCGCTGCGTCGGTTCCTCGCCGGTACGTTCAGTGTGCGCACCCAGCACAGCCTGCGCACTCGGATGTTCCGCGCGATCCAATCCGTCGATGCGCAGCAGGGGCGAGCTTTCGGCACTGGCCAGGTCATTTCGCGCACCATCACCGATCTGACGAAGGTGCAGGGCACGGTAGCGATGTTGCCGTTGATGGCGACCAGCATGTTGGAGCTCGTTCTGATCTTCGCCGTGGTTCTCTGGATCTCCCCTCCCATCGCAGGCATTGTGGCGGTGCAGATTCCCCTGCTCTTCGCGGTGGCTTATGCCTCCCGCACGCGTCTGTACGAGCCGTCGTTGGCGTCACAGAAGCAGGCCGCGGTGATCGCCGAGCAGGTCGACCGCACGGTCTCTGGGGTCCAGGTAGTCAAGAGCTTCGCCCAGGAGCCCCGGGAGGTCGCCCGCTACAGGCGGGAATCGGCGAGGCACTACGGCATCAACATGCGCGTCGCAAAACTGAGTGCCCTCTTCCAGCCAGCTCTATCCGCCCTCCCAAACGTTGCTCTGGTCGCCGCAATCGGGCTGGGCGGATGGTTGGCGATGCGCGGCACGATCAGTGTGGGAGACTTCCTGGCTGTCTCCACGTACATCACAATGATCGCGCGCCTTGCCCGAATGGCAGCGGGGATGCTGGTCAATGTGCACGTCACCGAACCGTGTGCGGATCGGATTTTTGAAATTATTGACGCCCCGCCCCGCCCCACCGGCACCACGTCTGTGCGCGGCCCGATGGGGTTCTCGGGGTTCGTCCCCATCTCGCCGGGAAACACCCCAGTAAGGCTGGACATTTCCCCCGGCAGCACCGTCATCGTGGAAGGACCGGTGGCCTCGGGGAAGACGCGCCTGGCGCATGCTCTAGCCGGTTTGAACAGCGTGGATGCGCAGGATATCGAAGTCACCGACGGGGAGTCGGCAGAGTCGGGACGATCTGCACAGTCGATTCCGCTGCTGGAGATTCGGGAAGCCTACCGGCCCGCACTGGTGATGGATGAGGCCTTCCTCTATTCCGGCACGATCCGGGAAAACATCTTGCTCGGTCATTCGGCCACGGATCAGGAGGTGTGGGAAGCAGCGCGCCTGGCCTGCGCCGATACTTTCATCAGGGACGCTGGCGGGCTGGACACAATCGTCGGCGAGCGCGGAATCACCCTGTCCGGAGGGCAGCGCCAGCGCATCGCCATCGCCCGCATGCTGCTGCGTAAACCACACACGATCATTTTCGATGACGCTACCTCGGCCATCGACCAGGCCACCGAGGCGACAATCCTAGCTAACCTGCGCGCCACCATTTCCCGTCCCACCGTGGTTTACATCAGCCATCGAGCCGACGGGGGCTTCCGCAATCCGGACCAGGTAATCACTCTGCCCTCGGCGCGTCCCAACCCCGAAAACGACACAGTTAGCGAGCAGCCATCTGAGAATTCTGCAGAGAATTCGGCCGAGAAGCTCGCAGAATATCCGCCCGCCGAACCGCACATCGCGGATCTTTCCCTGCCGTCCGGCGGCGATGGTTTCCGCCTGCGCACCCTGTTCGGCATGGTGCCGGGTCTGATTGCGGCAGTTGTGGCGACCCTGCTGCTGTCCTCGGCCGCGGACATCGCCCTCCCCACCTTTATCCGCCACGCCATCGACCACGGAGTTGCGGCCAACGATATGCAGGCGCTCTGGATTACCTGTGGGGTCGCATTGATAGTAGTCGCAGCTTCCTGGGCGGCGCAGATCGCCAACACCATCCTCACCACCCTCACCGGCGAGAAGCTGATCTTTGCACTGCGCAACAGACTCTTTAGGCACATCACCGACATGGATCTGCTGTGGTTTCACCGCCAAGCCAGCGGCAGAATCATGACTCGTCTGACGACCGACATCGATTCGCTGTCCAACTTCCTGCAAACGGGTCTATCGCAGACGATCGTGTCCGCCTCCCTGGCACTGGGTATCGTCGGCATGCTGCTGGCCACCGACCTAACTTTGGCCGGAATAGTGGCACTGTTCTTGCCCGTCATCGTGGTCGCCACAGTCGTCTTCCGTATCATTTCCCGCCGCCTGTACAGCCGGGCACGCAACCAGGTCAGCCAGGTTAATGCAACGTTCCAAGAAGCCCTCATGGGGCTCAGTACCGGCCAGGCCTACAACTACGGATCCACTTTGCAGGGTCGACTGGATGAGGAATCCAGGCAATACCTCCGTCTGCGCACCTACTCGCAGACTGCCGTCAGCCTCTACTTCCCCGGCATCAATCTGTTGACTCAGCTGGCGCAGGCCGCGGTTCTCAGCGCCGGTGGAACCCTCGTTGCACAGGGACAGACCACCGAGGGCGCACTGGTGGCCTTCAGCCTGTACCTCACCATGCTCTTCGGGCCGATCCAGCAACTTTCCCAGGTATTCGACCAGTTCCAGCAGGCCAGCGTAAGTGTCTCGCGTATCCGGGAACTCCTCAACGAGCAACCAGCAATCACCGCACCCGCGAACCCAACTACGCCCGAGTTGTCGGCAGGCCCGGCGATCCGGTGTGAGGGCGTCATGTACAAGTACGGCGATGGCGAACCCACCGTGCAGATCAACCACACCTTCCGCGGCACCACGGCCGTGGTCGGCGCAACCGGGGCGGGCAAGACCACGCTGCTGCGATTGATCAACCGATTCGTGGAACCGACGGAAGGGGCGATCCTGGCCGACGGGGTGGATATCCGAAACTTCGACGTGCGCGACTGGCGACGTTGCATCGGCACTGTGCCCCAGGAACCACAACTTTTCGCCGGAACTGTCGCGGAGAACATCGCGTATGGCTCCGACAACGGCAGCGTGCTTGCTGCGGTAGAGCGCATCGGCGGGGCAGCTATCCTGCAGACGATCCCCGGCGGGCTGGGCGCCCACATCTCCCCCGGCGCACACGCGCTATCGGCGGGCCAGAAGCACATGATCGCCCTGGCACGCGCCGAATACATCCGCCCGGCGATCATGCTGTTGGATGAGGCGACGGCAAACATCAGCGACGAAGAGGAAGCGCAGATCGTCGAGGCGATTGCCCTCGCTACCCGCGAACGCACGGCACTCATCGTCGCCCACCGGCTGCGCACCGCCGCGCGAGCCGACACGATCGTCGTGATGGAACACGGTCGAGTCGTAGAAATTGGCTCCCACAAAGAGCTGCTCCAGCGTGACGGAGCCTACGCTGAATTATGGAATGCCGCCCCAAGCCCAACTGCGGGTTTGTAGTAGGGTGGAACGACGAGACTTAGAGTCATTAAGGAAAGAGGCGAGGACCTGCTGTGAGCAGCGCGAATTTCGGTCAAAACGAATGGCTGGTCGATATGATGTACCAGCAGTATAAGGAAGACCCAAAGTCTGTCGACGCAGAATGGCGCGATTACTTTGAAAAGAATTCCTCCCCCGTAAGTACGTCGGGCAACATCCAGGCTGCGACGGGCAATGGATCTCAGAAGACCACCGTCACCCCTACCCGGGATACGACGGCCGGCGGTAAGCAGCCGAAGGGCTCTGCGTCCCAGCGCCAGACCCCTCAGAGCTTGGGCAGCAGCGCTAAGCCCACGCCGAAGCGCACCGTCCCGCCGGCACCGAAGCAGCCGGTTGAGGCTCCAGAACCGGGCAAGACCACCATTAAGGGCGCCGCAAAGGCCGTGGTGAAGAACATGGACATCTCCCTGGAGATTCCGACTGCTACGTCCGTGCGCGATATGCCGGCAAAGCTGATGTTCGAAAACCGCGCCATGGTTAACGAGACCCTGCGTGCGCGCGGTGGTGGCAAGATCAGCTTTACCCACATCATCGGTTACGCCCTGGTGCAGGCCGTCAAGGCTCACCCGGACATGAACAACTCCTACGAGGTTGTCGACGGCAAGCCGACCCTCGTTACCCCGGAGCACATCAACCTGGGTCTGGCTATCGACATGGTCGGCAAGAACGGCCAGCGTTCCCTGGTGGTCGCCGCCATCAAGGAAGCCGAGAACATGTCCTTCGGCGAGTTCGTCGAGAAGTACGAGGACGTTGTTCACCGCGGCCGCGAAGGCAAGCTGACGATGGACGACTTCACCGGCGTGACCATCTCCCTGACCAACCCGGGCGGTATCGGCACCCGCCACTCCGTGCCGCGCCTGACCAAGGGCCAGGGCGCCATCATCGGCGTGGGCTCCATGGACTACCCCGCTGAGTTCGCAGGTGCCTCCGAGGATCGTCTGGGCGAGATGGGCATCGGCAAGCTGGTGACCATCACCTCCACCTACGATCACCGCATCATTCAGGGCGCCGAATCGGGCGAGTTCCTGCGCACCATGAGCCGCCTGCTGATCAACGACGAGTTCTGGGATGACATTTTCCACGCCATGCGCGTGCCCTACGCTCCGACGCGTTGGAGCCAGGACCTGCCGAATATCGGCGTCGATAAGTCCACCCGAGTGATGCAGCTGATCGAGGCTTACCGCTCCCGTGGCCACCTGATCGCCGACATCAACCCGCTGCAGTGGACCCAGCCGGGTCTGCCGATCCCGGATCACTCCGACCTGAACATCGAATCCCACGGCCTGACCCTGTGGGACTTCGATCGCACCTTCCACGTCGGTGGCTTCGCTGGTCGCGAAACCATGACGCTGCGCGAGGTACTTGCCACCCTGCGCAAGGCCTACACCCTGAAGGTCGGTTCGGAGTACACCCACATTCTGGACGCCGAAGAGCGCAACTGGCTGCAGGATCGTATCGAGGCTGGCCAGGCAGAGTTCACCCCGGCTCAGCAGAAGTACATCCTGCAGAAGCTGAACTCCGCCGAGGCCTTCGAGAACTTCCTGCAGACCAAGTACGTCGGCCAGAAGCGATTCTCCCTGGAGGGCGCTGAAACGCTGATCCCGATGATGGATGCAGCCATCGACCGCGCAGCCGACGCAGCCCTCGACGAGGTCATCATCGGCATGCCGCACCGCGGCCGACTGAACGTGCTGGCCAACATTGTGGGCAAGCCCTACGCGCAAATCTTCACGGAGTTCGAGGGCAACATCGACCCGGCCGCCGCAGGCGGTTCCGGTGACGTGAAGTACCACCTGGGCCAGCAGGGCCAGTACCACCAGATGTTCGGCGATAACGAAATCGACGTTTACCTGGCTGCGAACCCCTCCCACCTGGAGGCCGTAAACCCGGTCATGGAGGGCATCGCCCGCGCCAAGCAGGATCAGCTGCACGAGAAGCACACCGTTATGCCGCTGTTGCTGCACGGTGACGCCGCGTTTACCGGCCTGGGCATTGTTCAGGAAACCATCAACCTGGCTCGCCTGGAGGCCTACGAGGTCGGCGGTACCGTCCACATCGTGGTGAACAACCAGATCGGCTTCACCACCACCCCGGATGCCGGCCGCTCCACCCACTACGCAACCGACTTGGCAAAGGGCTTCGACTGCCCGGTGTTCCACGTCAACGGCGACGACCCAGAGGCCGTTGTGTGGGTTGCACAGCTGGCTGTGGACTACCGCAACCGCTTCGGTAAGGACGTCTTCATCGACCTGGTGACCTACCGTCGCCGTGGCCACAACGAGGCCGACGATCCGTCGATGACCCAGCCGCTGATGTACAAGCTGATCGGTGAGACGAAGAGCTCCCGCGACCAGTACACCGAAACCCTGCTGGGCCGTGGCGACCTGACCGAGGAAGACATCGAGCGCGTTCAGCGCGACTTCCACGAGCAGCTGGAGACCGTGTTCACGCAGGTTCGCGAGGCAGAAAAGGGCGCTAAGCCGAAGGAACAAGGTGGCATCACCGGTTCCCAGGATCTGCCGCACGGTCTGGATACTTCCGTCGACCGCGCGCTCATCGAGCGCATCGGCGATCTCTTCGCCGACGTGCCCGACGGCCTCACCCCGCACCCGCGCGTTAAGCCGGTCATCAAGCGCCGCAAGGAAATGTCCCGCAACGGCAACATCGACTGGGGCTTTGCCGAGCTGCTGGCCTTCGGTTCCCTGGTGGACGGCGGCAAGTTGGTTCGCCTGGTCGGTGAGGACACTCTGCGTGGTACCTTCACCCAGCGCCACGCTGTCCTGTTCGACCACACCGACCACGACCGTTACAGCCCGCTGGAGGAACTCGCCCGCGAGTCCGGCAAGGGCGGCCGCTTCGAGACCTACAACTCCGCGCTGACCGAGTACGCGGGCATGGGCTTCGAGTACGGCTACTCCGTCGGTAACCCGGACGCTCTGGTCGCCTGGGAAGCACAATTCGGTGACTTCGCCAACGGCGCCCAGACCATCCTGGACGAGTACGTTTCTTCCGGCGAGGCCAAGTGGGGCCAGATTTCTTCCCTGGTTCTGCTGCTGCCGCACGGCTACGAGGGTCAGGGTCCAGACCACTCTTCCGCCCGCATCGAGCGCTTCCTGCAGATGTCCGCGGAGGGCTCCTGGACCATCGCCCAGCCATCCACTCCGGCGAACTACTTCCACCTGCTGCGCCGCCACGCACTGGGCTCCCTGAAGCGCCCGCTGGTTGTCTTCAGCCCGAAGTCCATGCTGCGTAACAAGATGGCGGTCTCCTCCGTGGAGGACTTCACCGAGGTCAAGAAGTTCCAGTCCGTCATTGACGACCCGAACCAGAACGGCAAGAACGAGAACATCAAGACTGTTCTGATGTGCTCGGGCAAGATCTACTGGGATCTGGAGAAGAAGCGTCAGGCAGACGGTCGCGATGATGTCGCCATCGTCCGCGTGGAGATGCTGCACCCGATTCCGTTCAACCGCATCAAGGATGCGCTGGAAAACTACCCGAACGCCGAGGTGCGCTGGGTACAGGACGAGCCGGCCAACCAGGGCCCGTGGCCGTTCCTGGCTCTGCAGCTGCCGGAGCACATCCCAGGCATCCAGCTGAAGCGCGTTTCCCGCCGTGCACAGTCCTCCACCGCTACCGGTGTGGCAAAGGTGCACCAGCTGGAGCAGAAGCAGCTGCTGGAGGAGGCTTTCGAGTAAAACTCGGCAAGCCCTCAGCGGCTAGCTACTAGCCAGCAACAAGCCCGTTGCACTAGCGGCGGGCTTTTTCTTGGTCTCAGCGCCCTGCCCTGCCCCGAGCCCAAGTCCTAGCCCTAGCCCTGCCCTGCCTCGCCCCGAGCCCTAGCCTCCGAGCATCTCCATGGTCGTTCCCGTAGCCACGGAGTTCAGCTTCCCAACAATGTCGCGGCTCAGGCCTTCCTTCGCATAGAGCACAACGGCGTTCTGCGGCAAACCAGTGCCTTGGCACGGCATGGCCTCCCCCGGCGCGGTAATGCCGATATCCTGCGGCAGCACGTTGCGCAGCTCGTCGTACACCAGCGCCTCCCATTCCCGGTCGGACTTCGAGGTGTCGGACTTCGGGGCGTCGGACTTCGGGGCGCTCTCGTCCTGCTCGCCGCCCTTCACAGCCTCCCGATCCGCATACTCCCGGCGCAGCTCTAGGCCCCGGTTCCGATCCAGCCTTTGCAACAGCTCGCCCGTGCAGCCGAAGGTCACGGTCACTTCACCAGTGCGCAACTGCCGGACCCGGTAGTCTGCGGACACGAGTTTGCGCTCCACCTTCCGGTGGTCATCCTTGAGTCCCCGCACCAGGTAGCGGGCAAAAGCATCGGCATTGCGGTTGGGCATGGGCGAATTCCCGAGGGACTGCTCCGGCACGCCGACGACGAACTGCGGAGCGCTCTGTTCCGCGCACCCTGCCAGCCCACTTGCGGTGGCAAGACAGGTCACTGCTGCGATTAGTGACGCCACGTTGCGCCCGCCCAACACTCGCATCTGGTTCTTCCCCTTTAACTTTCTGGCGATATCCAGCATTTCTGGCGCTATCCAGCGCTTCTGGCTGTGTGCAGCCATCCAACTTGCCACATACTACCGCGTCTTAGGCATCAAGTAACCTTAGTAGACATGAGTACTAGTCGTGTGTATGCAGGACGTTTAGCCGGCTTAGTGGTGCTGGGGCCAGACGGCGAATCCGTCGGTCGTGTCCGCGATGTCGTGATCACCATCCACGGCGATAATGCGACGGCACTTGGTTTGGTGGTGGAGATCTCCAATAAGCGAAAGATCTTCCTGCCGATGCTACGAATCGCGGCAATCACTGCCACGGACATCACCACTACCTCCAGTTCGGTGAACTTGCGCCCATTCAAATCCCGCTCTGCGGAGTTGACGATCTTCGAGGACCTCATCGGCTCCAAGGTGCATACGGACGATCCGGAGCACGAGGATCTTCACGGCAAGGTCGTGGAGATCACCGATGTGGAGCTCAGCCGTAGCCGTCGCCGCGAGTGGAAGATCCGCAACCTGGCGGTCACCCAGCGCAGTCGCCTGGGGCGCCGGACCGCGATCGACGTTATCCCCATCGAGCACATTCAAGGCCTCCACGCCTCTGGAACGGGAGCAGTGAACCAGGATGCGGAGCTGATCGCCTCATTCGCGCAAATGCGCAATGCTGACGTGGCTAACGCCCTGGTGGAGATGGAAGATGCCCGCCGCAACAAGATCGCCGCGGAGCTCGACGACGAGCGGCTGGCGGACGTGTTGGCGGAGATGCCGGATGACGATCAGGCTGCGATCCTGGAGCACCTCAACATCGAACGCGCCGCGGACGTGTTGGAGGAGATGGACCCGGATGACGCAGCCGATATTCTGGCGGAGCTGCCGGAGGATACCTCGGACGTGCTGCTGGAGCTGATGGATCCGGAGGAATCCGAACCCGTTCGTCGCCTCATGGACTTCTCGCCCGAGACCGTAGGCGCGCTCATGACTCCTGAACCCATTATTTTGACGCCGCAGGCCACCGTCGCCGAAGCTCTCGCTCACGCGCGAAACCCAGAGCTACCAACGTCCCTGTCCTCCCTCATTTTTGTGGTTCGACCACCCCAGGCCACCCCGACGGGCAAGTATCTGGGCTGTGTCCACCTGCAGAAGCTGCTGCGTGAACCGCCGTCCTCCCTGATCGGTGGGATCCTGGATCTCGAACTACCGGCGCTGTTCGCGGAGGATACGCAGGAAACCGCGGCCCGCTACTTCGCGACATACAACCTGGTGTGTGGCCCGGTACTCGACCACGACCAGCACCTGCTGGGCGCGGTCAGCGTCGATGACCTGCTGGACCACATGCTTCCGGAGGACTGGCGCGAAGAGGATTGGCGCGTCGACGCCTCCTCCGTGGCACGCCCTGCCGCCGAATCCACTGACAGCTCCAGCCCCGAGGCAGCGAATGCGACCAACAATGAGACTGCGACCAACAATGAAGTGAAGGGGGTCTAGGCACTCTATGGCACGAAAGTTTTCCCGCGCAGAGCTAGATACGCCCACCGACGCAACGCGTCAGAAAAAGAAATTCAACCTGGACGGCGACGGTGTTGGCCGCGTAGCCGAGAACATCGCCCGCTTCCTAGGTACGGGCAAGTACCTCTTCTATCAGACGATCATCGTGATCGCCTGGATCGCGCTGAACCTGGGCGGAATGTGGTGGAACTGGGATCCATACCCGTTCATCCTTTTGAACCTTGCCTTCTCCACCCAGGCTGCCTACGCCGCACCGCTCATTCTGTTGGCGCAGAATCGCCAGGACGACCGCGACCGCGTGAGCCTGGACGAGGACCGCCGCCGCGCTGCGGAGACCAAGGCCGATACGGAATTCTTGGCCCGCGAGGTCGCCAGCGTCCGCATCGCCGTCGGCGAAACCGTCACCCGCGATTACCTGCGGCGCGAACTGGAGGAGCTCCACGACATTCTGCAGCGCATCGATGACAAGATCGACGATTCGCGGCGCGATGAGGAAGCCCGCGGAGAGTCCCGCGAAGACTAAGTCAGAGTTCCACCTACCAGGCCAAGTTAACGTCTGGGCAGTCGTTCGATACACTGAAAGCCATCATGTCCCAAGTCACTGAATCCGCTGTACGCAGCGCGCTATCCCGCGTAGAGGATCCTGAACTCAACCGCACGATCACGGATCTCGGCATGGTGAAGTCCATCGACATCAACGGTAGCGATGTCGCCATCGAGATCTACCTGACCATCGCTGGTTGCCCGATGAAGAACCACCTGACGGAGAAAACGCGCGAAGCTGCGGAATCCGTCGATGGCGTGGAGAACGTCACCGTCACGACCGACGTGATGAGCGACGAGCAACGCCGCAACATCCGCCAAATGGTGCGTGGCGATTCCGCTGATCCGGTCATCCCCTTCGCCCAGGCCGACTCCACCACCCGCGTGTTCGCCATCGCCTCCGGCAAGGGTGGCGTGGGCAAGTCCAGCGTCACCGTGAACCTCGCCGTAGCCTTGCAGAAGCGGGGTCTGAAGGTTGGAGTGATCGACGCCGACATTTACGGCCACTCCGTACCCGGCCTCATGGGCTCCACGGATAAGCCCCACCAGGTGGACGAGATGATCATGCCGCTGCAGGCGCACGGCGTGAAGCTGATTTCCATCGGCCACTTCATCGGCGATAACTCCCCCGTCGTGTGGCGTGGCCCCATGCTGCACCGCGCTATCCAGCAGTTCCTGGCGGATGTGTTCTGGGGTGACTTGGACATCCTTCTGCTGGACCTGCCGCCGGGAACCGGCGACGTGGCGATCTCCGTCGCCCAGCTGGTTCCGAATGCTGAGCTGCTGATCGTCACCACCCCGCAGGCTGCTGCCGCGGAGGTGGCGGAGCGCGCCGGTTCGATCTCCCAGCAGACCCGCCAGCGCATCGGCGGCGTGATCGAGAACATGAGCTGGATGGACATGCCGGACGGCTCCCGCATGGAGGTCTTCGGCTCGGGCGGTGGCCAGTTCGTCGCCGACCGCCTGTCCCAGATCACCGGCACTAAGGTGCCTCTGATGGGCCAGATCCCGCTGGATCCGAACCTGCGCATTGGCGGGGACTTAGGCAATCCGATCGTGCTGTCCGAGCCGAACTCTCCGGCCACGATCGCCTTCGGCGGAATTGCCGATCAGTTGGCCGTTCGTCGCAGTTCGCTGGCAGGTAAGTCGCTGAACCTCGGCGTCACAAAGAAATAGGCCGAAAGACCCCGGCCGCAACCGCGGCTAGCGCGGTTTAGGTCACGTCCTCCCACCCGTAACCGGGTGCGGAGGGCTTTTCTTTATCCCCAGCGTTACCTGCGTTTCCCGCGCCCCCGGCATCTCCCGTGAGCTGCTCTGCAGCATCGGCGACCGGGCTCGAAGTCTGCGTGCGGGACTCCCCAGCGGTCGACTGCTGGGTTACGGCGATGCCTCCGTTGTCCGCGCTACCGCTCGCGGGGGCAGCGCTGTCGGCAGGAGCCTTCTTCTTTGCACTGTCCGCCTTGAGGGACTCGCGCAGGTTCGGCTTACGCACCGTATCCACGGTGTCTTTCACTTCCTGCTTCGTCTCGCTGAAAGAGGTCAGGATACTGTCATCATCGTCCAACAGAGTCTTGGTAATGAAGCCCTTGGCGCCCATCTGGCGCACATTGTTGAGCTCCTGCAGTGGCTTAGAGAACTCCCGGAAATCCTCCCCCAGCTCCCCATCCAGCTGCTCTTTGGCCTGCGAGACGGCCTTGCGCACTGCCAACAGCATCGCCCGAGCTTCCTTGATGAGCCCCGGCAAACGCTCCGGGCCAATCAGAAACAGCGCAACGATCAAAAGTACGAGGACTTCGCCCCAACCTACATTGGAAAACACCTGTCTAACCTAACTTAATCCGCACAGACTTTCACTCTACTTGCCGCGCAGGTGCAACTTCCGAAGCAACAAATCAACTCGGTCGACTAGCGTTTCGGGGCGCCGACAGCCGTCCACTGAGAATCGGTGGTGCGAATCGTCCTCGCAGCATTCCTCGGGAATGCGCTGCAGCTTCTCCATCAGCCCACCCGGGGTGTGTACTGCTGCGGCGTGTTTGCGCATGCGATTGGCTGCCGTGCGCTGTGCACGAACCTCTTCCCGGCAGTGTTCGCAGTGCACAAGGTGGATCTTGGCTCGGTGCTCTGCCCGGCGCGATAGTTCGCCGTCCACGAGGGCGGCGATGGCCTCGGTTGACAGGTGATCGATAGACAGCTCCCCGGTGAAGTTTTCTACGAAAGATGTCACACGCGCTACCTACCTTTCTGTCCCTGTCTGTCCCGCACTATCTCGCGCTATCCCGCTTCGCTAGCTACACCGGGCTTTTAGACCTGGCCGGTGTAGACCAGTTCGCCTTGGTTACGTTCCAGGTTACCGCGAAGTTGGGCACGGGCGCGGTGGATGCGGGAGCGTACGGTGCCCATCTTGATGCCCAGGGTTTGGGAGATCTCGTCGTAGCTCATCCCCAGCCCGTCACACAGCACCACCGCCACACGGTATTCGGGGGCTAGCTGATCCAGGGCCTTCTCCAGCGCCGGATCCAAGTTATTCAGCTCAAAGGTCTCCGCTGGGTCCGCGATGCCACCTTCGATGCGGTCGTAATCCTCGGGCAGCTGCTCCATGCGAATCTTCGCGCGACGGCGCACCATGTCCAGAAAGAGGTTGGTTGTGATGCGGTGGAGCCAACCTTCGAAGGTGCCTGGCTGGTAACTCTTCAAGCTCCGGAACACGCGCATGAACGTGTCCTGCGTGAGGTCTTCGGCGTCCTGCTGATTGCCCGCCAGCCGGTAGGCCAGGAGGTACACGCTGTCTGCGTGTTCTGCGACCAATTCACCCCAGCTGGGAAGCTCGCCGGTACCTGCATCAAACTCTGCGGTACTACGGGGGTTGGGGGTTCGGTCTGCGTTCATGACCATATTGTGACTGATCGTCCTCAAATTCTTGTGCTGCACACCTGGCAGTTTCCTGTGAGAATTTTACCCCCTCGTGGGGAGGGGGGAAAGTTAGTCACTCCGGTCACATCTGTTCACTCTCTTTTCTATTTTTGACGCCACAGTCTGACATGCCGAAGTCAAGCACAACATTGGCGCTTCCCTGGCCTATCGTCAGGAATCGTGAATGCTGCATCATCTTCCCCAATCGAGGCCATCCGTGAGTACGTTCGGGCCACTACCGAGCCAGACGAGGTCGTCACTGCCGCCGTCGAGGCCGCGCAGGAGTTCGGTCTGCTCACCCCCGATGCGATGACGGCCGAGTTCCTGGAGTTCCTGGCTACCCGCGCCGGCGCGAACGCCGCCGCCAGCGGCCACACCCCCACCGGCATTATCGTGTCCCCCGCCAGTGGTGTGATCGGCCTGCACCTTTTCAAGGGACTCAACGCTGCCCAGGTGGAGGGACACCTGACGTGCATCGAGCCAGAAGTGCAGCATCAGCAGCTGGCTAAGCAGGCTTTCGCGAACGCTGGGCAGCGCCCCAACACCTTCCGATTCCTGCCCAGTGCTCCGCTGGACGTTATTCGCCGTCTGGCTAGCGATAGTTACGACATTGCAGTTGCGGAAGCCGCCACGGAGGAGTTCACCGCGATCGTGGAGTCCACCCTCCCGGCACTGCGCCGCGGTGGCGTCCTCATCCTGCTGGACTCCCTGATGGATGGCCTCGTCGGCGATGACAAGCACGCCGATCGCCAGACCACCCGCGCCCGCGAGGCAGATCAGTTCTTCCGCGAGCTGGATAACGCGAAGGTCGCCCGCCTCCCCCTCGGAGCGGGCGCCACGCTGATCACCAAGATCAGCTAACTCCCTTACTCCCCGCCGCTTGCGCGGCGGAGGTTTAGACAACCACGTTCTTGCCGATGCAGACCACGCCACCCTTGGAGATGGTGAAGCGATCCTGATCGCGGGCGCGATCCACTCCGATAATCTCACCCGCGGAAACCTGAACGTTCTTGTCCAAGATGGCGTGGCGCACCACTGCGCCGCGGCCAATGCGCACGCCCGGCATGATCACGCAGCCTTCGACTGAGGCGCCCTCTTCCACAATCACGTTCTCACTCAGCACGGAGTTACGCACCGTGCCGGCGGAGATGATGCAGCCCGCCGAAACCATCGAAGACTGGGCGATTCCGCCCTTTACGAACTTCGCGGGCGGCAGGTTGCCGGTCTCTGCGGTGTGGATCGGCCACTGCTGGTTGTACAGGTTAAACACCGGGTGCACACTGATCAGATCCATGTGCGCCTCGTAGAACGCGTCGACCGTACCCACGTCACGCCAGTATCCCTTGTCGCGCTCGGTCTCGCCCGGGACGTAGTTGTTGGAGAAATCGTAAACGTACGCCTCCCCACGGTCGACCAGGCGCGGAATGATGTCGCCGCCCATGTCGTGGTTGGAGTTCTCGTCCTCGGAGTCCTCCTTCAACGCGTCGATCAACGTCTGCGCAGTGAAGACGTAGTTGCCCATGGAGGCGAAGGAGACCTCTGGATCATCCGGCACGCTCGGCGGTTCCGCCGGCTTCTCCAGGAACTGTTCGATCTTGTTGTCGTCATTCGACTGGATCACACCGAATGCCGTAGCTTCGTGGCGCGGAACGCGCAGTCCTGCAACCGTCACACCGGCGCCGCTGGCGATATGTTCCTGCACCATCTGCTCCGGATCCATGCGGTACACGTGGTCCGCACCGAAGACGATGATGTAATCCGGCTGCTCGTCGTACACGAGGTTGAGGGACTGCAGAATCGCGTCCGCGGAACCGGTGAACCAGCGCTTCCCCAGGCGCTGCTGTGCAGGTACAGGGGTGATGTACTGGCCGGTCAGGCCCGACAGCTGCCAGGACTGGGAAATGTGGCGGTCAAGGGAGTGGGACTTGTACTGGGTCAGCACACAGATCTTGTAATAACCTGCGTTGACCAGGTTGGACAGTACGAAGTCGATCAGGCGATAGTTACCGCCGAAGGGCACGGCGGGCTTAGCGCGGTCGGCGGTGAAAGGGTACAGGCGCTTTCCCTCGCCACCAGCAAGGACAATGGACAGGACATTCGATCTGCTCTTCACACTTTCCAACCTAGCGACCCGGCGGTAGTTTTGCTTGCCAAGCAGGCAATCCAATTACTGGCGACCGTTGTTGCCAGGACACGCGGTGCGCAGCCGGTTAGTCTGGAGGCATGCGTATCGCCATGCTGACAAAGGAATATCCCCCAGAGATCTACGGTGGCGCCGGGGTGCACGTCACCGAACTGGTTCGCTACATGCGGCAGCTGGAGCACGTCGACGTGCACTGCATGGGCGGGCCTCGCGAAGAGCAGGATGTTTATGTCCACGGGGTAGATCCCGAGCTTTCGGACGCCAACGGTTCCATCAAGACACTTTCCACCGGACTTCGCATGGCGCACTCCCTCGGCGATGTAGAGGTTGTGCATTCCCACACCTGGTACACCGGCCTGGGAGGCCACGTTGGTGGCCTGTTGCACGGCATCCCCCACGTGGCGACCGCCCACTCGCTAGAGCCACACCGCCCCTGGAAGCGCGAGCAGCTCGGCGGTGGCTACGATGTCTCCTCCTGGTCGGAGAAGAATGCGATGGAGAACGCGGATGCCGTTATCGCCGTCTCCGCCAAGATGAAGGAATCCATCCTCGACGCCTACCCAGCAATCGACCCGGATCGCATCCACGTGGTGCTCAATGGCATCGATTCCGAACTGTGGCAGCCCCGCCCCACCTTCGAGGCGGCCGTGGAGGCTGGCAATCGATCCGTACTCACGGAGCTCGGCGTCGACCCCAATCGCCCCATCGTCTCCTTCGTCGGACGCATCACGCGCCAAAAGGGCGTACCCCACCTGCTTAAGGCAGTCGCCCACCTGGATCCGGAGATCCAGGTTGTGCTGTGCGCCGGCGCCCCCGATACCCCGGAAATCGAAGCCGAAGTCACCGCATTGGTGGAGGCGCTGCAGGCAGAACGCGACGGCGTGTTCTGGGTAAAGGAAATGATGGAGAAACCGGCTTTGCAGGAGATCCTGTCGGCCTCCGATGCGTTCCTCTGCCCCTCCATCTACGAGCCCCTGGGAATCGTTAACCTGGAAGCCATGGCGTGCGGGACGGCAGTTGTGGCCTCCGACGTCGGAGGTATCCCGGAGGTCGTCGTGGACGGAGAGACCGGCACGCTGGTCCACTACGACGAGAACGATGCCGAAGCCTTCGAACGAGGCCTCGCCGAAGCCACCAACGCACTTGTCGCAGATAAGGACAAGGTGCGCAGCTTTGGAGAGGCCGGTCGCCAGCGTGCGGTGACGACTTTCAGTTGGGCAACCATCGCCGAGCAGACCGTGGACGTGTACAAGTCCCTGCTTTAACCGCAATCCGCTGGTATGAATGGTGGCATGCATTCTTCCTCCCACAAACACCGCCCGGAACTGCACATCACCGCAGAAACGGGGGTGTTGGAAGCCCCAGCAGGCGCCGTTTTCTCCGGCAATGCCCTGCACGTATTCCACCAGTTCCGCCCGCGCCCTTCCGAGGGCTCTCGGTGGGCGCACCAGGTGGCTTCGGAAGCCACCTACGACTGGGACATCTGCGATGACGTGGTCGTTCCAAACCGGGGGCTAGCAGACCAGGAGGGCACCGCCCGCGGCGCAGAAGTCGATATTCTGGCCGGCGCCACGGTTCCGGTGGGTCTAGGGGCGGAACTGTTCTTCGTCGTTACTCACGCTGCAGGTGAAGCCACTGCTGCGGAAGCGCGCGGCGCCGACATTCCCCACGGCCAGCGCGGCCCACGAACCTTCACGATCGAACGGGCGCTTATCCCCAACCTGATGGAGGCCACGGAGGTATCCGACGATCCGAGTCTGCCGGATCCCCACGTCCAGCGGCTCGGCGCCATCGACATTGACGATTCCGCCCACCCGGTAGAAAACCTGGTCACCCCCAGCGTGATTCGCCACGAGGATCCCGCCCACCCGGATGAGGGCTGGCTGATGATCGCCTTATCCCTCATCAACGACGTGGATGCGCAGATCATTGTTCTGCGGTCCAGCGACCGCCAGCATTGGCGGGTACTCGGCCCACTGGAGCTGCCTGCCGAGGCCGCCCTGCGCCCCGATCGCCCCTTCGCTCCGCGCATTGTTTCTATGGTGGACGCCGACTCCTCCGCCCGCCGGGATGTCTTGTTCGTGACCTTCCCTGGCGGCGCGGGCGAATCCGATGAGGTCGCTGGGTACGTAGTCGGCAACCTGAGTGGCAATGCCTTCAAGGTGACCACCCCGTTCACCGTCATCGACTTCGGCCACGACTTCACCCGCCCGCGTGTGATCGACTACCACACGCCGGTGATGTTCGGCCTGGTGGGCGCGCACCCATCGCTGGACGGCCAGTGGGCCAACTGCCTGTCGGCACCCCGCTACCTCTCGCTGGTGGGCGGGGAGCTGTACCAAGATGTCGTCGGCGCCCCTACCGCCGTGCGGACGTTCTCTGACTATGCGTTCATTTGGTCCGCTCAGCTGGACGCCCAGCAAGGCAGCGTGGATGTCGATGTCACGGATGATTCCGGGCAGGTCATTGCAACAATCAGCTACACCAACGATGCGGTGTCCGTCACCCGCCTGGGCGTGGATACCCGCACGGCACCGCTCAAAGACGCAGACTCGGACACCCTGACGGTGTTCCTGGACGGGCCCGTGTGTGAGGTGTTCGCCGATGGCGGTGCTGTGACCCTCACCAGCGCTATTCCGGCGCACTCGCAGATTTCCGATATCGACGTGCGCGCAACCGGCGGCGCAAGGATTATCTCCTCTATGCAGACGGCCGGTCGGCACCTGATGCGCATGCAGGCTGGCCTGACCTCCCCGGAGGATCAGGAAGCCTACATGGCGGAGGCCCTCATCGCCGATCGCGACGTGGCCGCGGGAATCTTCGACGAAGACTAACTGGCCGCTAGTCGCGACCGAGCAAGAGCCTAGCGGTTGGCCTTCGCCAAGCGCGTGATGGCTGCGCGGGCGGTGACCTCCATGGTCTCCGGCAGTGCAGCGATGCGCTCCTGCAGCACATCTGGGTGGATGTGGCGCGCAGAGGGGCTCATGCCGATCTGGGCGGCAATGGAGGCCTGATCCAGCACCATCGGGAACTCGATGTGCTCCGGATCCCCCACCGGCACCAGGTGGCCGGAGGCCTGGTTGATCATTCGCTCAACCTTGCCCTCTTCCACATCCAGAATGCCCAGGGGCTCGCGCAGCTCACCCAGGTGGCCAACCTCTGCGGTAAGGACAACCACCTGTCCCTCCGGCGTAAGGATGCGGGCGAACTCTGCCGCATTGCGTGGAGCGAAGACAACCATGATGGCGTCCACACTTTCCGAAAGAATAGGCAGGCGCGACCAGGCGTCGGCAACAACCGCACCGACCCGCGAGTGGGAAGAAGCCAAACGCTTCGCCGCCGCGGTCGAGACATCGATGCCCACGCCGCGAGAGCGCTCGATCGTGTCCAGGGTGTGAGCCAGGTAGTAGCCCGTACCCGCGCCGATCTCCACGATGGATGGGGCGTGCTCAGCGGCAACATTGCCATCGTCGAGGACCTTCTCGACATCGGCAGTCACAGCCTCGACGAAGGGGGCGAAGTGGCCACCGGAGAGGAAGGTCTCGCGCGCATCGATCATCGAGGCGTCATCACCCGAATAGCGCAGCCCAGAGCCACCGGCAAGAGTCACATAGCCCTGCCGTGCGACGTCATAGCTGTGGCCCGATTCGGAAACCAGGGTGCGCCACTCTTCGTCGCCAGCGCTCAAGCGGGAACCGTCTACTGGATCGGCGAGGAGGTCAATGACATCTGCAAGCACGAACAGATTCCTTCCTGAAAATTTCTAGATAGCTCTCTTGAGAGGGAGCTAATAAACGACTCCCCCATGGTAAACCGTCCACTGCCTTTTCGCGGAGGGCTAGTGCAACAGCCACTGCACGAGTGTGCGGGCGCCAAAGCCCGTACCCACCGGAGTGACTTCGTCGTAGGTAGATTCCGCGCGCCCCGGACCGGCAATATCCAGGTGAATCAGAGGCAGATCGCGGGTGAAGCGACGCAGGAACATCGCAGCGGTCGTCGCGCCCGGCCCTTTGGGGGTTTGACGCACATCGGCGATCTTGGAGGTGACGTTGTCTTCCAGGTACTCCTGCATCGGCATCGGCCACCAGTTTTCGCCGACGGTCGCGCCGCGACGGGCAAGTTTGACGCCTGCTCCCCAGTTGTCGGAAAACACAGCGCCAGTACGCGTGCCCAGGGCGAGCTTCGCCGCGCCCGTGAGGGTAGCGATCGTCACCACGGCAGTCGGCTTGTACTTCTTCGCGCCATAGCTGATGGCATCGGCCAGAATCATGCGCCCCTCGGCGTCGGTGTTCGTCACTTCGGAGGTCAGACCACCGTAGTGCTCCACCACGTCACCGGGACGGTAGGACTTGCCATCGATCATGTTCTCGGCGGTCGGGATGAGGGCCACGATCTTGCGCGGCACCTGCTGCTCCGCCAGCGCTCGGAAGGCAGCAATCACGCTGGCGCCACCTGTCATGTCGGTGCGCATCGTGTCCATCCCCGCGGCGGGCTTCACACTGATGCCACCGGTATCAAAGGTCACGCCCTTGCCTACCAGGACGACAGTGCGGCGGCGACGCGGCTTGTCGATCTTCTGCGGATCCCAAACCAACTCGATCAACATCGGCGGGCGGGACGACCCCCGGCCGACGGCCAGGATGCCGCCGAAGCCCTTGTCCTCCAGCCAACCCGCGTCGCGCAGGCGCACCTTGACCCCGTCCAGGCCAGCCACAGCTTGCTTGGCCTGGTTGGCCAACCACTCTGGGGACTTCACGTTGGCCGGGGCGTTGGCAAGATCGCGGGACAGGCAGGTAGCCTTACCCAGCGCCGTGCCCTGCTGGACCGCGTCGACGTAGTCGGAGGTTTCGAACCCAGAGAACTGATACCCCTCCGGCAGCACAACATGCACGTTGCGCACGCGGGCGGGCTTGCGCTTGTTGGTCGTCACGAAGGAGTGGTTACCGACGATCAGGCCGATGACCAGGGAGCGGACGTTGTCCGGTGTAAACTCCGCCGGCAGGTTCACCTGTACGATGTGCTTCTTTGCGCGCACGGGGTGGCCGTCTACCACCTTGCCGATCCGGCGCACCAGCTTCGCACCAGCGCCGCGCCAGCCGTCCTCCAAGAACTCCCGGCCGTCGCTTAGATCCAGCGGGCGGGTCGGCTCGGCGGGAACCCACGCTGCCCAGCGTCCAGAGGCATCAAGTTCCACGTCCCCAGGCGCGGTCTGCCCCGGCGCGACTTTAATTTCGGTTTCGATGATCTCGGAACCTTCGGCGCGCGGGCCGATCGTCACGTTGGTCACTTTCTGCGGGATGTTCGGGATCGGTGCCATCGTTAACGCTCCTGTTCCAGAGTTTCTGCTGTATCTACTTCGGTTGCGCTCGCGTCTACTTCCGTCGCGTCGGGCTGTTCGCTGTGGCCTTCCAGCTCTTCGATGCGCGCTGCCAGGCGCTCGATGTAGAGGTCCACCTCAGCCTGGTTGTAGCCACGGAATGCCAGGGAGAAACTGGTCTCTCGGATCCCGTCGGCGGTCAGCGGGCTGTTCTGTAGGTCATCCCAGTGCTGTCGTTTCGCCGCTCCCTCCGTGACGGGCGGTAGCGCCTCCCCACGCCCAAAAACGGTGCCTAGTAAGAAAACCAGGAGCGCGCCCACCAGGAACGCTCCGACAAGAGACAACAACCAAAACATGATTCTTAATCTACCGCCTTGCGCCAGCCCTAGTCCGCGCGGGGCTCTTCGCCCTCAAAGCGCTCCAGCTGCGCGTTGATCCGCTCCTGCTCGATGGACAGCTCCTCCTGGCGGATCTTCAGCTTCCGCACGTGGTTGGCGTGTGCGTCCACGCAGATCTGCACGGCCTCCGCCGGGTCGTCGGTCACGTGGAAAAGATCCACGTCCTCCGGGGAGATCATGCCCTCGTCGACCAGACGTGTGGTGATCCAATCGACCAGCCCGCCCCAGAATTCCTTGCCGATCAGGATGATCGGGAACTTCCGGATCTTCTCGGTCTGCACCATCACCAGGGCCTCGAACAGCTCGTCCAGCGTGCCGTAGCCACCGGGCAGGCAGATGAAGGCCTGAGAGTACTTCAGGAACATGGTCTTGCGCACGAAGAAGTAGCGGAAGTTCAGCCCCAGATCCACCCAGTGGTTCAGGCTCTGTTCCATCGGCAGTTCAATGCCCAGGCCGATGGACATGCCGCCGGATTCCTGCGCGCCCCGGTTAGGGGCTTCCATCAGACCTGGCCCGCCGCCGGTGATCGTCGCGTAGCCGGCCTCGTGGATCAACCGTCCCAGCTCTCGGCCCTTTGCGTAGTACTCGTGGTCGGGTTTTACCCGCGCGGAGCCGAACACTGTGATGGCCTTGGGGATCTTCGCCAGCGCGCCGAAGCCATCGACGAACTCGGACTGGATGCGCATCACGCGCCACGGATCGGTGTGCAGCCAGTCGATGTTGGCCTGCTCGCCCAGCAGTCGCTGATCCGTGGTCGACTTCTGCTTCTGGCTGTGCTTCTTGCCGCGCAGCAGCACGGGGCCGCGGAGGCGGAAGTCTCGGTTGTTCTCGCTGTTGTTCATGCGGGAGTTTGCCTTAAATGTCTTCTAGATCTTTATGTTTCTGTGTGCTTTTCACGCTACTGCTTGGCGGCCTCTGGCGCTCGTCCTAATTGACGCCACCTCACTTCCACCCAGTTCACACCTCCTCTAGGTGCCACGCACCGGGAGCGCGGGTGGTCGGGGTTAGCTCGGGTCCCAGCGTGCGGTTAGCGGGTAAGGAACTGAATTAGTTCCCTACTGACGTCCTCGATCTGCGCGACCGGGCACCGCTCATCCTTCGTATGGCACAAGCCGGGGTCGCCGGGGCCGAAGTTCACGGCGGGGATGCCCAGCTGGGTGAAACGTGCAACGTCGGTCCAGCCGTACTTCGGGCGCACGCGCCCTCCGGTGGCCTCCACCAACTTCGCCGCGAAGGGTTGGTTGAGGCCGGGGCTCGCCGCGGCTGCGGCGTCATCAAGAAGAACAGAGAAACCCTCGGCAGGCGCATCGGGCGTGCCGACCTGCAGCACGTCGTACAGGTGCTCCAGAGCCTCGTCGACGCTGCGGTGCGGAGCATAGCGGAAGTTGATGAACGCCCAGGCCTCGTCGGGGATGGTGTTGGTGGCCACGCCGGACTCAGCCATCACGGCGTTGAGGCCCTCCTTGTAGACCAGGCCGTCGATCTCTACATCCTGGGGCTCGTAATCCGCCACCCGCACCAGCACCCGAGCCAGATCATGCAACGCGTTGTGCCCCAGCCAGCTGCGGGCGGAGTGCGCGCGGGCACCCAGGGCGGTGACCTTCACCCGCAAGGTGCCCTGGCAGCCGGCTTCGATCATCCCACCGGAGGGCTCGCCCAGCAGCGCCAGGTCGCCCTCCAGCAACTCGGAATCGGACTGCACCAGGTGGTTCAGCCCGTTGTATTTGGTGGCTACTTCCTCGCCTTCGTAAAGCACCAACGTCAGGTCGCAGGCCAGATCCGGGGAGTTCGCCAACGTCGCAAACGCATGTGCGTAGCAGGCCGCGCCGGATTTCATGTCCACCGAGCCGAGGCCGAAGATGGTCTCCTCCCCCGTCTCCGGATCCGGCCCTACTCGGGAAGGCAGGTTATCCGCCGGCGGCACCGTATCCAGGTGGCCGGCCAGCACCACCCGATCGCCCAGGTCGCGGTGGGTACGAGCGACCAGGGTGTTGCCCCGGCGGGTAACCTCCACGTTTTCGATGGCACGCAGGGCAGGCTCGACTGCGTCGGCGATCTGCTGCTCGTGGTGCGATTCGCTATAAATATCGACAAGCTGACGGGTGAGCGCCACCGCGCCAGCGGTCAGGTCAATGGACGTCTCTGGTGTACTCATCGCTTGCGATCCTAGACGAATATCAAACACCTACGGGGTTAAAACTGCCCATGCTGGCCTGTGGGAAAGCCCGTTGTGTTCTAATTCTGTTATGAAAACTCGAGATTCCGACACAGGTGCTAGCGAGGGCGCCTCGAACCAGCTGGGTCACAGCCTAGAAACCCGCCACCTGACGATGATGGGCCTCGGCTCTGCCATCGGCGCCGGGCTGTTCCTAGGCACCGGTGTAGGCATCCAGGCCGCCGGCCCGGCGGTGCTGCTGTCCTACATCGTCGCCGGCATCGTAGTGATCGCCGTGATGCAGATGCTTGGCGAGCTCGCCGCCGCCCGCCCCGCGTCCGGCACCTTCGCCACGTACGGCCAGATGGCTTTCGGTCGCTGGAATGGCTTCGCCCTGGGTTGGCTGTACTGGTTCATGCTGATCATGGTGATGGGCGCGGAAATCACCGGAGCGGGCGCGATCATGGGTTCGTGGTTCGGCGTAGAGGGCTGGATCCCTGGATTGATATGCGTGGTGCTGTTTACCATTGTGAACCTCGTGGGCGTGCGTGGCTTCGGTGAATTCGAGTACTGGTTCGCGTTCATCAAGGTCGCGGTCATCGTTGTCTTCTTGTTCGTGGGTGCGGGTCTGCTGTTCAACCTGTTCCCGAACTACGAGTCCCCGGGGCTCAGCAACTTCGCCGACTTCGCCCCCAACGGCGTTTCCGGCATGGCCGTGGGTCTGCTGGCCGTGGCTTTCGCCTTCGGTGGCATTGAGATTGTGACGATCGCCGCCGCGGAGTCCAAGGATCCGGCCTCATCTATTGCCGCGGCTGTGCGTGCCGTGATCTGGCGAATCTCGATCTTCTACCTGGGCAGTGTGTTCCTCATCTCGGCCCTGCTGCCCTTCGAAACGCTCGGTGAGGCAGAGTCCGCCGAAGAATCCCCCTTCACCCGCATCCTGGCTCTCGCGCAGATCCCGGGCGTCGTGGAGATCATGGAGGGCGTGATCGTCCTGGCCCTGCTGTCCGCTTTCAACGCGCAGATCTACGCAACCAGCCGCCTGATGTACAGCTTCTCCCAGGAGGGCAACGTCCCCCGCTGGTTCGGCAAAACCAACGCGCAGAAGGTTCCTTTCCGCGCCGTGTGGTGCTCGCTGTTCTTCGCCTTCGTTTCTGTCGCCCTGCAGGTATGGGGTCCGAAGGACCTCATCAACATACTGTTCAACGCCGTGGGCGGCACCCTGCTGGTGATCTGGATGGTGATTGTGCTGGCGCAGATCAAGCTGCGCCCGACCTTCGAGCAAGATGGCACCCTCACCGTGCGTATGTGGGGCTACCCGGTTCTGCCGTGGCTGACTTTCCTCGCACTCGTTGCGCTGACCGTCCTGATGCTCTTCGACGAAGGCGCTCGCATGCAGGTTCTGACGGTCACTATTGCCTTCGCAGTACTGAGCGTGATCGGCTTTGTTCTGCAGAACACCCAGAAGGGTCACAGCAGCCCAGAATCAACGACCGCTGAAAGGTAGGATCGAAAAGCATGACTGCTGCTTATGGAAATGGATTTGCCACTCTGACCGATTCCGGCGATGTGCTGGATACCTGGTTCTTCGAGTTCGACCTCGGTACATCTGACGCCGCTGGCGATAAGGCTGGAACCCAAGTGTTCGATCTTGATGACGCCACCACCTCCGCCCCCGAATCCTTCCGTCCCCTGGCCAATCTGGCCGGTACGGACGAGGTCCGCGGCACCCGCCGCGTTGCGGTGACCACCACCATTACTGACCTGGATGCCCCGGCGGAGGATGCGCACGACGCCTACCTGCGCCTGCACCTGATCTCCGGCCGCAAGATCAAGCCCCACGGCTGCAACCTGGATGGCCTGTTCGGGCTGCTCAGCAACGTTGTGTGGACCAACCACGGCCCGTGCGCGGTCCCCGGTTTCGAGGCTGTTCGCGCCCGCCTACAGGCCGAGCGCGGCCCGGTGACGATCTACAGCGTGGATAAGTTCCCCCGCATGGTCGACTACGTGGTTCCCACCGGCGTACGTATCGGCGATGCCGACCGCGTGCGTCTGGGCGCTCACCTGGCCGAGGGCACCACGGTCATGCACGAGGGCTTCGTGAACTTCAACGCCGGCACCCTGGGCTCTTCAATGGTTGAAGGCCGTATCTCCGGCGGTGTTGTCGTCGGTGATGGTTCCGACATCGGTGGTGGCGCCTCCATCATGGGCACCCTATCCGGTGGCGGCAAGCAGGTCATTTCCATCGGCGAGCGCTGCTTGCTGGGCGCCAACTCCGGCGTGGGCATCTCCCTGGGCAATGATGTCACCGTCGAGGCCGGCCTGTACGTCACCTTCGGTACCAAGGTCACGCTGACCGGCGAAGTCGCCCGGCAGCTGGGCAAGCAGGAGGGCGAGGCTGTGAAGGCCGCCGAGCTCTCCGGCGCCAGCGGCATCCTGTTCCGCCGCAACTCCGTCAGCGGCGCGGTAGAGGCCGTCGCCAACGCCAACACCGTCGAGCTCAACGAGGCTCTACACGCCAACTAACCCCTGTTCCACTGCGACCAGGGATCTTCCAGGCAGCGCTCGATCGCGATGCGCTGCCTGTTTTTTATTGCGCCTTTTTCTTCTGACGCCACCAGCGCCAACTCGATAACGACCGCGCGCAGCTGTAGCGCCCCCGTCCCGGGACAATATGCCGGGTACGTGTCGTCGCCGTAGATGGGAGCACCCAGATGATTCATCAACGCCCGTAGCTGGTGCGTGTGCCCGGTCCGCGGTTGCAGCTCATAGACAGCGGTAGCGGCTGTGCCAGCGGCAGCATTGGTTTCTGAGGTTGCCACGCAGCGACGGGTTGCCAGCTTCCGGATGCGCGTCACCGTGGACTTCGCCCGGCCCTGCGGTTTGAGCTGTGTAGGCAACGCTGCGGCGCTGCCCACCCGCACCTGCGGGTCGTCCTTCACCTTCAGCATCGGCAGTGTTACTTCTTGCCACTGCGCCCCGATCTCCGGAATGTCCGGCGCCATCGCCTGGTAGGTCTTTTCCACTTTCCTACGCTGGAACTGTGACTGCAGGAACCCGCGCGTGGCGGGGTTGCGGGATAACACCAACAGGCCGCGAGTGTCCCGATCCAGGCGGTGAGCCGCCACTAACTCCGGCTCCCTCAGGCGCACGCGCATCAACGACTGCACGGTGGCGCGCAATAGCCTGCCATTGGGCGTAGACGGCAGCCCGTGGGGCTTGTCCACCACCAATGCATCCGGCCCGGAGTACAGAATCGGAATATCAGCTGCCAGGAGCTCGGCGGGTTCTTCTGAAAAGTCGGGATAGACCCATGTGGGCGTCGGATCCACAAGAGCAAGCCCTGGTTCCAGCGGGGCGCCGGGCGCGAAAGGGGAATCGCCCGCCGCGGCGGCCAGGTAGATGCGACCGTCGTCGGGGACGCGGCCAGTCAGCATGGTCTTGACGGCAGATACGCCGTGGCGCGGCGGTGGGCGCCAGCGTTGTAGGGCAGGAATCGGCGCCAGAGCTCCAAGTACTGCGCGCTACTGCGCGGCTGCCGATTCGTCACCGGTGAGGCGGCGGGCGGCTGCCTCAATCCGCTCGTCGGTGGCGGTCAGCCCCACGCGGACAAAGTTCTTCCCCTTCGGGCCATAGAAATCGCCCGGAGCAACCAGGATGCCCTTGTCGGCCAGCTCAGCGACGGTCTCGCGGCCGTCGCGCCCCTGGGTGGCCCACAGGTACAGGCCGCCGTCGGAGTACTCGATATCGAAACCGGCCTGCAGCAGGGCAGCCTTCAGCAGCTCGCGGCGTTCGCGGTACAACTGCTTCTGCAGAACTTCGTGGCCGTCTTCCTCCAGGGCGGCGACCATGGCGGACTGGATCGGGCCGGGGTTCATCAGACCTGCATGGCGGCGGATTCCCAGCAGCTCCTGGATCAGCGCACCGTCGCCGGCCAGCCAGCCCGCACGATAAGAGGCCAAGTTGGAGGTCTTCGACAGCGAGTGGACGGCGATGAGGTTAGTGAAGTCACCGCCACATACCTCGGGATCCAGAATCGACACGGGGCGCTCCTCGCCCCAGCCCAGACCCAGGTAGCACTCGTCGGAGACGATGATGGTGCCGCGTTCGCGGGCGAATTCCACGAACTTGCGCAGGTGCTCCACTCCCAGCACCTGGCCGTGTGGGTTGGCCGGGGAGTTCAGGTAGATCAGCGCCGGGGTCTGCGGCCCCAGCTTCAGCAAAGAATCGCTGCGCAGCACGTCCGCCCCAGCCAGGCGGGCGGAGACCTCGTAGGTCGGGTAAGCCAGCTCCGGAATCACTACCGTGTGGCCTGCGCCTAGCCCCAGCAGGGTGGGCATCCACGCGATGGCCTCCTTGGTGCCGATCACCGGCAGCACCTGGCTATCGGCATTTAGGCCGGTCACCTTAAAGCGGCGCTCCATCGCCCCCACGATGGCTTTACGCAGTTCCGGGGTGCCCTTAGTCTGCGGGTAGCCCGGCTCCGCGGCGGATTCCGTCAGCGCCAACTGAATCGCCGGGGAAACCGGATCTACAGGAGTGCCGACCGACAAATCCACGATCCCGTCGGGGTGCTTCGCCGCCGTGGCTTTGGCCTCGGCAAGCGAATCCCAGGGGAAGTCGGGCAGTCGGTCGGCTACTTTGGTGCGCTTCAGGGTCATGCTTGTACTCTATACCGCCTGCTCTGTGTGCTCGGCGCTAACCGGCGCAACAGTGGGCGTCGATAAAGAAAAAGCCCTAAGCCTGCGGCGGCAGGTTAGCGATCAGCTCCGCATCGAAGTCCTGCGGCCCCAGCTTCGCAGCACCGCCCGGGGAGCCCAGGTCGTCGAAGAAGGCAGCGTTAGCGTCGTTGTACTCTTCCCACTCGTCCGGCACATCGTCCTCGTAGAAAATGGCCTCGACCGGGCAGACAGGCTCACAAGCACCGCAGTCAACGCACTCGTCGGGGTGAATGTACAGGGAACGCTTGCCCTCGTAGATGCAGTCAACGGGGCACTCTTCAACGCAAGCGCGATCCATCACGTCTACACAAGGCTGCGCGATCGTGTAGGTCATCGTCTAAATACCTACCCTTTCTGGAAAGTTCGTCATACTCCACAGAGCTCTCTATGAGCTTCTATTCTGTCACTTCAGCGGTTCCAGAGAAAACTGAGGCCGAAGTGGCCACGCGGCCGCTGCCAAACCGACCACAAGCAGCAGCATAGACCACACGGTCTGTGGCATTAACGTCGCCTCGCCGAAGGGCAGCTCCGGCCACATCACCGCCAGCAGGTACCCGGCTAGCCACACCAGCGCGGGAATGCCGGCGATCAGCTTGTTGTCGGTCCACAGCAGTGCGGTTTTAGTCAGTGCGCGGTTGAACACCAGGGCAAAAAGTATTGTCCACGGCAGCGGCACCTCGACGTCCCCCACCGTGATGCGGGAGCCGATGTATAAAACGCTGATGAACAGCCCAAACAGTGCGCCGATAGAGAGCCACACGATGCCGGAAATGCGCTCCGCGCGCGTCGTATCCTTGCGCGCCTGGCTTTTCGTGGGGTGCCCCCAGTTCGGCTCTTCGTCCTGGCCGGTTCCGGTGCTCTTTTTCGCATTCACGTCGATCTATCCTAGTGCTTGCTCTTCTTATTGACGCCCCAGGCCGCGCCGTTTAAGACTTCCCGCCCACCAAGCGCTCCCCGACTGCGCGGGCGAAGAGGTCCTCCGGCACTCCAGGTTTGGTCCACCCGACGCGATAGCTTTCGTTGTCCAGCAGGGGCTGGGTGATCAGGTTGGAAAGGCAGAACAACGTGGCGGCCGTGCGCGCGGGCGGGTTGGATTCCCGCGCCTGATCGTTCACATCAGAGGTCGACCCATCCGCCACCCAAATTTGTGTGGCATGGGCGCGCATGGCGGCCTGCTTTGCTGCCACGTCTTCTACAGAACCGTGAACCACCAGGTCCACCTCGGCGGAAGGTACGGTGGCGATGTCGCCTGCGCTGGGGAGCTTCCATCCCTCCGGCGCCTGCACGCTTTCCATGCCCTCGGCGAACTTCTCGTCCTCCGTCACGCACCACAACACTTGGCTGGGCACGAAGCTCTCCGCTTCTGTACCTGTAGCTGCTGCCTCCAGCCGCTGCACGGCCTCGTGCACGATTTGGTGCGCCCGCTTGTGATCCGGATGGCCATAGCCACCGTCGGCGGCGTAGGTCAGGATGACCTCCGGGCGGATCTGCTGGATCTGCTGGATAAGCTGCGCAACCTGTGCCTCTAACCCCGCGTCCGCGGTTCCATCGGCGCCGTCGCTGGGGCTTTCCGGCGCGCGTGCGAATGCCCGCGGGTGGCGAATCGAGTCGCTTCCTTCCATTCCCGAATCCCGCCAGGCACCGCAACCACCCAGCAGGTTCGGGCCATGCTGAATCCCCAGCGCGCTAAGTGCTCGCTGGAGCTCGGCGATGCGGTAACCACCGAGCATTCCCGTGCCGTGTTCGTACTGTTGGGCGTCCACAAGAGCTTGGTACTTCTCCCCGATCACCTCGCCCTCTTCGCCGAGGGTGCAGGTCACCACGGTCACCTCATGGCCGAGTCTGCGTGCCTTAGCTAACGCCAGACCCGTCCACAGAGTTTCGTCGTCGGGGTGCGCATGCACCGCCATTACAGTGATCGCGTGCGCTGGTTCCGGATTGCTGCTCACGGTTTAGTCCTCCTTGCGGGCGTTATCGGCGGCGCTGCGATCCAGCTCCTCCATCGGCATCAGAGTCCACAAAGGCGCGGAGATCAGCAACGAACTACTGTCGTCCAACGGCCAGTCCTCCAGCTTCCGGGTCGGCCCACTGAGCCTATTCGACGCCACCACGGTGAAACGATCCGACAGGATCGGTAGGACCGTCGAGAGTTCCGCGATGCGATCGTCCACCTGAGGACGTTCATCATCCAGTTTCGTCTCGCCTTCGCGGAGCTTGGTGAGGCGCTGTTCCAGTTCTTGGTCGCACGTTCCGCTGAGGTTGCCGCCGCTTGGCGTGTTATCCAGGCGCGCTTCCGCGCCGGATTTCTCATCGGCGCTCCCATCGGCACCTTCGTTGGCGCTCGCGCTTGCCCCTTCGCCAGCGTTCTTGCCTGAGCGTTTGCCTTTCCCACCCTGAACTTCGGAGCCGGAGTTGTTATTCGACGTGCGCGCGTCCGCAGTCTGCGAGCTGTTCGTGCAGCCGTATTGCTGCACATAATCCGCGATAAGCTGCGGGCTGCGCTGCCAAGTGATCACGCCGTCGACGGTGCCCTGTTGCACCGACGTACCCAGAATGTCTGAGGCTTCCCCGGTGCGCACCACTGCGGGGATACCGGCCTGTAATAGCTGATCCACCACCGAACGGGCAGCGTCCACAGCCAGCTGATCGTCGTTGACCGCACCGATGACAATTCCATCGGGTCGGTCATCGGTCACCAGATTGTCCGGTACTTCCTTTTCCATCTTCGGCTTGACGTTCCAGTGCGGGGAGCCGACATCAGGGTCCCCGGAAACGATCCGGGCGATCTTTTCGGAATCGATTGCACCCAGCAACCGGCGCCGCAGCGTGCGGTTCTGCAAGAGAGGGCTAGCCTGATTCAGCTGCAGGTTCAGCTGCACTTCACGGGTAGTTTTTCGCACCTGGGCATAGGGCAACTGCTCCATGGCCAGGTCGGTAGTGGCCGAGGTGTGCGTCATGTACATCTGGATCTGCTGGGTGCGCATCATCTGCGCACCCGTCGACTCATTGGGAACCGTGGTGAAACGAATGATGTCCGTCTTCGCCGCCTTCTTGCCCCAGTAGCGGTCGTTGCGCTGCAGTTCCAGCAGCCCTCGGCCTTCGTCTACCGACTTCACGGAGTACTGTCCCGCCGAGGCGACTGACCCTTCGGCCATCATCGTGGTGAACGTGCGCCCCTCGGCTCGATAAATGTGGCTAGGCAGCAGGTGCATAAACAGTCGCTTCCAACCGCCCAGCGGGCGATCGAAAGTGACCTTCACGCTCTTTTCTTTATCACCCGGTTTGATGGAAGTCACATGCCGGTACAGCCCCTTGGACTCCGCTAGCGGTTCCTTTAGGATCGCCTCGCGCAGGTACTGAAAGTCGGAGATCGTGATGGGGGTGCCGTCCGACCACTGCGCTTCCGGATTGAGGGTGTAGGTCACCTCTGTCGGAAACTCCTCATCGTTTGGCGCGATCGAACTAATCAGGTCGTTGTTGAGGCCCTCCTCCTCAGTACCTTGCATGTATACGCTCGGTAAGGTCAGATCCGCTACCGCCGCGACCACCGGGTTGCGGTTACCCACCAGGTGCGGGTTGAGGTTACTGGTGAAGCGATCGACTCCCACCGTGATCTCCCGCAGGCTCTCATCCACCGGCTTGGGCGGCTGAGACTGCGTGGTGGCAGAGGGGTCTTCCACCGTCGGAGCCTCCCCGGGGTTCGCCTGACACGCGGAAAGCGTCAGCGCGAGAGCCGCAGAGGTCAGCGCGGCCGCAACGGTGGGCGTCGAACCCCAAAAACGCCGACGACGCGCCCAGGCGGAACGGTGTCGCGACGAGGGATCAGATAGGGGGAAGAAAGAGTACAAGAGTGCTTCTAGGAGTTGTTATTGCGCTGCTTCTCGCGGGAACGAGCGCGGGCGCGGTCGGTGGCGTTCAGGATCACCTTACGCACACGGACGACCTCCGGGGTAACCTCGACACACTCGTCGAAACCACAGAACTCCATGGCCTCTTCCAGGGTCAGGGTGCGAGCCTTAGCCAAGGTCACCGTCGCATCCGCGGTAGCCGAACGCATGTTGGTCAGCTTCTTTTCCTTGGTGATGTTGATGTCCATGTCCTCGTCGCGGTTGTTCGCGCCGACGACCATGCCCTCGTAGGCCTCTGCACCCGGCTCGACGAAGAAGGTGCCACGGTCGGCCAGCTGGATTAGCGCGTAGGCGGTGATCTGGCCAGAGCGGTCGGCAACCAGGGAGCCGGAGGCGCGGCCCTTGATCTCGCCCGCCCACGGCTCGTAGCCAGCGGAGTAGCTGTTGGCGATGCCGGTGCCGCGGGTTTCGGTCATAAAGACGGTGCGGAAGCCGATCAGGCCACGGGCCGGAACGATGAACTTCATGCGGATCCAGCCGGTGCCGGTGTTGTCCATGGACTCCATGCGACCCTTGCGGGCGGCCAGCAGCTGGGTGACGGCTCCGAGGTGCTCCTCCGGGACGTCGATAATCAGGTTTTCGTAGGGCTCGTGAACCGTACCGTCGATGGTGCGGGTAACCACCTGCGGCTTACCGACGGTCAGCTCGAATCCTTCACGACGCATGGTCTCCACCAGGACGGACAGAGCCATCTCGCCACGGCCCTGAACTTCCCAGGCATCCGGGCGTTCGGTGGGCAGCACGCGCAGGGAAACGTTACCAATCAGCTCCTGGTCCAGGCGGGCCTTGACCATACGGGCAGTCAGCTTGTCGCCACCGCCACGGCCTGCCATCGGGGAAGTGTTCACGCCGATGGTCATAGAGATCGCGGGCTCATCCACGGTGATGCGCGGCAGAGCGACCGGGTTTTCCGGATCGGCCAGAGTGTCGCCGATCATGATGTCCTCGATGCCGGAGATAGCGGCGATGTCGCCAGCGATCATCTCCTCGGCCGGGACGCGAGTCACACCTTCGGTGCGCAGCAGCTCCGCAACCTTGGCGGTCTTGGTGTGCTGGTTTCCATCTTCGTCGTAGTGGATCCACGCAACCTGCTGCCCCTTGCGCAGGCGACCAGCGTGAATACGCACCAGGCCGATACGTCCCAGGAAGGAGGAGGAGTCCAGGTTGGTGACGTGCGCCTGCAGCGGGCCGTCTACGTCTGCGGAAGGCTCCGGCAGCACGTCGTAGAGAACGTCGAACAGTGGCTGCAGATCCTCGGAGTCCGGGACGTTGCCGTTGCCTGGGTTCTCGGTGGAAGCCTTGCCCTCACGACCGGAGGTGTACAGAACCGGCAGATCCAGCAGCTGTTCGGCAGCCTCTGCCGCCTCTTCGTCCTCCAGGGTGGAGGCGAGCTCTAGCAGCAGATCCTGTGATTCCTCAACAACCTCGTCAATGCGGGCATCGGGGCGGTCGGTCTTGTTCACACAGATGATCACCGGCATTTTCGCAGCCAGGGCCTTGCCCAGCACGAAACGGGTCTGTGGCAGCGGCCCTTCAGAGGCGTCAACAAGAAGAACCACACCGTCGACCATGGACAGGGCGCGCTCAACCTCACCGCCGAAGTCAGCGTGGCCGGGCGTATCGATCACGTTGATGATGAGGTCGCTGCCGTCCTTGCCCAGACCCTTGCGGTGAATGGCGGTGTTTTTCGCCAGGATCGTGATGCCCTTTTCCTTTTCCAGGTCGCCCGAGTCCATCACGCGCTCTTCCACTTCGCCGTGCGAAGAGAAGGCGCCGGACTGGTGCAGCATGGCGTCGACGAGGGTGGTCTTGCCGTGATCGACGTGCGCGACGATGGCGACATTACGGAATTCAGTCAAAGACACAGATCCGATCTTTCCTTAAATTGGGGTCAGTTTTAGTAGTGCAGCGTAAGGCAGTACATGGCCTAGAACATTGCTTAGAACCTGGCCTAGAACATTGCCTACGGGAACCTTTCACAGCCTACTCCTTTAGTTCACCAGGATAACGCATAGGACATGAAGAAGTTTTTCTCAAAACCGCAAGACGTGCACTGAAGCCGGTGTTATTGTTTACAAAAGGTTCCTAATGAACGTTACTAATGTGACAAATGTGACTAATGTGACTAATGTGGTTTGGGTATATGCTCGAGCAACTTTAGAAACAGCGACAAAACCTGAAAGGTACGCCATGGCTTTCTCCCGACGCTTGACCCGTGCTGCTGCAGCACTGACGACCGCCTGCGCGCTTGCTGTCCCGACCGTGGTGGCCCCTGCAACGGCTGGCGCTCAGGTCCAGGGTTCCATCGATCACCTCGGCCGCCCTGCGCCGCACATCCTGAACCAGATCGAGGCTTTCGCTAACAACCCGCAGCTGCCGCCGAACGTTAAGGCGTCCCTGAAGAAGCTGGTTGGCTTCTTCCGCGGCGATGGCAAGCCGGGTGTTGACATCCCGAAGAACGCCCCGGTCTTCACCCAGTTCGGCTGGCCGACCGTTTCCGGCAAGTGCATCGGCGGCAAGAACAAGGCCGTCGGCACCGCCATGGGCGTACCCGGCCCCGCTAAGCTTCCACTGCCGGGCATCGGCGCTGGCGAGGTCAACTTCGTGTTCACCGCCATGGGCACCGGCACCGTGGCTAAGAAGCAGAACACCGCCATGAACGTGCACTGGATCAACATCAACACCGGCAAGATGGGCCGCACCCCGCTGGGCTACACCGGCATCAACCCGAAGGGCCCGGCTACCGTCAACGGTGTTGCTAAGACCGGCAAGGGCACCGTCATTGCACTGCTGGAAGGTGGCGTGACCACCCACGAGAAGGAATCCGGCAACTCCAACTGCAACTTCCTGCCCACCGCGGCACTGCTGCACGTCTAGTAGCTTTCGCCTAGACACCCGGGTTTCCGCCCTTGGCCGCGCTTCCCTGCGCGGCCTTTCTCATATCCTTATCCTCTACCTGCACTCCGCTCCCCCTGGGCACACCGCATCCTGCTCACCACAATCGCACAAGCCATGGCCGATCTGCACAAAGTAAAGCAAGAGACCTTCGACATCGCCCGCGCAATCAACATCGACCCCAAGGGATTCGAGCGCGCCGTGGACGCCTACGAGCTGCTTTCCGCGCTGCCCGTCACGGAGCATCCCAGCCCAGTACACCCAAGCTCGGAGCATCCCAGCCCAGAGCACCCAAGCCCGGTGCTGTACATGCGCCGCCCCACCCCCGGCCATCCGCGCTTCCATTACCTCGAATCCTGGCTAGTCCCCCACCTAGACATACGCCTCAACAAGTTCCACTTCTTCGAGGGCATTGAGCCCACGCAGGACCTCTACATCGACATCGCCTTTATCGATATTGATGACGCCACCACCCCAGCAACCTGGCGCACCCGTGACCTGTACGTGGATGTGGTGACGCACCTCCCAGAGGCTTCCTCCCGGGAACGATCCCAGTCGAGTTCTAACTACGCCCCGGGCACATCTTCAAAGGCAAAAGTCCAGGCGCTGGACCTGGACGAGTTAGGCGAAGCACTCCTGGCGGGCTACATCACCGCCGAAGAAGCACGCCGGGCATTGGACTCTACCCAGCGCCTGCTAGATGGACTGCATGAGCACGGCAGCGTGGCCGAATGGCTGGCCACCCAGGGCGTGCGTCTTTGACGCACCACCTAGACCAGCCGCAAGCTCAAAAAAACAAACCCCCACCACCCGACACGGGTGATGAGAGTTGTAGCGGACTAGTACCTCGGACGCTTCTCGCAGCCTACGCCGTCGCCGTCACGATCAAAACGGCTTGAGAAACCGGCATCCCGCTGGTAGATCGGACGACCCAAGCGATTCCAAACGTCCTTGCAATTTGCGTAGTACGCGCTTTGCGGGCGTGCAGGAGCTGGGCGCTTTGCCGGGGCAGGACGCTTCACCGGAGCAGGCTTCGGGGCAGGCTTTGCCGGTGCCTTCTTCGCCGGAGCAGGCTTCGGGGCAGGCTTTGCCGGTGCCTTCTTTGCCGGTGCCTTCTTTGCCGGAGCAGGCTTGGGGGCAGGCTTTGCCGGAGCTGGAGGTGCAGGCGGATTGGGGATCAAGCCCGGGAGAGGATTGGGGATAAGGCGGAGCTGAACTGCCCAGTTCAAACCAGCAGCGATGAGGGCGCCCGCCGCGAGGGTTCCGACAATCGCGCCAATAACCGTCTTCAGGTCAGTCGACCCGACTGGCTTGGAGCTAAGATCTGCTCCACCCTGCGGGTCAGAAGAAGGGTCCTGACCAGCTTCGGAATCAGGCTCCTTGCCCTCGTCCTTTTTCTTATCCTTGTCAGAGTCCTTGTTCTTATCCTTGTCAGGGTTCGGCGCCCCCTGGGAGGAGCTTCCTACAGAGATTTCAGGCTTATCTTGCGCCGCTACCGGGGAGATACCACCCATGACCAGGCTGACCGAGAGTGCGGCCACCACCACTTTTTTCATCATGGTGTAAAGATAAACCATTGTTTAACTTTTTTCTAAGCAAATACTCAGGGGGGGTAGTTTTTGCACCACCCCCTCCGAATAGGCCCTCCCGGAACTCACACCCGGTGCTGCAACGGCCAAAAACGACAAAGACTAACCCCGCGCACCGGTTAAGTGCGCGGGGCTGCGGAAGCGTCGATCACTCCCTCTCGAGAACGGGTTGTGGATTACTAGCCCAGGATCTGGCGCCCCATCACCATGCGGCAGATCTGGTTGGTGCCCTCGTAGATCTGGGTGATCTTCGCGTCACGCATCATGCGCTCCAGCGGGAAGTCGCGGGTGAAGCCGTAGCCGCCGAGCAGCTGAACGGCGTCCACCGTGACCTGCATGGCAACGTCGGAAGCAAACGCCTTGGAGCCTGCAGCCATGAGGCCCAGCTTGGCACCATCCTCAGCCACGCCACGCTCTGCATTGGACGCAGCGGTGTAGATCATCAGGCGTGCGGCGTCGATCTTCATCTTCATGTCCGCCAGCATGAACTGGGTGTTCTGAAAGTCCGCGATCGCCTTGCCGAACTGCTTGCGCTCCTTGACATAAGCCACAGCCTGGTCGAACGCACCCTGCGCGATACCCAAGGCCTGCGCACCAATAGTCGGGCGAGTGTGATCCAGGGTCTGCAGAGCGGTCTTGAAGCCGGTTCCTTCCTCGCCGATCATGCGGGAAGCCGGAACGCGGCAGTCCTCGAACAAAAGCTCAGCCGTCGGGGAACCCTTGATGCCCAGCTTGTGCTCGTAACCGGAAACACTGAAGCCCGGGTCGTCCTTGTTCACCATGAACGCGGAAATGCCGCGCGCGCCGGCCTCCGGATCAGTTACAGCCATCACGGTGTACCAGGTGGACTTACCACCGTTGGTGATGAAGCACTTGGAGCCGTTAATCACCCAGTCGTCACCGTCGCGGACAGCGCGGGTCTTCATCGCTGCGGCGTCCGAACCAGCTTCGCGCTCCGTGAGCGCGTAAGAAGCCAGAGCACCGTTAGCGATGTCCGGCAGAACTTCCTTCTTCAGCTCGTCGGAGCCCTGCAGGATCAGGCCCATCGTGCCCAGCTTGTTCACGGCCGGGATAAGGGAGGAAGAACCACAAACGCGGGCAACCTCTTCGATGACGATGACCGCTGCAAGGGAGTCGCCGCCCTGTCCACCGAACTCCTCCGGGACGTGGATAGCGTTGAAGCCGGCAGCGTTCAGAGCGTCCAGGGCTTCCTGCGGGAAGCGCTCGTTTTCGTCAACGTCCTTGGCGTATGGAGCGATCTGCTGCTCCGCCAGATCGCGGATGGCCTCGCGCAGAGCGATGTACTCGTCAGGCAGACGGAATGGTTCGAAATCGGGGTTGAAACCCATGGTTAACTCTTCGCCTCTCTAGCAATGAAGTTCAGAACGTTCTTTCCCACCGAGTGTAGTGCTCTCCGGCAAGTCGGTGATCCTAAAGGCCATATTTACAGAAAGAAGTTTGCGAGTTGCACTCCCCCTTCCCTGTGGTCTGCCCGTGCGCATATCTTTGCCCGCTCACCTTTTGATAACAAAATGTGAATCACTCTAGCCCCACCAGCACTTCACATTTACAGTAATAACCATGAAGAACTTCAGCCCCCGCCGCAATTCCCCCAGTTCCCGCTCTCCGCGTGCAACTTTTCTCGCGGGAGCAACCACGATCCTACTGGCAGGCTCCGCCCTCACAATGGCCGCCTGTGACGATGAGGACACAACCCCCTCCGAAGCAGCCTCAACAAGTAGCGCCGAAGCCGACGGAGACGCAGGACAGTCCCCTGCCGACGGTGACGGCAGCGCCAACCCCACAGCCCCCGCCTCCAACGGCAACGGCAACGGCAACGGCAACAACAGCAAGGCCGACGACGGCTCCGTCGGCAAAAACGGCATGTGCGCCACCAACAGTCTCAAGATCACAACCGCCGACCAGCAAGGCGCGGCGGGCTCCACCTTGATCAACGTCGTGTTCGAAAACACCTCAAACGAACCGTGCTCCATGCGCGGCTTTCCCGGCGTTTCCCTCGTCACGAATAACAACGGCACCCAGCTGGGTAAGCCCGCCAAGCGCGAAACCGGCGCTCCGGACGAAACGGTGAAGCTCGCTCCGGGCGCGTCCGCCGTTGCTGGGCTAAAGATCTCCAACCCGGGTGTTATGGATCCCGAGCAGTGCAAGCCGCAGCAAGCTGACGGCCTGCGCGTCTACCCACCAGAGCAGACCAAGGCCGCATACGTGCCGATGAAGGGTCTGGAAGGCTGCAGCGGCGACGTCGAGTTCCTGTCCGTGCAACCCGTTGGGCCGAAAAGCTAAACCGCCGAACGCTACTCACTAGTGCGACTCTCTATTCCCACTCACCTCACTGTCACGCGCGCTGGCTCAGCTACCAAGCGCGCCCGCTTCACCGCCCTCCTCACACTGGTGGCCGTCGTGGCGCTCGGCGTGCGCGGTTGGCAGCTGAGCCAGCGCACGTTCTATTGGGATGACTTCATCATCCCCGCGACCTTCCGTGGCGGTTCCATCGGCGATTACTTCACCAGTTACGACGGCCACCTGATGCCCGCCTCCGCGCTGGTACAGGTTGTGGCGCATCGGATCGCGCCGCTGAACTGGGCACTCCCCGCAACCCTGTTGCTTGTGCTCAGTGCTGTCGCGGCTGCGTTATGGGCGCGGGTCTGTGTGCGCTTGACCGGCCGTTCCCTCACCACTTTGGGGCTCTACACCGCTCTACTGTTCAGCCCCTTCCTTATGGACGCCGCCGGCTGGTGGTCCGCAGGCCTCAACGCTCTGGCTTGGCAGGTCGGCATGGCAGGCTTCACGCTCTGCTTCCTTTCCGCCCGAAGTTCCCCCAATCCCTGGCGCCACTCCCTCAACGCCACAGCCATCCTGCTGCTGGCGCTGTGCTTCACCGAGAAGTCCCTCACCATCGTCCCGGCTGCCGTGGCCCTCGCGCTTCTCGTCGACTGGTCTGTTAAAGGGGCCCACGATTCTTCCCGCAGCACCATTACACGCTTCTTCGCTGCTCCCGGCGCGCTTTTCCTGTTCTGGTGCGTGCTATACCTCACGCTCTGCCCGCTCCCTGCAGAAGAGCCCGCGCGCGAGTCCCTATGGTCTGGCATTCCCACCAGCCTTTTCTCCACAGTTCTTCCCGGCGCGCTCGGCGGTCCACTGTCCTGGGATCGCTGGTCACCGTCAAGCGCCTTCGCCACCGCCCCCACCTGGTGGAGCATCACCAGCGCCGCGCTGCTCCTCATCGCCGCTTTCCTCTGGTTGCGCCGCGATACCCGCCGCCGCTCCCTGGGGCTGCTGGTGATTGTGGGTTACCTCGCCATCATCTACCTGCTGCTCAGTCGCGCGCGTAGCACCACCGGCACCTCCGACTTGTTGCTGCGCTCGATGCACTACTTCGCCGACTGGTTTAGCTTCGCCGTGCTGGTCGTAGGTTGTTGCCTGTTTTCTTTAGGACGCCCCCACGCCCCCGCCCGCCCCGATGTCAGCTCTGCGGACGCGCACGCTCGCAGAGCCCGCTGGCTAGGAGTCTGCACAGTCGTGTGCGCAGTGGCAATCAGTCTGATCTCGACGTTCACCTGGGTGGGAGCCTGGCGCGACGATAGAACAGCCGATTACCTGGCTAACTTGCGTGCCTCCACAAAGCTAGACGACTCTGGACCTCCCCCGCCCCTCCTGGGGCAGCCGGTACCGCTGGATATCCTCACTCCAGTGGTGCACCCGCACGACCAAGTCTCTACGCTCACTGGCCAGCCGCCTGTCACGCAGCTAGACCACGAGCCCCGGATCATTGACGAATCGGGCCAGATTGTGGATGCGGAGGTGGTGGCGTCCGCAACAACACAGCAAGGAAAAGAACCAGAGTGCGGTGTGCGCATCACCGCGGGAGAGTCCCAGGCCATTCTGCTGGATAAACCGCTGCCTTTTGGGGACTGGACGTGGCAGCTCAACGCGACGGCAAGCACGGACATGACGCTAACCATCACCACCCCCAATGGTCTGGAGGACGCCAAGGAGACTAAAAGCCGCGCCACGAAGGTGCAGGTCGATTCGGAGTTGAAGCCGCGTTGGGTGCGGGTTTCCGGTGGCGGCGGAATCTTGCTGGTGCGGGCGGAGGCGGATTCCGGTGCATCTGATGAATACGTGTGCATCGGGGCGGGTGGCATCGGCCCGCTTGTGGCGAAGGCAGGCTAAAGCTGGAATAGTGCGCCTTTCCGTACCGTTGAGGGTGGCTAGGAAAGAACCAAACCCACCTCAAGGAGGCATTGAAGCTATGTCGACGCAGAACGCACGGAACGCACGGAACGTCATGATCCTCGGAGGCCACGGCAAGGTGGCGCTGAAGGCGTCCCCAAAGATCGTAGAGGCCGGCCACACACTAACGTCCGTGGTGCGTAACCCCGATCACGTGGCGGATGTGGAGGCCACCGGAGCCAAGGCCGTAGTGCAGGACATCGAGCAGCTAGATGTCGCAGGTTTCGAAAAGCTATTCGCTGATCAGGACGTAATTATCTGGTCCGCAGGCGTGGGCGGTGGCGATGATGCGCGCACCTACCGCGTGGATCGCGATGCGGCGATCCGCTCGATCGATGCGGCGGGTAGCAAGCGCTACATCATGGTCAGCTACTTCAACTCGCGTGCTGACCACGGTGTACCGGAGGATCACTCCATGTTCACCTACTGCGAGTCCAAGGCCGCGGCGGATGACCACCTGCGTGCCTCGGCAACGCAGTGGACTATTGTTGGGCCGTCTGCGCTGACCTTGGACGAACCGACCGCTAAGATTGAGACTCGCGCGCCGAAGGCCGACGGCACCGCCAATGGAGACGATGAGCTGCAGTCCAGTCAGGTCTCCCGCGCAGACGTCGCCACCGTGATCGCCGAGGTAGTGGATCGCCCGAACCTGGTCGGCCACTTCATTGAATTCAATAACGGCGATACCCCCCATTGCCGAGGCTCTCGACGCACACGCCGAAAGCTAAACAAACCCCACCGCACAGAAAAGAGAAATCCCCATGGCAGCTGGCCTTGCAGCACTGTTGGACGACATTGCACTTATCGCCAAGAAGGCTGCGGCCACCACTGATGATGTCGCTGCCATGGCCGGTCGTACCTCGACGAAGGCGGCTGGGGTTGTTATTGATGACGCCGCCGTCACACCGAAGTTCGTCGCTGGGGTAAGCCCGGCGCGCGAGCTGCCGATCATTTGGAGAATCACCAAAGGCAGCCTGGTCAACAAGCTGGTCATTATCCTGCCGATCATCTTGCTGCTCAGTTGGCTGCTGCCAGGGGCGCTGACTCCCCTGTTGATGCTCGGTGGTTTCTATCTTTCTTTCGAGGGCGCTGAGAAGGTCCTGCAGAAAGTCGGCCTCGTTGAGCACGAGGAGGCCGAGGGCAAGGACGAGGCAGCAGGCCAGTCCGAGGACGCAATGGTTCGCGGTGCAGTGTTCACCGACCTCATCCTGTCTGCGGAAATCATGGTGATCTCCCTCAACGAGGTGGCTCAAGAACCGCTACTGACCCGCGCCCTGGTGCTGATCGTGGTGGGTCTCTTGATCACTTTCGCCGTGTACGGCCTGGTGGGCGTACTGATCAAGATCGATGACATCGGCCTGGCACTGGTAGACAAGCAGGGCGCTAGCGAGGGCACAAAGAAGTTCGGCCTGTTCCTGGTCAAGGGAATGCCGAAGCTCCTCACCGTCATTGGAATCATCGGCACCCTTGCCATGCTGTGGGTCGGCGGGCATATTCTGCTGGTCGGCTTGGACGAGCTAGGGCTACACTGGCCGTATCACACGGTCCACCACGTGGTGGAACTCGTTGAGCACCTTGGCGGGGCGGTGACCTGGCTTGTAGAGACTGGCTTTAGCCTGGTCTTCGGCCTGCTCATCGGTGCGATCATCGTGGCTGTGATCGCGGGCATCAAAAAGCTGCGCACCCACTAAACCTCCGTCCGTAATCACCACGTATCCGCACAAGCACCACTAACGCACGCAAGCACCCGATCAACATAAGGAGGCTCCACCGCCGTGTCTGCCCAAGAGGTCGCCCTCATTCTCGAGGGCGGTGGAATGCGCAATAGTTACACCGCCGCCTGCATCGACCAGCTTCTGGAACACAACATCCACTTCGGCTGGGTCGGCGGCATCAGTGCAGGAGCCTCACACACCGTGAACTTCCTTTCCGGGGACAGGAAGCGCGCCCGCGAATCCTTCGTGGAATTTGGCGGCCATCCTAAGACTGGCGGGATGAAGTCATTGGTGCGCGGCACTGGCTACTTCAACGCGGAGTACATCTACGAAACCGCGGGCGCCCCCGGAAACGATCTGCCCTTCGACTGGGAAACCTTCCAGCGCTCCACGTCCCAGGTGTGCATCGGTGCGACCCGCGCGGATAACGGCGAGACGGTCTATTGGCGCCGCGAGGACATCAAGGATCTTCCGGATCTCATGCGTAAAGTGCGCGCCAGCTCGACTCTGCCGGGTCTCATGCCCGTGCCCACCATCGACGGGGTGGACTATGTCGACGGTGCGCTGGGTTCTTCCGGTGGCCTGCTGATCGACGCAGCTATCGAGGATGGCTTTGAGAAGTTCCTGGTACTGCGTACCAAGCCAAAGGGATACGTCCGCCCGGCTTTGCGCAGCCCACACCTGGTACGCGCCCTGCTACGCAAGCGCCCCGCCGTCGCCCAGGCGATGATCGACCGCCCGCCGAAGTACAATCTGGCCTCCGACAAGATCGCGGAACTGGAATCCAAGGGCCAGGCGCTAGTGTTCTATCCGGAGAAAATGCAGGTGAGCAACACAGAGCGACGAATAGATCGGCTGGAGCAATCCTGGAACGACGGATTGGAGCAGACCAAGCGCGAGTGGGATACGTGGATGGAGTTCCTGGGCTAGAAGATGCTCAGCAGCCCCAGGACGATCAACATCGCCGCCACTACATAGCCCGCCAGTGCCACCATCTGTTCCTTGCGGTGGCGCAGCCCATCAATAAACACCGCCAGCCCGCTTTCGGGCTTGCGCAGCACTATTCCCAACGCCAGTGCAGACAACGCCGGCAAGCTCAGCGCGAGGCTGGCATATAGAAACACGGTCAAGTACTTTCCAGCCGCGCTGATCTCCACCGTGCTCAGATAAGCCAAGCCAGCGAAGAAGGGCGCCGATGTCGCGGACTGCACCAGCCCTAGAACCATGCCGGAAAGAAAGGTGCCCAACGACGCTCTGCGAAGGGGGCGGGCCAGGCGATTGATCATCGGAGCAGGGTCGCCGCCTCGTAGCGTCAAAAAGATACTAAGAAGGCCAATAGCAATCAGCACCAGGCCGAAGATCGGCGAGGCCAAGGCCGCCTGCACCGCATCCTCAATGCCGTTGAAAAGCAGCAGTGTGACCAGCGAGAGCAAAAACACTCCGCACCAGTCCCCTGCCACCAACACCGCGGCGATAGTCGCGTAGCGCCGTGGCTTGGGATGCATCACCGCGATAGCGAAAAGCACTCCGATGAGTAGAACGTTGACAGAATCGGCCAACGCGAAACTCACGGCGTGCAGCATGCGGTGGGGTCCTTTCGGCAGATCCCCTTCGCGTAAAGATCGTTGCAAAGGGGAAGGTTTGAACTCTTGCGAACTCTAGCTAACCTTCCGGCCGTGAACAAGGAAGTACACGGCAGCACTGATGACAACCAGCCCGGCCAACATCGTGTACATCGCCTGGTAGCTAGTGGCCGAAACGATCATGCCCAGCAGGATCGGACCGAAGCCCACGCCGACGTCCAGAAGCAAAAAGAGCGTGGAAATCCCTGCACCCATCTGATGTGGCTCAACAGCCTTGACGGAGATCGCCTGCGCCGCCGGCATAAGTGAACCGTAGCCCAAGCCGGTAAGCGCACCTGCCAGAATCACCATCCAGTCCTGGGTAGAGAATGCGAGGACAACCAGCGCGATAGCGAAAGTGACCAGCCCCAGGTAGATAACGATGTTGTCGCCCTTCTGATCCTGGATTTTTCCCAGTACGAAACGCATCACGAGCGTGACCAACGCATAAGCCAAGAAGAAGTACTTCGCGCCGGTGACCAGGTTGTTGTCCTCGGAATAGCCGTTTAAGTAGGTGATCACGCCTGCGTAGCAGATACCGACCAGCAGCATAAAGAAGCCGATGGGTGCGACTTTCGGATGGACGATGGCGGAAAGGTTGAAGGTCGGGCGGTGCGGGTGCGCATGTTCACTGTGCCCATGAGCCTCTGGGGAACGCACCAGCAAGGAAAGCAGGAATGCCACGATGGACATTCCGATGACGACCTGGAACATAGTGGTGTAACCGACGGAACCGACCAGCCACAGGCCCAGTGCTGGCCCAATCGCGGTGGCCAGGGTGGTACCCAGCGCAAAGTAGCCGGTTCCTTCCGCGCGCCGTGAACTGGGAATCACGGACTGCGCGACGGCCATCACTGCGGTGCTAGCGAAGGCGTACCCAATGCCGTGGATGATGCGCACGGTAATCAATAGCCCCAGCGAATGTGCGGGAATGTAAAAAGCACAGGTCACGATGATCAGCACCAGCGCTGTGAAAAGCACTCGCCGCCGCCCCACCGCATCGACTAGGAAGCCCGAGAACACACGCGCCCCTGTTGCGCCGATAACGAAGGCGCTGGAGGCCAGACCTGCGCTCGCGTTATTGGCCGCGAATTCCTTGACTGCGTAGCCCGCCATGGTCGTCACGAGGACGTAGAAGATCATGAACTGGGCAAAATTAACTAACCATGCAAAGACAAAAGCCGGTGTTACAACCGGCTCTTTCGTTGGTGCGGACGTTAGGAACACCTTCTTCATTTAATTGTTTCTATATTTAATGCCGCGGAGCACGTTACCAAACATCTGCAGCCCCGGTGAGGCAGGGGTCACTTTTTCTGTGTTCTTTCTTCGTGACGCCCCTACGCATCCAGCCCGCAATCAGGCATCAGGAAAGCACCACGCGCTCCCCCGCGCTGGGCCTCCAATACGCCACCTCAGCTGCGGTGATGGACTTGAGCTCGCGCGGTGTGATCTGAGACAGGGCGTCAATATAAGAAGGAACAATATCCCGCGGCAGCCTTAAGCCGACCGTGAGGTGCGGCACCCAGCGCGGACCGCGACCATCGGGATTCAGCGCGCTGAGTTCGCGGGCGGCATTCTCCAGCTCGTCCGTGGCTTCGAGCAGCCACGCCACGGTCTGCTTCTTGCCTGTGCCGAAGACGACCACGCCCCGGCGACTGAGCTCCGAGGGCACGGCGGAAGGCAGGATCTCGCGGGCACGCTCCACGACGTGCGGGGCCATGTTCGGGGAGAACGTGACCGTGATGTGCGGGGTCTGCCGCTGCGGCGGGAATCCGCGGGCTGCTAGCTCGTCGAAGATCCCGCGGATGGTGGCGCACTGCTCAGCGGGCAGGTTCAGCAGGATGTTCTCAGGGGAATTGACGGACATTGTCCCCCATCCTAACTGGCTGCACCGAGACCACCGGTGCGTCGCGTTGCCCGGCGGTGCACAACTCGGCGGTGCGCAACTCGGCGGTGCGCTACTTGAAGGACACGTACTCCGGCAGGTCGGCCGGCTTGTCCAGCGGCTGCTTCTTCGGGTTCATGTCCAGCCCCAGCTCCTTGGCGAAGACAAGGCGGGTGGACTTGTAGACGCGCTCGTCGGCCTCGTCCAGCTCGAACACGCGGGCGCCACGCAGGGTGTGCATGGACCAGGTGCCGTCTTTCAACCCATAGGGGCCGAAGCCGGTGCCCGGGCAGTAGCCCAGCTCTACGCCGAAGTAGTTGCCGTTAAACGAGTTGATGTGGTCGTGGCCGCAGTAGATGCCCAGCACATCGCCGCGCTCGCGGACAGCAGTGTAGATGCCGGGGTTGAAGGCACCGACATAGACGTCCTCGTTCTTCACGCCTTCGATGCTGTGGCGCTTCTTCGCCTCGCCATGCTTGATGGGACCGTTGTGGTACGGCCCACCGAACCACATATCGCGGTGCTCGTAGGTCGGGATGTGGAAGTACATCAGGCCCGGGATCTTCTTTCCGTAGCGCTCCTCATAGCTCCGGGAAGTATCGCGGTACCACTGGATCTGGTCGCTGTGGATGTAGTCGTAGCCGGGGATCTCCTTCGTCTCCTGCCCCGCCAGTTCCTCGCCGATATAGTTGCCAGAATCCAGCAGCCAGATGGCGAATGCCGGGTTCGAGTTTGCGTTGCCCTGAACCAGCAGCGATACGTTGGATTCGCCGTGAATCGGATCGTCAGCGACGTTGAGGTTGTACTTGTACTTGCGCACGAAATTCAGCAGCGCGACCTCGTTGGCTTGGGTGCCGTCTTCCATCGAGTCTTCGTCGTGGTTACCGAAGGTGATGGCCCACGGGATCTTGCGGGATTCCATCGGCAGCACCACGTTGTTTACCGCCTGGAATGCCTGCTCGGTGGTCTTGGGCCCAGAGGAGATCACGTCGTCGTTGATCAGCGCAAAGTCCGGCTTTTCCTGATCCAACACCTTGCCCATGAACTCGATGGTGCGACGATCAGTGAGGTGATCGTCTTGAGTGTCGTTGAACTGGACGATCTTGAACTTGCCGTCGCCGTTGAACTTCAGCGGCATGTCTGCGCCGTTGCCGCCGTTGTTGTCGCCGCCGTTACCGCCGTTTCCGCGCCCCGGGCCGAAACTGGATCCTGCCAGCGAGCCTGCCGACGAGTTCCACCCCTGTGCCTGCGCAGCCGGGGCAAGTGCAGCGGTGACGCCCAGCGCCCCCGTTCCTGCCAAGAAGTTACGGCGATTCACATTGAACTGCTTGGACGCATTCTGGCCTTCCAGCTGCTGCGATTTTTTAGATGAATTACTAGACAAGGTAATTGAGTTCCTTTTCCTGCGAGAATTGAACCATCACAAGTTATCGGCCAAAGGTAAGCGCGAGGTTGCCTAAAGATGAATTCATAACAACCTCACCGCTTGACCTTGCCGTTTGACCACTTCGCTTGACCTTGCCGTTGCGGCAACCGAAAGGATGTAGCCCATGACCGAATACACGATTGGTGATGCTGCAGATTTTTTGGGAGTGACGCCCAAAGCGTTGCGCCATTGGGATTCCATTGGGCTGCTCAGCCCACAGTGGCGCACATTGGGCGACTACCGCCTCTATACCGAGGAAGATCTGCGAATCGGCGCGGCCATTGTGCTGTACCGGAACATGGGCTTCAAGCTGGCGGAGATCCCCGACCTGATTGAAGCACCTTCCGATGCTGCCCTTGACCGTGCCCTCCGCGCCCACCGGGAAGCCTTGGCGCGCAAGCGCGAAGAGGTGGAGAGCCAATTGCGTGCGGTCGAGGATTTGATAACAACAACCCGAGTGGAGGGATACACCATGGAACAGATGGACAAGATCAAGCAGTACTTCGGCGAGAAAATGCCTGCCTACCAGGAGGAAGCTCGCGAACGTTGGGGCGACACCCCTGAATACCAGCAGTCTCAGGAAAAGCTGGCCTCTATGACCGACGGCGACTTCCAGGAGGTTAAGGCCGACCACGACCGCTTCGTCGCAGATTTGGTAGCTGCCCGAGATGGTGGCGTCACCTCCGATAGCGACGAAGCACAAGAACTCGTGGAGCGGCACCGCGCCACGATCAACCAGTGGTACGAGGTTACGACCTCGCGGCAGCTGATTCTGGCGCGGATGTATGTAGACGACGAGCGTTTTGCTGAGGCATACCAGGGTGCACAGGACTACCTGCTCTCGCTGGTGGAGTACCGTGCGAAGCAGGAGGGGATCACAGACCCCAGTTGGGATGACTAGCTGAAGCAGCTAACCGGGACGACGAGGCGCCGAGCTGCACCATGGTTGCTACGATTGCGCCATGAAAGGCTACCGCACCGGAGAACACGCACTGGCTATCTACTTATCCTCCATTGCAGGGTTCGTAGATACGCTGGGCTTTTTGTATCTGGGCGGGTACTTCCTGTCGTTCATGTCGGGTAACACCACGCGCCTGACTGCGGCGGTCAATGCGGGAAAATGGGACGTCGCGATGACGGCCGGCGGAGTGATGGTGCTATTCCTCGTCGGAGTGGGGATTGGGGCGCTGATCAGTCAGCTGGGGCGGCGGTACTTGCCACGGACGCGAACGCGCGAGGTGATTCTGCTGTTCATCTGTGCCACCTCGACGATTGCCTCAGTAATGGTACTGACCGGGCACGAGCAGTGGGCGGTGTACAGCCTGTCGTTCACGGTTGGCGCTATGAATTCCACTTTCGAGCGCGACGGCGAAGTGAGCATTTCCCTGACGTACATGACCGGCACGCTGGTGAAAATGTCTCAGCGATTCGTGGCCGCGCTCTTCGGCGGCCCGCACATGGATTGGCTGCGCTATTTCGCGCTGTGGATGTCACTTGCCTGCGGGGCACTGCTAGGCGGTTGGATGTATGTCCAGGTGGGCCTGCACGCGGTTCTGGTGGTGACGGGCATGCTGTACGCGGGAACCGTGACTGCACTGATGTACCGCCAATGGCGGCGCAACCGTGGGCTCGCGGTTTAGCGCTAGTGGACTAGAGCTCCCAGGGGTTCAAATATTGCACACCCATCGGTTCAAAGTCCTTTTCATTTCGAGTCACGATTGTCAGCCCATGCACACGCGCGGTGGCAGCAATAAATAGATCAGCCTGGGGCCGCGGATCCGGAACATTCATATTGGCCGCCTCTATAGCCACTCGCTCATCAAGAGGAAGAACTCGGCCTTCGAACAGCGGAAGTAAATCCTGAGTGAACCACTTCTGCAGCCGCTGCCCCTGCACAGGATCGGTGTGATTCTTTCGGGAGATACCTAACTTGAGCTCATAGATAGTGATCGCAGAGAGAAATTGGCTGTGCAAGATCTGCGCATTAACCCACTCAAACACCCTGGGATTTACTTTCCCGGGCGGCTTCCGGAGTTCGCTAACCACATTCGTATCGAGCAGGTAGTTCATAGCTCGGGCACCCGCGGCTCGAAGTCCATCCTTACATCCTCGAGGTCAATGTCCTCTTCCATTTGCAACCGCGAAACCCAGCCTTCATTCGAGCCGGAGATCTTCCTGTAGTCATCAATGGAAAGCAATACGAAGGCCGGCTCACCTCGATCAGTAATAACAACGGGTCCCTCACTAGCCTTCCTTTTCGCGTAACTCACATCCTGATTGAACTCACGCGCACTCACGCTAGTCATGAGAACCCTCCTTTTGTAGCAACGTACCTACATTCTAACTAACCAGCCAGCACTTTTCAATACCCACAGTTAGAAACGCCCTGCTGTTATCTTGACGACACATTGTTGCTAAAGGCTGTGTGGCGACTGATCAACCGCTCACCTCCCCAACCCCAACCTCAGGAATTTTCCTCATGCTTCTAGCCTTGCGCGAAATGCTTTTTGCGCGCACCCGATTTCTTCTCATGAGCGTCATGTTGACACTCATGTCCTTGCTGGTCGTCATCATCTCCGGACTCACAGCCGGAACTTAAAAACGTTACGGTGACCTACACCGACGGTGATTCCCAGATCACCGCGTTGGACAAGCTGAACCTGACCGTCGAGCCCGGAGAGTTCGTCGCCGTCGTCGGCCCCTCCGGTTCCGGTAAGTCCACACTGCTGGCCGTTGCTGGAGCGCTAACCAACCCGGCCTCCGGCAGCCTGCCGGGCGCCCTCACCGCCGAGGAACAACTGGAGCTCGCCGCGCGCGTTGTGGGTAAGCACGGTCGTTACTCTGATGCGGAGCTGTTGGAAAAGGTTGGTATGACGCCCCGAGCTAAGCACCGCCCAGGAAGTCTGTCGGGTGGCGAACGTCAGCGTGTGGGCATCGTCCGAGCTCTCGTCGGCGACCCACAGGTGTTGCTGGTCGACGGGCGCTTGAGCGCAGCCTCCGAATAGGCACCCAAATAGGCCTCTACGCAGGCAAAGAAGCGGGTAGTAAACTAAGCAACCATGCCGAGGATCACGGAGACGACGGTAACGGAGCACCGCGCGGTCCAGCACCGAGCGGTTCTGGAGGCCGCCGAGCGGTTGATCGTTGCCGGCGGCGGCAAGGTTCCCTCCCTGGCAGAGGTGGCGGCCGAGGTTGGCCTGGCCCGCCCCAGCGTCTACCGCTACGTCTCCTCCCAAGATGATCTGATGGTTCAGCTGTTGGTGCTTAACAGCGATACCTGGCACGACCAGCTGGAAGATAAGGTCAAATCCGCCCCGTCAGAGGCCAAAGATCGCGTCTGCGCCTATGTCGACGCAATGCTTGACCTCTTCGCGCACGGCACTCACGGCCCACTAATGGCCGCCGCCCAGCAGTTTCCGGAAGCTTTCGCCGAGGAAAAAGTGCAGAAATCGCACGCGGGATTTAAGGACATCGTGGGAAGGTTTTGCCCCGAAGTCTCCGCAATCGATCTAGGCATGCTGAATGCGGCGGTGATGAGGGCGTCAGAAACCGCAAAGACCCCCAAGGATCTTGAGCGCGCAACGGCGACGCTGCACCGCATGGCGCGCGCCATCGTGTCGGGATAGACCGTCGCAACGAGCCCCCCAATTCCTTAGTTCGGCGGGGACAATCCCCGGCGACGTTGTACGCTTAACCTCATGCGAAATCGCCTTGTTGCACTCTCCATTGCCGCGTTGACGGCCCTCTCGCTTGCAGCTTGTTCGGATGATGAGACTCCGCCTGAGCCGAGCACGGCTTCGTCTTCTAAGGAGTCCGAAGAAGCTTCCGCAGCCGAAGGACAGGAAGATACTTCGGAGGAAGGGCAAGAAGATGAGGCCGCAGATAACGCAGATGACAAGGCCAAAAAGCGGCCCAACCCCACAGCGGCCAGCGACCCGAAGCCCGATAAGGTCGAGCTCGCTCCGAATGAAGCAGCCCTGGAGGGCGAGCTGATGAAGGTACGTTTCAGCGACATGACCCCTCCGGAGGACTTCGCACGAGTGGCGGACATCGTGGACGATAGCGTGGTCTACTACGCGATCAAACTCGATCCGAAGAAGCCCGTGACGGCTAAATTGGGGGCAGGCATTGGTACCCAGACCCCTGCATGGGCCATCGTTGGTAGCAGCAGTATGCCAAATGAAATGAACTGGGACTCTATGGTCGGGCGCAAAATCCGCGCTATCGCGCACCGGGATAACATGACCTTCGCGACGGACCCATCCGCTCCCCCGACGGCGGTGACGGTCGAGAACTCGGACTACAAGCCGGAGATCCTCGACTAGGGGCCGCTACGCTGAAGCAGCCTGGTATGGCCGAATATTATCGATCTCTGCTAGTGCCTTGTCCTCGGCAAGCTCAATCTCGTACTGCATCTGCAGGTTCATCCAAAACATCGGTTCGACACCAAAAAACTTGCCCAATCTCAGAGCAGTGTCAGCGGTGATTCCGCGCTTCCCGTGCACGATTTCATTGATCCGGCGCGGCGGAACCCCTATCGACACAGCCAGTTTGTGCTGAGTGATTCCAAATCCCTCAATGAAATCCTCAAGCAGAATCTCTCCAGGATGAATCGGCGGGTAAAGCTTGTTCGACATGGCACTCCTTAGTGGTAATCCTCGATGGTCATTTGTTCGGGCCCCGCACTCGTCCACCGAAAAGTGATTCTCCACTGGTCATTCACTCGAATACTGAACGTCCCCTTCCTATCACCTTTTAGAGCCTCTAGGCGATTCCCAGGAGGTACGCGAAGGGAGTCCAGGGTACTGCAGCATCGAGCTGGTGGAGCTTCTTGTTCGCCGACTTGTGGATCCGAGTATCCAGTTTCGGAACCCGCTCACGCAAAAACACCAGTTCCGTCCCTCGGTTCCCGAATGACTGGATCATGCTTCACCCTATCCCCCCCATAACGTAAAGCGTCAATAACGCTAAACGTTAAACTTGAACTCCACGACGTGTCGTTGCTAAATACCCTTTACCCTATGGACATACAGTAGAAGCTGCTAGAGATTGAGTAGATACAAAAAGTAAAAAGCGATAGCTAGGATCGCAGTACAACCTTCGAGACCGCGACGACGGCTGCTACCGTAGGCCTCGTTGCCTAACTGACACCAACGCCGTGTCCACTACTCGGGGGACACCCCCAACATTAATGCTGCCCTGCCGGCAGACCAGGGCGGCCGTGTGAGTATCGGACAATAATGCGTAGTCCTCCAAGGGTCTGGACACAGGGGCTTTCCCCTTTCCTCAGTGGTGCGACCAGAGGGAGTAGAAACATCCACCCCGGTGCACCCGCTGCGGTGACAACGACCCATCGCCCGCAGCAGGTGGCAATCGTCACGGTTATCCCTCTTTGTCAGATTCCTGTCCTCGGGATCAGAAAAAGACGGGGACCTGTCATAGGTCAGTGAGCATTTGCTGCATCTGGGCGATCTCGGCCTCCTGGTCGTTGATAATTTGTTCGGCCAGGGTGGTTGCATGGGGATTCTGGCCGTCAGCCACCTCGTCACGGGCCATGTCGACCGCACCTTCGTGGTGGGCGGTCATCTGCTCCAGGTAAAGGCGGGCGGCGCCGGTGCCCTGGGCTTCCTCAAGGGCTGTCATGTCCTCCTGGCTCATCATCCCGCTCATGCCACCCATCTCGCCGTGATCCATTCCACCTATCTCATCCATGGTCCCCATGCCCCAGAGTCGGTGACCGGCTGCTGGCCCCAGGCCTCGAGCATGGCGTTCATCCGGTCAATCTCCGGTCCCTGGGCGTCAATAACCCCCTGGGCAAACTCCACGACCTGGGCGGGGATGCCCTCCTTGGCCAGGAGCATCTCACTCATTTCCACGGTCTGCTTGTGATGGGGGATCATCATCTGGGCAAACATGATGTCCGCGTCGTTGTGATCGGCGGAGATCTCCCCGTCCTCCTCAGTCGCCGCCCTGGTGGTCTCGGTCGTCTCAGCGGTAGTCGTCACAGTGCTGGTGGCCGAGGTGGTGGCGTCGGTGTTGCCTGAGTCGGTGGCCTCACCGCAGGCGGCCAGCGCCAGGGTGGAGGCTACGGCGAGAGCGGAAAGAACAAGGGTGCGCTTTATGGTGGAGCCCTTTCAGGGTCATATGGGGTCAGTGGAGAGAAGTGATGGATCAGTGGACGGCGGTGGATTTCGGAGTAGGCGTGGTGTGTTACTCCTTCGGACTGGTGGGAGCCAGGTGGGCCGGGTCCAGATCAATCCGGCGCAACAGCTGGGCGTTCAGGGCCACCACGATGGTCGAGGCAGACATCAAGATCGCGCCCACGGCCGGGGACAGCACGAACCCGATCGAGGCGAGCACTCCGGCGGCCAGCGGCACGGCGAGGATGTTGTAGCCAGAGGCCCAGACCAGGTTCTGGATCATCTTGCGGTAGCTGGCCTGGGACAGCTCAATCATCGACAGCACTGCCCGCGGGTCATCACTGGCTAGGACCACCCCGGCAGATTCCATGGCCACATCCGTGCCGGCACCGATGGCGATACCGACCTCCGCGCGGGTCAGAGCGGGGGCGTCATTGACACCGTCACCGACCATGGCCACGCTCAAACCCCGGTCCTGCAGCTGCATGACCTTGGTGTCTTTGTCCTGGGGCAGGACCTCGGCGAAGACCTCATCGATCCCCAGGTCCTGGCCAACCGCCTGGGCCACCTGCTGCGCGTCACCGGTGATCATCGCGACCTTCACCCCGCGGTCCTGCAGGGCTTTCACGGCGGCTCGGGATTCGGGGCGGATCTTGTCCTCGACGGCCACCGCACCGATGATCTGACCGTCGCGGACAATATGGAGCACACCGGCCCCACGCCCGGTCCAGGCGCTGGTGGTGTCGGTGAGCTCGGCCGGGGTGGTGAGGTTGAACTCGCGCAGCATGTTCGGCCCGCCCACGAGGATCTCAACGCCATCGACAGTGGCCCGGACCCCCCGGCCGGAGGCGGCGCTGAAACCAGTTGCACGCATTTGCCGACGGGAGGCCTCGGGATGGGCGGCCGCGGCCGCCACGATGGCGCGGGCCACGGGGTGCTCGCTGTCGGCCTCCGCGGCGGAGGCCAGGGCCAGCAACTCGCCCTCGGTGACGCCGACAGCTGCTGCGACACCGGTGACCGCGTGCGCACCCTCGGTCAGGGTGCCGGTTTTGTCGAAGAGTACCACGTCGATGGTGCGCATCCGCTCGAGCGCCATCCGGTCCTTGATGAGCACTCCGGATTTCGCGGCCCGCTCGCTGGAGATCGCAATGACCAGCGGAATCGCCAGGCCCAGAGCGTGCGGGCAGGCGATGACCAGCACCGTGACCGTGCGCACCACGGCATCGTCCGGGCTGCCGATGATGGTCCACACCACCGCGGTGATCAGAGCGGAGATCAGCGCGAACCAGAACAACAACGCTGCCGCCCGATCCGCCAGGGCCTGGGCCCGGGAGGAGGACTCTTGGGCGTCGGCAACCATGCGTTGGATCCCGGCCAGGGCGGTGTCCCCGCCGGTAGCCTCCACCCGGATGCGGACGGTGTTGTCGGTGGCCACAGTACCGGCGACCACCTTGTCACCGGTGTCGCGGAAGACGGGACGGGATTCGCCGGTGATCATCGCCTCATCGAATTCGGCGGCTCCGTCGAGGATGGTTCCGTCGGCCGGCACCCGGGCACCGGCCCTCACCAGCACGACGTCGTCGACGGCCAGCTCGGAGATGGCCACGGTGCGGGTGGTCCCGTCGATGACTTTCTCGACCTCATCCGGCAGCAGGGCAGCCAGCGCGTCAAGCGCGGAGGACGCGGCCCCGAGAGCGCGCATCTCCAGCCAATGGCCCAGCAGCATGATGGTCACCAGCAGAGCCAGCTCCCACCAGAAGTCCAGGTCAAAACCGCCCAGCCCCAGAGTGGTGACCCAGGAGGCGACAAACGCCACGGTGATGGCCATGGCGATCAGGAGCATCATCCCGGGTTGGCGGGATTTCAGTTCGTTCCATCCGCCCTTGAGGAAAGGCGTTCCGCCGTAGACGAAGATGATCGTGCCCAGCACCGGGGGGATCCAGGTGGATCCGGGGAATGCCGGGAGGTGGTAGCCGAGCAGCTGGGCGACCATGGGGCTGAAAATAACGACGGGAAGGGACAGAATCAGCGACCACCAGAAGCGTTCCCGAAACATTGCGGTGCTGTGTCCGGCGTGTTCGCCGTGACTATGAACGTGGTGGTCGTCGTCCATGGCGGAGTGCGGGTGATCGTGGGGCATCGCCTGGCCGTGGGTGTCGGCATCTGCGTGGTGTTCGTGGCTGGCATGATGCGGGTGGTGGGTGTGGTCTGTTTCCGGAGCGGGGTGATCACCATGGTGATCACCGGAATGGTGGGGAGTACTCATGACGTTCCTTTCGCTCAACCCGGTCGGGGTCGAGATGATGGGTAAAACTGATCAGGATAAGACGGTGTAGCCGGCCTCTTCGATGGCCCGGCGAACCATCTCCGGAGGTACGACACCGGTGACCGTGACGGTGGAAACACCACCAGCAGCGAGATCAATCTGGACGTCGTCGACCTGGGGGAGGGCCTGAAGGGCCTGGGTCACGCTTTTCACGCAGTGTCCGCAGGTCAGGCCGGTGACCTGGTAGCTCGGGGAGGATCCTCCTGCTGACGAGTCGCTGGCGGCAGGGATGGAGGCGGTGTCGGCACGTGAGGCAGGTCCGCAACAGCTGCAGCCGTGGGAGACCATCGGCAAGAGGCGGGGCGGGGAGGTGATCATAGGAAAGCTCCTTCGGTTCGGTGGGGTGCGGCGATGCCGCTCTCTAGCGTATACCCCCAGGGGGTATATTTTCAGCATACCCCCTGGGGGTATATTTTCAAGGGGTGGAGGGCACGGCCCTCACGCGGGGCAGGCTGTGGTCACCGAGCAGCCTCCTCACTGTCGGGAGGGGACAGCGGGAGACGGAGGGCAAACACCGCTCCGCGACCAGGTCCGGGGGAGGTGGCGGTGAGAGTGCCGCCGTGAGCCTCGATCAATGCCTTGGAAATGGTCAGACCGATACCGGCCCCGGCGTTGTCCTGGCTGCGGGCGGCATCCCCCCGGTAGAAGCGTTCGAAGATGTGTCCGAGCTGGCCAGGTGGGATGCCCTCACCGTCATCGGCGACCTGGATGAGCGCGGTGGACGCCCCCTGTCGGTGGACGCTGATCCGGACCTGCCCGCCGGCCGGGGTGTGCCGTAGCGCGTTCGACAGGAGATTGCTCAACACCTGGCCGAAGCGTTGCCGGTCCACGAGCACCCGGGCGGTGTCCGTAATGGTCTCGACCTGTAAATCGACGCCTTTGTCAGCATAAGCTTCCCCCGCGGCAGCTGCGGCGGTATGGAGCAGATCCCCGAGCCCTTCCTCCGCCAGGTCCAAATCGATCCGGCGTTCCTGGGCCCGGGAAACATCGTCAATGTCTTCCATCAACCGGGTCAGGCGGGTGAGTTGGTCAGCCATGATCGTGTGGGTGGCATTATTCCAGTCCACGACCCCGTCCTGGAGACCATCGAGGTAGACCGTGAGCACCGATAAGGGGGTGCCCATTTCGTGGGCCAGATCAGAGAGCATCTGGCGGCGGACCTGTTCGGTGTGTTCCAGCCGGTCGGCCATGGTGTTGAAGGCATGCGCCAGGGTGGTGACCTCGGGGCCTGCTTTTCCGGCGGGCACGCGGATACGGGAGTTGCCGGCCGTTAGGCTGGTAGCGGCGCGGGTGAGATCCTGCAGGGGGGTGCGCAGACGACGCGATAACCACAGGCTGGCCAGCAGGGCACTGATCAAGGCGGTGGGTAGGGCGACGGCCAGGGTGATCAGGTTGGCGCCCCGGTAGGCCTGCTCGGCATGGAACAGCTCCAGCGAAGGGTTCTCCCGGCCGGTCATCAACATATGATCGTGGAACAGGGTCGGGCCCACCATCGTGGCCACGGCCGCGGCCACCAGCAGGCTAATCACCACGACCAACACCTGGGCGGCCAGGAAGCGGAAGGTCAGGCCGGGTCCGTGATTCATGGCTGCCCCACCCGGTAGCCCACGCCACGCACGGTGTCGATAAACCCCCGGCCCCGGGTGTCGGTGCCGAGCTTGCGACGCAAGTTGCCGATGTGGACATCGACGATGCGTTCATCACCGACCCAGGTGGTGTCCCAGACCTCGGTGACCAGGTCGTGGCGGGTCAGCACCTGGCCGGGGCGCAGGGCCAGGGCAACCAGCAGCTCGAACTCCGTGCCGGTGAGCTCCACGGTCGTCTCCCCCACCCGCACCTGGTGGGCGACGGGGTCAAGGATGAGGTCACCAACGATCAAGGGGGTGGTCACCTGCGGTGGGGTGGTGCTGGTGCGTGGACGGCGCAGCACCGCATGCACCCGGGTCACCAGTTCCCGGATGCTAAAAGGTTTGGTGATGTAGTCATCCGCCCCCAGGGTCAAACCGCTGATCTTGTCGTCCTCGCTGCCACGCGCGGTGAGCATGAGGATGTAGCAGTCCGAGAAGGTGCGGATCCGTCGGCACACCTCCAGGCCGTCGAGTTCGGGCAGCCCCAGGTCCAGCACCACGACATCGGGGGAAAAGCGACGGGTCTCGTCCACGGCCTGGGTGCCGGTGTGCGCCTGGCGGGTATCGAACCCGGCCCGGATGAGGTAGGAGGCCACCATCTGAGCCAGGGGTTGTTCATCATCGACGACCAGCACCCGCCCCGGGGGCGTGGCGGTGGTCGGTGTGTGGTCAGCCATAGACCCCAGTATCGCTCCGGCCAGGGGGGAATACCATCCTCGCTCAGTGCCCGGCGGGGAATCTTCATCAAATCTTCAAACATCACCCTTCGACCGCCGTCACCCCTGTGCCCCATCCCGCGTCGTCGGCATCGCCTCCCCTGGTCGGTTCAGCAGGCGCCACCAGGGATTTCACTGCTTGCACCGCATACCCGGGGCGGGTGGAAGGACATCGCCCACGGCTGTGGGGTGGTGTTCCGGTGGTGACCCAGCCCACCGAATTCACCCCCCTTTTCGCCCTGTTATAAGACTGTGAGCAGGGCTTTTGATTTCTAGCCCGTCAGGCACCCGTGCTAGATAAAGGTATGGCATCGACCTTGAGGCGGTGTCTTCTCATGGCCCAGCCACGATCCAAGGAGATTGACGTGAAACGAGCAGCGATCGCAGCCGCCGCCCTTGCCCTCGCCCTCACGGGGTGTTCGGCCGCCGACCCGGAACCCACCGCCGATGGGACGGTGTCCCAGGACACATTCCTGACTACCCATGGCCTGGCCGGCATGGACGCGGTGGAGATTATTGATCACCTCGACCGGCAGAAGGTCACTGAGCGTCCCACGGATCTTATCGCCTCAGTGCGTAACGATGAACTGCTGCTCTCGAGCGATGATCAGGAAGTCGTGGTTGATCTTCCCGACAATCAGACGTATGTCTCGATCGCACCCTATCTCACCTCCACCCACGACTGCTTCTACCACAGCCTCACGACCTGCCAGGGGGAACTCGACAATGAGGATATCCAGGTCACGATCACCGATGAGGCGACCGGTGAGGTGCTGGTGGACGAGGCGACAACCACCTTCGACAACGGGTTTGTCGGCTTCTGGCTTCCCGATGATGTCACCGGCCTGATTGAGGTCAGCTACCAGGGGCGTACCGCCACCACGGAGTTTTCCACCACCGACGACGGTGCCACCTGTGTCACAGACCTGCGCCTGACGTGATGGCTCAGCAGGATCCTCACCTGCGCCTGTCTCCCGTGTCACTGAAATCTTGCACCAAGAAAGGTTAAATCATGACGAACACGTTTTCCCGACGACAGTTTCTGCTCGGCGGGCTCGTCCTCGCCGGCACCGGGGCCTTGGCCGCCTGCACCAGCGACCCTGGACCCGCTGCCTCGGCACCAGGTTCCTCCCTTCGCCCCACCCCCACTGCGCTCGGTGAGCCGACGGTGCGCCGGACACTGACCGCCCGGCCCCTCTCCCTGGATATCGGCGGCATCGAAGCCAAGACGTGGGGATACGTCTCTGACACCGGGGATGCGGCCATTGAGGCCACTGCCGGCGACGTCCTCCAGGTCGATATCACTAACGAACTGCCTGAGAGCACCTCCATCCACTGGCATGGCATCGCACTCCACAACGCAGCCGACGGTGTGCCCGGCATGACCCAGGACCCCATTGAACCTGGCGCGTCTTTCTCCTATGTTTTTGAAGTCCCCCACGGTGGCACCTACTTCTACCATTCCCACACCGGCCTGCAGCTTGATCGCGGCCTCCACGCCCCACTGATCATCCGTGACCCGCAAGACGCTGAAGACCAGGACGTTGAGTGGACCATCGTGCTCGACGACTGGGTCGATGGCATTCAGGGCACTCCCGACGATGAGCTCGACAAGCTCACCGGAATGGGTTCGGGCGACCATAACGGGGGTATGGGAATGGGAGGTCACGGCCAGATGATGCACGGCACCCCGGACCGGGTACTGGGCGGGGATGTCGGCGATGTGATGTATCCGCACTACCTCATCAACGGACGTATCCCCCGTGCTCACCGGACCTTCGAGGCTCGCCCGGGCGACAAGGCCCGCCTGCGGTTTATCAACTCCGGCGGTGACACCATCTTCAAGGTGGCCCTCGGTGGTCACCGCATGACCGTCACCCACACCGACGGCTTCCCCGTCCAGCCCCGGGAGACCGAATCGATCTACCTGTCGATGGGCGAGCGTGTCGACGTCGAGGTCATCCTCGGCGACGGCATCTTCCCGCTCACGGCTTTGGCGGTGGGTAAGGACGACCGCGCCTTCGCCGTCATCCGCACCGCCGGCGGCCAGGCCCCCCACCCCGATGTCGACTTCCCCGAGTTGTCGTCCACCGGACTGCTCCTGTCCTCCCTGAAGCCAGCAGACCGTGCACTCCTACCCGAGGACACACCAGACCGAGAAGTCAGCATCGACCTGGGCGGGCAGATGATGCCGTATGAATGGAGCATTCTCACCGACGGCCAATCCTCCTCCGCGACCGTGCAGGAGGGCCAGCGCCTGCGGATGGTCATGCGCAACAGGACCATGATGCCCCACCCCATGCACATCCACGGCCACACGTGGGCGCTGCCCGGCAGCGGCGGACTACGCAAGGACACCGTCCTTCTCCGCCACGGTGAAACCATGATCGCCGACCTGATCGCTGACAACCCCGGTGAGTGGGCATTTCACTGCCATAACGCCTATCACATGGAAACCGGGATGCTCAGCTCGCTTCGCTACGAGTAACCCCCACAGCAGGGTATCGAGCGAGATGCGAAGGTAAATGGCAGCACGTGTTGTTATACGACTAACACTAGCGCGCCTTAGGTTACGTTGAACTTGAACTCCACGGAGTGTCGGCGATAACTAACCATTTGATGCGCGCGTGCGGAATTAACAACGAAATACCGCTAAAACAGACAACATATGGGGTGCACAGAAACACATATAGGTTCTGCGGAAAACCTATAGGGCGCGTCGCTAAAAACCGCTGTGCGCGGAAAACATAAAGGGTTTACGGACCCGGTCCCAGACCCCTCAATACTCTGAGCCGGAAGAATGGAAAGTGGAAGGTTGATGTATCCCCGCTATTTATTTTTTCCGTTTTTCGGAGTACATCGGGAGCTACAACTGCGGACCAGCTCTGTGTGAACTAGATGAGAAGGCGCAGCAGCGAATCATCGACGCTGGACAGTTGGTGCTGCGGGCACGCGAGCGGCACCCCCGGCGGTCACTCGCGGAGCACTACAACCCGTTATCGATGGACCCAATTCTGCTCAAGGCTCACAACAACTTGGACCAGGAAGTCGATAAGGCTTTCGGTGCGGCACGCAAACTCACCAACGAGCGCCACCGCCAGGAGCTACTGTTCGCCAGCTACGGGGAGTTGGCGAGGGGCTATGTCTCCTCGCTTTCATCAAAATCGAAACCACCAGCAGGGTCGTTCCCCGTGCGGGTGATTTTGATCGGCCCGCTGCCGGGTGTAGAACCCTGTCGCTGGCAACGCCGGGAACTATGACTGTGCCCGACGAGAACACGTCACTGTCATAACGCGGCTCACGGTAGACGAGCATGGGTCGTTCACTACTACTGGTGGATTTCGGTTTTGGTGGTGGGGGGATTACCGCCGCCGGCCTCGTTTTTTCCGTTGAGGAGGGCGTTGACTACTTCCCGATTGTGAAATGGGCCGATGGCGCGGTGGAGAGAAACCAGTCACCTGGAAGAGATCGATCCAGTCGCTGGTGCGCAATCTGGGAGGTAGGGTTGCGGGGTCGATTCCTCGCGAGCGCAACCATGATTGTGTCTCTGAACGTGATGAAAACAACCCTGCCCTTCGGAGAATTTCCCCTATCCCGCGTCCCCGGGCGGTGAAAACGGTGTGCACCATCGCCTGAAAGGCTTTGCGCTGCTCTATCGGGATCTTCGGGTCACCCACCCGGCGGATCACTAAGATCCCCCCGTCAACGTTTGGCTGTGGCCGGAAAGCAGACCTTGGTACTCGGGAACCAAGGTGAAATGTGAACCATGGGGACCACTGAGCCGTCATCATTGTGCTTGCGCCTACCCCGGCCCGGCGGCGAGCGACTTCCCACTGCATGAGGAGTACAGCGTCAGTCCATGCCGGCGCATGCAACAACTTTCGAAGAATGGCAGTAGTGAGGTGAAAGGGAATGTTTCCCACAATGACGCAGGGAGTGGCGGGTAACGGGAAGTTAAGGAAATCATCATGGACCACTTCGACCGACGCCGAGGCGGTCTTTTTTGTGAGTTTGGCAGCTAGTTTTGCGTCTACCTCAACTGCCGTTATTGGCCTCCCCAAGCGGGATAGCGGGTGAGTGAGGGCACCGCTTCCTGGCCCGATCTCAATGATGGGGCCAGAGGATTGTTTTACAAGATCGACGATGGAGTTGATGATCTTGTGGTCTGTGAGAAAATTTTGGCCATGTTCGTGACGGCCGTATCCGTATGTAGACATCAGGTGTGCTCCGTGGAGTTGAAACGAAGCCGGGCATGGCAAATGGCCGCCCGGCTAAAGGACCGGAGCGGTTTCTAACCTGCGGGAGGGAGAAAACCGCCTTAGCGGCTGGTGAGCGGCCGCATGAAAACGGAACCTGAAATCAACATGGGCCTATCGTATCCAATTAATTTCGCAGGGTCCAATACGGTGAGAAAGAAGACAACCGCACCGCAACAGTGCAAGACCTCTCTGGATTGGAATTTGTCCTACTTTCGGCTCGTCGTACAGACGCCACTGGCGTATTTTGTCTCTGGGCAACGAGGGGGAGTTACCCCCACCTCCGGATGTTTTTAAGGTGCACCCCTGATTACGCTGTGGTGCGGGAGTAATTTTGTCCGACCGATCGGACTATCCACCGACGTGGGGCGGGTAGTTCGAGGTCCCAGCAGATGATCGCGTCGATTTCGCCGCGTTCAAAGGACGCCACCATGGCGTCGTAGTCGGGGCGAGCCACATTCTTCTTTGACGCGGAAATGGACTGATCGACGTAGTTATGTCCTATGTCCAACGTGCAAGCCACGCTGCTTTGCAATGGCTTCACAGTCCTGACGCTGCCGGTCGATGGTGAGGCCATCCACGTCAGCGTCTCGTGAGATACGAAGGTAAATAGGAGCGCGTGTTGTCAAACGCTATTAATAAGGCCCTTAGCTACACATTGAACTTAAACTCGACGGTATGTAGTTGCAAAGTTACTTTCTCGAGAACCTCGCCGCCCACGTCGCTCCCGCGTTGGGTGGCAGCCGAACCACAAAGGATCAGTCATCTGCTATCCCATCGACTAATTCTTGCAGGTCGCAGGACCTTCGCGTAACTGTCAGTTCAGCGCATTTTGAATAGTTCAGCACACGATGTATTGTTCAGCACATGCTGACCATTGTTTCACGCCTCGACGTCATGAACCGGCTCGGCCGGGCCATGGCGGATCCGACGCGCTCCAGAATCCTGATGACACTACTCGACGGCCCGAGCTACCCGGCCGTGCTTTCGCGCGACCTGGACCTGACCCGCTCGAACGTCTCGAACCACCTGACCTGCTTGCGTGACTGCGGCATCGTCGTCGCCGAGCCGGAGGGCCGCAAGACACGCTACGAAATCGCCGATCCGCACCTCGCGACAGCGCTCAACGCGCTAGTGAACGCGACGTTGGCTGTCGACGAAAACGCCCCGTGCATCGACCCTGAGTGCTCGGTGCCCGGCTGCGACGGAAAAGGAGCGGACGCATGAGTTCAGCATGTGGATGCGAACACGAACCAGCCACGGAGATCGAAGATCTCGATCGGCCATGGTGGAAGGACCCCGAGTTGCTACTGCCGATCTTCTCCGGCGTAGCCCTCTGCATAGGATTGGCACTGGGCTGGTCCGGGCTAGAGACACCCGCGACAGTACTGTTCTGGGTCGGCCTGCTGCTAGGGGCGTATACGTTCGCGCCCGGCGCTATCCGGAACCTTGCCACGAAGCGCAAGCTCGGCATTGGTTTGCTGATGACGATCAGCGCGGTCGGCGCGGTGATCCTCGGTTACGTCGGGGAGGCCGCGGCGTTAGCGTTCCTGTACTCGATCGCCGAGGCACTGGAAGACAAGGCGATGGACCGGGCCCAGGGCGGACTGCGGGCACTCTTGAAGCTGGTACCGCAAACCGCGACGGTGCTGCGCGACGGCACGGCGGTCGAGGTCGCCGCGAAGGACCTCGTGGCTGGCGAGCTGATGCTCGTGCGCCCCGGAGAGCGGATCGCCACGGATGGCATCATTCGGTCCGGGCGCTCCAGCCTTGACACCTCAGCGATCACCGGAGAATCCATTCCGGAGGAGGTAGCGCCCGGCGACGAGGTGCCCGCGGGAGCAATCAACTCCGCCGGTTCGCTGGAGGTCGAGACGACCGCAGCTGGAACGGACAACTCGCTGACCACACTCGTGGACCTAGTCGAGCAGGCGCAGGCGGAAAAGGGCGACCGCGCCCGGATCGCCGACCGGATTGCCCGCCCCCTCGTGCCCGGGGTGATGATCCTGGCGGTGCTGGTCGGCGTGATCGGCTCGCTGCTGGGCGACCCCGAGACGTGGATCACCCGAGCGTTGGTGGTCCTGGTCGCAGCGTCGCCATGCGCGCTGGCAATCTCCGTGCCGCTGACAGTCGTGGCCGCCATCGGCGCGGCCAGCCAGTTCGGCGTGGTCATCAAGTCCGGCGCGGCGTTCGAGCGACTCGGTGGCATCCGTCACCTGGCGGTGGACAAGACCGGAACCCTTACCCGCAACCAGCCCGAGGTTACCGACGTGGTCCCGGCAGACGGATTCGATCCGGCGCAGGTGCTTGCCTTCGCGGCGGCAGTTGAGCAGCAATCGACGCACCCCCTCGCTGCGGCGATCGCGGCAGCGGTGCCCGAAGCGCCCGCCGCCCAGGACATCAGCGAGGAAGCCGGACATGGCATCGGCGGCACTATCGAAGGTCGACGGGTGCTGGTGGGCAGCCCCCGGTGGATCGACGCCGGGCCACTAAAGGCAGACGTTGAGCGCATGGAGTCCGAGGGCCAGACCTGCGTCCTTGTCACCGTCGATGACGCCCTCTCTGGGGCGATCGGGGTCCGCGACGAGCTGCGCCCCGAGGTGCCCGAAGCCGTGCAGACCCTGCACGCCAACGACGTGGAAGTGAGCATGCTCACCGGCGACAACACTCGCACCGCCCGGGCGCTGGCTGAAATCGCCGGAATCGACGACGTGCGCGCCGAGCTTCGCCCGGAGGACAAGGCAAGCATCGTCGCCGAACTCTCCTCCAAGACGCCGACGGCGATGATTGGCGACGGCATCAACGACGCTCCTGCGCTGGCGGGCGCGACGGTGGGCATAGCGATGGGAGCGACCGGCTCTGACGCCGCAATCGAGTCCGCTGACGTAGCCTTCACCGGCCACGACCTCCGACTGATCCCGCAGGCGCTGCAGCACGCTCGCCGAGGCAGCAGGATCATCAACCAAAACATCGTGCTGTCTCTGGCCATCATCATCGTGTTGATGCCACTGGCGATCAGTGGTGTGCTGGGCCTGGCCGCCGTCGTGTTGGTACACGAAGTCGCCGAAGTCATCGTGATCTTGAACGGCCTGCGGGCTGCACGAGCGAAGCGCTGAGACACACTTTCGCCCAGCGCGCTGGCTCTCCAGCGCGGATCTTGGAAGGATCGAGCTGCTTAGGGACCAAGCGTCGCCTCAAAACTTTTGCTGCCGAGCTTCATCGACACGGTCCGCGACTACCTGGGCAGTGTGTTTGGCAAAGAGCCCCACACCCATCAGGGTTGCCGATCCGTCGCCTGTCCAGTTGCCATAACCGACTAGATGCAGATTCTTCACTGCGGTTTCGCGGCCACGCATGAGGTGGCGGAATGGACTGAGGGCCGGACGGAAACCAGTGCACCAGATCAGATGGTCGTGGTCGAGCTCGCTCAAGCTATCGAAGATGGGGGTAGCGGTGAGCTGGCCGGAGTCGCGGAGCTCACGTAAATGAGGAAGCGCGACAATGTCCCCGAGGTTCGGGCCGGAATCGCCACCGAGAATCCGGCGGTGGCTGCCCGCGTTAAACGTTGAACTTGAACTCCACGGATTGTCGAAAGACTATAACCTCCCCCGAGCCGCCAAGCCCTTTTCCGTATTACGATTATGTTCATGAAAACTATCAACGGAAAGCCAGTCAGCGAAGAGCAAATCGATGCGTGGGTAACCGAAGCCGAGAAAGGCTACGACGTAGAAATACTTCGTCGACGAGGAAGGAAACCTCGCAACGAAGATACTGCGAAGGTTATCTCCATTCGGCTCTCTCCTCGCGAAATCTTGGACCTCGACAAATACGCAGCCGCCCACGGATGGTCACGGTCCCAGGCAATCCGCGAAGCGCTAAAGAATGCTATTTAGAAATGCACGTAGCAAGCGTCAGATCCCATCCTCATAATAGAGACCATGAATGATGCCAATCTCACGATCGGGCAGATCACCTTCGACTGCCACGATCCCTCAAAGCTCGCCAAGTTTTGGTCCGCCGCAACCGGTTGCGAAATCGCCGCGGATTACGGCGATTTTGTGATGGTTGATTCCACCCCGGCGCTGGGATTTCAGCGCGTCAAGGATCCGACACCTGGGAAAAACCGCATGCACATCGACGTTGGCGGGGCGGAGCGCGAAACTTTAATAGAACGCCTCAAAGACCTAGGCGCTACCGAACTCACCACCCACGAGGCGCCGGGATTGGTGTGGACTGTCATGCAGGACCCGGAAGGCAACGAGTTCTGCGTGGGTAACCCCGGGGACTAGCTACACTACGCGGAGCGTCTCTAGGTCCAAGGCTGGCGTCAATCTGTGATGTCGCTAGCGGGAGACACAGTCAATGTCGCGAACTGCGCCCGTCAGGCTGCGGTGGATCAGGCGCAGAAAGCCACCGAGAAAATTCGCGACATGAACGACGACCGGCTACTTGCGAAGGCCGCTGAAATCGAAGCCCGACGGGAGAAGGAAGAGCGAAAAGCACTCGACTCAACCGACGACGAGAATAATTCTGAGGCTGAACCCCGTCCGTCGCGACGCGGTCTCCGCTTCCGCCGAGACAAGAACGACTCGTAGGACACCTAGACTGGGCTGTATGAACGACCTGACCATCGCGCCCGGCCCGGGGATCCCCGACGGTGCAGTCATCGCCGCTGCCGACCTAACGGAGCGGTTCGCGAAGTCGTCGGGTCCGGGCGGCCAGGGCGTCAACACGACCGACAGCAAGGTCCAGCTTTCCATCGATATCACTGAAAGCGCATCGCTTACCGACGCCCAACGCCGCCGCATCTTGCGCAACCTCGAGCACCGCTTGGACGGCTCCGTCCTCACCGTGTCTGCGTCGACCCAGCGGTCGCAGGTGCGCAACCGAGCTGAGGCACGCGAACGCATGGCCGCCCTGTTGCGCGAGGCCCTAGCTCCGCCCCCTCCCCCGCGGCGCAAAACGAAGCCGACGAGGGGCTCGGTACGGCGCCGTCTCGAAGCGAAGAAACGGCGCTCGGAGCTGAAGTCGACGAGGCGACGGCCCCAGATTCCCTAATTCGGGCCTATGCCGAGGCAGCTTGGATCGGCTGAATCCGCTCGATCTCAGCGAGGGCCTTATCCTCCGCCACCTCAATCTCATACTGGTTCTGCAGATTCATCCAGAAGATCGGCTCGACGCCAAAGTATTTTCCGAGCCTGAGCGCGGTGTCAGCTGTAATTCCGCGTTTCCCGTGCACGATCTCGTTGATTCGACGAGGGGGCACCCCGATCGATACGGCAAGCTTGTGCTGAGTGATTTCAAATCCCTCAATGAAATCCTCGAGAAGAATCTCTCCAGGATGAATCGGTGGGTAAAGCTTCTCCGACATGGCGTTCCTTAGTGGTAGTCCTCGATGATCACTTGCTCGGGCCCCGCGCTCGTCCAGCGAAAAGTGATTCTCCACTGGTCATTGACCCGGATGCTGAAAGTCCCTTTCCTGTCGCCCTTGAGCGCCTCTAGACGGTTCCCAGGCGGCACACCGAGGGAGTCAAGAGAGACTGCCGCATCAAGCTGGTGGAGTTTCTTGTTCGCCGACTTGTGGATCCGAGGATCCAATTTCGGAACCGGCTCACGCAGAAACACCAGTTCTGTTTGTCGATTCCCGAACGACTGAATCGTGCTTCACCCTATCCCCCATAACGCGAAGCGTCAATAACGCTACACGTTAAATTTGAACTCCACCACGTTTCAGTACAGGGTAACCGCTGAATCGATAGGTGGCGCTTCCGCCGCAGTCGCCCGGCAGCTGCGGGGGCAGGAGCGTAAACGGTCTTCAAGCTCTACCCGTGACTGCCAGCTCGTGGGCCCCATTTGAGACTCGCGTGTAATGGACGTTCCTGAAGAAACCTCACAGTCAGTCGCGGAACAAGAACAACTCAGCACGGTCCCGACTGCAACTAAAACTGTTCCTCCGAAGCTAAATACCATCTTCTAACCGCTGGCGAAGCACGACTTCCTCTTCATCGCTGAGTCCAGCGAGTCTTTCACCCTGCCGTTCTTCTTCGAATCGCAGCGCATCCGCCAATGTTTCTTTCAACGGGCGAATCCGCAGGCCAGCTTCGTAGGCTGCGGCGCAATCGAGTAGCGCGATGTTGCGAAACTGTTCACCTGGTACCCACAACGGCAACGATTTTGGACCCATCCACGGGGTTACATCATTAGCGAGAAGCAGTTCATCAGAGCAAGGTCGCTCAGTAGCCTCCGATGCGGTTAACTCACGCGAAATCTTGAACACATCAGACAAGGAAGTAGCAAACCCCGTAGCGTTAAAGGTTCCGAAAGTCCCAACTTCTGCAGACTCAACTATCCAGCCTGCAAGGTCTTTCACATCAATCATAGCGACGGGAAACGCCGGGTCTGGGACGATCACGTTCTCACCCGTGGGATGCGCGAAACGCCACGGATAGTAACCACTGCGCCCTGTTTCGTCGCCGTAGCCGGCAATCAGACCGGGTCGAACTACCATTACCGACCGATTTGTGCTGCGATAAATCGTTTCGCAAGCAGACTTTGCGGCTGGGTACTGCCCCATGTTCTCCATGTAGTCATTTTCAAGCGGTGCGACTACGGAATCAGACTCGGAAGAAATACTTCCCTGGTCCTCACATACGCTGCTCGAAGACACGAATATACGATGCTTGGCCTGGAGTTTCGCCGCCGCATCCCGCGCATGCTTCGGCTGACTCGTCAGATCCACAATGGTGTCCCAAGTTTTCCCCGCAACCTCATCGTACGCACCGTCACGGTCACGGTCTGAACTCACAAACTCAGCTCCGTTGGGAACCTTCCCGTTACCCCGTGCAAGGCAAGTAACTTGATGTCCTCGCTCGACTGCTGCAAACGCAATGTGTCCTCCAAGGAAACCGGTACCACCGAGCAATAAAAAGTTCATGTACCTAGTTGTACACGAAACCTTCTCACACGTGACCAGTCTTAATCCCAGCGCATCAAAGCTAGATTCAGATGTCAGAGCAGGGTTACCCCACCATCTGCCAGAGCTTCTTATGCGGCTAACCTGCACATTGAACTTAAATTCAACGGTATGTCGTTGCAAAGTTACCCCCTCTCGTTAACACCATCAAAAGGAGTGTTATTCAATGAAAGCGATCGGCTTCTTAAGCTTCGGGCATTACGCCTTCGGCAGCTAGTGCGGGCCATCTGCGGAAAAGATCGCCAAGACTCGTCTGGAGATCACCCAGGCTGCGGACGAAATCGGCGTGAACAACGCGTCCTTCCGAGTCCACCACTTCGCGCTGCAGGCCTCCGCCCCGATGCCGCTGCTGTGTGCTATCGCGGCCACCACCAAAATCATCGAGGTGGGCACCGGCGGCATCGACATGCGCTAGCGCATATCGGGGTTGTAGCGTTTGAGTCATTGACTCCCGCCGTCTACAAGTACCTACACACTTGATCGGTGCTGCACGTTTCAGGATCCGGGTGCGCGGCGTCCTGGCTAAGGTCCGCAATAGTGTCGCGCAGCACGGAGAGCTGCGCGATCTGCTGCTCGATCTCAGCGAGGCGCACGTCAAGCAGGTCGCGCACGTGCCCGCAGGGCGCATGGCCGCCGTCGCGGATGTCGAGGATCTGGCGGATCTGGGCGAGGGTGAGGCCCGCGGCCTGGCCGCGGTGGATGAAGTCGATCCGAGCGACCGTCTCGGGCGCGTAGTCGCGGTATCCGGACGGCGTGCGCTCGGTCGGGGGTAGAAGGCCCTGTTCCTCGTAGAAGCGAAGGGTCTTCGCGGTAGTGCCCGCCCTCTCGGCGAGTTCTCCGATCCACATTGCTGTCTCCCTCCGTGGCCGCGCTTGACCTTCCCCTGCACTGGAAGGTCCAGTATGGCTGAGACAGAGCAGAAAGCCAAGAGTTGACAGGAGTAGCGATGCCTACGAAGTACGATCTCGCCATCATCGGATCGGGAGGCGGCGCGTTCGCCGCTGCGATCCGCGCCAGCACGCTCGGGAAGTCGGTGGTGATGATCGAGCGCGGGACGCTCGGCGGCACCTGCGTGAACACGGGCTGCGTCCCGTCGAAGGCGCTCATTGCCGCGGCCGGCGCGCGGCACGTCGCGGTCGACGCCGCAACCCGGTTCCCCGGGATCGCGACGACGGCGGATCCCGTCGACATGCCCGCGCTGATCGCTGGGAAGCAAGCGTTGGTGGAGTCGCTGCGCGGCGAGAAGTACGCCGACGTCGCCGACTCCTACGGCTGGCAGGTCCTCCGCGGCGACGCCTCGTTCGTGGGCACCCCTGATGCGCCGGTTCTCGATGTTGCCGGATCCGACGGAAGCGTCGAGACCATCGAGGCCCACCACTACCTGGTCGCGACTGGTTCTCGCCCGTGGGCACCGCCGATCGACGGCCTGGAGGAGACCGGATACCTGACCTCGACCACGGCGATGGAGCTGACGGAGGTCCCCGAGTCGCTGCTGGTGCTCGGCGGCGGCTACGTCGCCCTGGAGCAGGCGCAGCTGTTCGCCCGCCTCGGCTCGCAGGTCACGCTGCTCGTGCGGTCCCGGCTCGCCTCGAAGGAGGAGCCGGAGGTGTCGAAGGCGCTCCAGGAGGTGTTCGCCGACGAGGGCATCCGCGTCGTCAGCCGCGCAGTGCCCACCCGGGTCTCCCGCGGCATGGGAGGCGAGGCCGTCGTGACCGCCGCCTTGTCCGGCGGCTCGCAGGAGTTCCGCGCCGACCAGGTCCTGGTCGCCCTCGGACGCCGTCCCGTCACCGATGGCCTGAACCTCGATGCGGTCGGGGTGAATACCGGAGACTCCGGCGAGGTGGTCGTCTCCGACCGGCTGCAGTCCTCGAACCCGCGGGTCTGGGCCGCGGGCGACGTGACCGGGCACCCCGAGTTCGTCTACGTCGCCGCCCACCACGGCACCCTCGTCGCCGAGAACGCGTTCGCCGACGCCGACCGGTCCGTCGACTACGCCCGCCTGCCGCGGGTGACGTTCACCGGGCCCGAGATCGGCGCGGTCGGGATGACCGAGAAGGACGTCCTCGCCGCGGGGATCCGCTGCGACTGCCGCGTGCTGCCCCTGAAGTATGTGCCCCGGGCGGTGATCAACCGCGACACCCGCGGGTTCATCAAGATCGTCGTGAACGCCGATACGAGCGAGATCCTCGGCCTCACCGCCGTCGCCAAGGACGCCGGGGAACTCGCCGCCGCAGGCGTCCACGTGCTCGGCAAGACCATCGCCGAGGTCGCCAACGCCTGGGCCCCCTACCTGACCATGGCCGAGGGCATCCGGATCGCCGCGAAGGCCTTCACCACCGACCCGTCGCTGCTGTCGTGCTGCGCATGAACGGCAACACAGGCAATCGGGGAGATCTCATCCTGAAGCAGACGATCAGCGCCGATCAGGACCGCGACGAATGGCGCGCCGGTCCCGTCGTCGCTGCAGTGACCGGGCTGCTCTTGCTGGCATGCTGCGCGCTTCCGTCGCTGCTCTGCTGCGGCCTGCCGTTCATCGCGGCGGGCGGAGCACTTGCAGGCGTCGGTGGGCTCCTCGGTAATCCCTGGATCATCGGTGCCGGGACCGCCGTCGTGATGGCCGTCATGGCGGGGATGCTCGTCAGGCTACGGCGGCGGCACCGGCGCCGCAGGTCCGGCTGCTGCGAAAATCCTTCGACCGCTGATCGGAACCGGTAGTTCGAGGGATCCAGCGATCACTGCCACCTGCGGAGGCCGCTGAAATCGAAGCCCGACGGGAGAAGGAGGAGCAAAAAGCGTTCGAATCAACCGGTGACGAGGATAATACTGAGGCTGGATCCCGGCCGTCGCGACGCGGTCTCCGCTTCCGCCGAGACGAGAAAGGGTTGTGGGCACCTAGGCTGGGCGGCATGAACGACCTGACCATAGCGCCCGGCCCGGGGATCCCCGACGGTGCGGTCATCGCCGCCGATCTCGCGGAGCGTTTCGCGAAATCGTTGACTCCGGGCGGCCAGGGCGTCAACACGACGGACGGCAAAGTCCAGCTTTCCATCGATGTCGCCGAATGCGCATCGCTTACCGACGCCCAGCGTCACCGTATCTCGCGCAACCTCGAGCACCGCCTAGACGGCTCCGTCTTTACCGTGACTGCGTCGACTCAGCGGTCTGTGTTTCGCTCCTGGTCCTCTCGCTTGCACCTGCGACACAGCCTCGTGTCCCCGGGCCGTAGCGTTCGGGGGAGCACAATAGCCCCAGTCCTCATCACGTCCCGGGATCAAAGAGTTCATCGCAGAGGTTAAGCACTACACGTTAAATTTGAACTCGACCACGTCACCGTCGGCCATCACGTAGTCCTTGCCCTCCTGGCGCACCTTGCCGTGGGCCCGGGCCTCCGCCATGGAGCCGAGCTCGTCCAGGTCCTCAAAGGCCACGATCTCGGCCTTAATGAAGCCCTTCTCGAAGTCCGTGTGGATCACTCCGGCCGCCTGCGGGGCGGTATCACCCTGGTGAATCGTCCACGCACGAGCCTCCTTCGGCCCAGCAGTCAGGTAGGTCTGCAAGCCAAGCGTTGCAAAGCCAGCCTTGGCCAGGGTCTGCAACCCCGGTTCGGTCTGACCGACAGATTCCAGCAGCTCAGCCGCCTCCTCGTCATCCAGCTCCAGCAGATCCGCCTCCGTCGCGGCGTCCAGGAACACGCAGTCCGCCGGGGCCACCAGCTCGCGCAGCTCCGCCTTCTTGGCGTCATCGGTCAGCACAGACTCGTCGGAGTTAAACACGTACAGGAACGGCTTGGCCGTCAGGAAGTGCAGGTCGCGCACGGTCGCCAGGTCGATCTCCCCCTGCGCCGCGGCACTCGACAGAGTGCGGCTATCCTCCAGGATTTCCTGCGCCTTCTTAGCCCCCTCGACCTGCTCAGCCAGATCCTTGTTCTTGCGCGCTTCCTTTTCCAGGCGCGGCAGAGCCTTCTCTACCGTCTGCAGGTCGGCCAAAATCAGCTCCGTCTCAATGACGGAAATGTCGCTGGCGGGGTCCACTCGACCGTCAACGTGGATCACATTGTCGTCGGAGAACGCACGCACCACCTGGCAGATCGCGTCCGCCTCACGGATATTCGCCAGGAAGGCATTACCCATGCCCTCACCGTCGGAGGCGCCCTTAACAATGCCGGCGATGTCCACGAAGGAGACAGTCGCAGGCAGGATGCGCTCGGATTCAAAGATCTCGGCCAGGCGCGTCAGGCGCGGGTCCGGCAACTCCACCAGCCCCACGTTGGGCTCGATGGTCGCGAACGGGTAGTTCGCAGCCAGAACATCGTTGCGGGTCAGGGCGTTAAACAGCGTGGACTTGCCCACGTTGGGCAGGCCGACGATTCCAAGAGTAAGAGTCACGTGCCTCATCCTATCGCCCGGCCGTCGCGCCCTCCAACGCGCCCTTATCGTTGTTGCTCTATTTATGCCTTTTTATTGATCTTTTTATGGACGCCCACCGCCGCCCACCGCCGCCCATTCCAGCACTCCCGCCTAGTCCCCTACCCATTTCCCTCACTCCGGGTAGTAAATCTGAACGAAAAATTGTGAAAACCCACTATTAGCACCCCCGCTGAGTCGTATAGTGATTGCACCTTAGAAAACCTTGAGGTTTCACCACCCCCGAGGCCTTGAAACCCCATCCTCTTCGCCCTCTTGAGCTGCCCGCGGGTTGCCTGCGAGAAAGATGCACCTCTTATGACTACCTCCGAAGCTAATCCCCGTCAGAGACGGGAAACTTTCAATACCCGCCTTGTATTCCTGATGGCCGCGATTGGTTCTGCGGTCGGCTTGGGCAATATCTGGCGTTTCCCCTATGCCGCATACGATAACGGTGGCGGCGCCTTCCTGATCCCCTACATGGTCGCTCTTCTCAGCGCGGGTATTCCGCTGCTCTGGTTCGACCTAGCTATGGGGCACCGCTTCCGTGGCTCCACTCCCCTAACCTTCCGCCGCACTGGCAAGTTTGCTGAGTCTATCGGCTGGCTCAAGGTTGGCGTCAACTTCTTCATCGCGGTGTATTACGCCGCCATCATCGCCTGGGCCGGCATCTACACCTGGAACTCCATCCCCAAGACCTGGGGCGACAACGCGGAAACATATTTCCTGGAGGAGTTCCTCAAGGTTGATTCCTCCTCCGCCTGGACCGGCGACGTCGTCCTCCCGATTCTGCTGGTCATGATCGCCGTGTGGGTGGCATGCATCTTCATCCTCGCCCGCGGCATTAACGAAGGCATCGGGCGAATCACGATGTTCTTCGTCCCTGTACTCATCGTGTTGTTCCTAGTGATGGTAGTGCGCGCACTGTTCCTCGAAGGCTCCGCGGATGGTCTCAACGCGTTCTTCACTCCGGACTGGAGCGTTTTGACCGATACCTCGGTGTGGATCGCCGCTTATGGCCAGATCTTCTTCTCCCTGTCCATCGGCTTCGGCATCATGATCACCTACGCCTCCTACCTGAAGCCACGCACCAACCTGACCGGCACGGGTATGGTTACTGCCTTCGCTAACTCTTCTTTCGAGGTGCTGGCCGGCATCGGCGTGTTCGCCACCCTGGGATTCATGGCTGCACAGTCTGGAACCTCTGTCGAGGAATCGGTCTCCGGCGGCATTGGCTTGGCCTTCATCGCCTTCCCGACAATCATCAACGAAATGCCGATGGGGTCCCTGTTCGGTGTGCTCTTCTTCGGTTCCTTGTTCCTGGCAGGTATCACCTCTCTGATCTCCATCATGGAGGTTGTGATCTCTGCGGTACGCGATAAGTTGAACCTTTCTCGCGAGGTTGCCTCCATCAGCGTCGGCGGCCTCATGGCTGTCGTGTCCTGCCTGCTCTTTTCCACCACGTCCGGAATGATCACCCTGGACATCATGGATAAGTTCACCAACAACCTGGGCATCGTTATCTGTGCGATCGCCGCGGTGCTGACCATCGGCTGGGTCCAGGGGCGCCGCAACGAGATCGCGCAGCACATCAACGCCGTATCGGAGCTGCGTCTGGGTATCGTCTGGCAGGCTTGCGTGTTCGCAATCACCCCTGCGGTGCTGCTCTACTTCCTGGTCGAGGAAGTCCGCACCCTCATCAGCGAAGGCTACGAGGGCTATGAATCAGGAACGATCTTCGCCTTCGGCTGGTTGGTGCTGATCATCATCGGCGTCGGCGCAGTTCTGTGGAGCCTCCTGCCCTTCCGCGGTAACCAGATCCTCGATGGTCTGCCGAGCTCGGACTACGGCGTACCTCCGAAGGGCCGCCCGAGTGGTGTGCCAAACCCTTTATCGACGCCCACCTCAGCCCCCACCGCTGACGAAGGAAAGGAACTGTCATGACCGGCCCCGCTATCCTCCTGATGGCTTTGTTCATTCTTGTGATCTGGGGCGGGCTTGTAGCCGCGGTCCTCATGCTCGCTAAAACTGATGACAACACCACTGGCGAGTTGGGTTCTGCACCCGGCACGGACAACGAATCGCTATTGGCGGAAAGCGCGTCCACCATCGCCCGATAACATGCCCCGGGAGGGCATAATTAACTCCCGTTTTGGACCTGCGTGAGGCAGAATGGGGAGAATGAACTCCCAGAACCCCCACGACAGGTCCTTTCCTGACAAGGATGGCCGTGATTTCGCAGACTTTATCGCGGGTTCCCACCGTATGGATACCGAAAACATCCCTATCCCGGGTGACGATAAAGATGAAGAGCGACTAGGTCATGGCCAGTTCGCCAACGAACCCGAAGCTGCCAGGCATCCGACGGTCAGCCCCGATTCTCCCGAAGCCAAGCTGGTCGAAGCCAAGCGGGCAGAGACCGCACCTACTGTGGAGGAAAAGGGCGATTCTTTCGTCCAGAATCGCAACAGCGCCCGCGCAACGACCGGCATGGAAAAGCCCCTCGCAAAGGATCACGAACCGAACGGCGAGGCTGAAACCGACGATTACCCGGGTCTGAGTTCTCGCGCGGCGAAGGCCAAGAAGAAGGCCAATAAATCCTCCAAAAAGTCGGCCATCGACGAGGAACTGAACCCCGAGTTGCGTGACCGCGCCGAGGTTATTGGCACCACAGGTCGCTGGCTTGCGGGCTGGTGCCTGCGCTTCATCATCATTGCCGCCGCGCTCTACCTGGGATTCCAGGTGTTCGGCAAGCTGTGGGCGGGCATCCTGCCGGTCTGCCTGTCGGTGATTGTGTGTACCGTTCTGTGGCCGGTCGTTCGCCTGCTCCGCAAGGCAAAGGTTCCCAACAGCCTGGCAGTGCTCATCACAATTTTGGGCTTCTTCGCCCTCATCATCGGCACCTTTGCCGCTATCGCGCCGAGCGCCGTGGATCAGGGCAAGACGATCGTCAACCAGGCCAGCGACGGTATCGGCCGTATCCAGGACTGGCTGCAGGGCCCACCTGTGAACCTGCAGGAAAGCCAGTTCAACGACGGAGTTCAGCAGATCACCGATTGGCTGCAGAATAAGTCCGGCGATATTGCGACAAGCATCGCTGCCTTCGGTACTGAGACCGCTTCCCTGCTGGTCACCATGTTCGTCATGTTGGTGCTGACCTTCTTCTTCCTGAAGGACGGCGAGAACTTCCTGCCGATGCTGCGCCGCGTCACCGGTCGCCGTGTCGGCTGGCACCTCACTGAGGTTCTGACCCGCTGCTGGAACACCCTGGGCGGCTTCATCCGCACCCAGGCCATCGTCTCCGCCATCGATGCCGTCTTCATCGGCCTTGGCCTGGTACTGCTAAACGTGCCCCTGGCCGGCCCTCTGGCCATCCTGACCTTCTTCGGCGGATTCATCCCCATGGTCGGCGCGTTCGTCGCGGGCGCCCTGTCCGTCTTGATCGCACTGGTGGCAGTGGACTTCAACACCGCCGTCATGGCGCTGCTGCTGGTCATCGCTGTCCAGCAGCTGGAAGGCAATATTCTGCAGCCGGTGCTGCAGTCCCGCGCCATGAACGTCCACCCGGTCATCATCCTTCTATCCGTCACCCTGGGTTCCACTTTGTTCGGCATCATCGGCGCCTTCCTTGCTGTGCCTTGCGCAGCGATGATCGCCGTTATCCTGCGCTACATGGGCGACCTAACGGATCTGGCCACTGGCGAAAAGACGTCGCGGGATATCGAATTCGCCACCACAGCCGGTTCCCTGACCGGCGAGCAGTCGGAACGTGCAGCTCAGCGCTGGCAGGAACTGCGCAAGGCCATGATGCTAAACAACTCTCAGTCGGAGGGCCACACCGCCGAGGGAGCGAAAGAAAACACCACCAAGGCCACGTCCAGCGCCCCCGCTGAAGAGACTGCCGACGGGGACGAAGGGGCGTCATTCCCCCGCGAAGCGGCGACGAACATCCGCGGTAAGATGCAGTCGATCCTCAAGTCCTTCCGTGGCAATAACGAGTAACTCACAGCAACGAAGTAGCATTACCCCGTGACCGAAAGCAGTCGAACGAGAAGCAGTAGCCGCACCAGAGCCTCGCTGCGGGGCGATAGTCGCTCCGCGCGACGTGTCGGCGGGAGCCGTGGGGGCGCCGATCTGATCTCCGGCGAAACTCCATCCCATTGGTTCCCCGTCTGGGCGCCCGTGCTTGTCATGCTCGCGGTGATTTTCACCGGCCTGGTTCTGGCGAAGGGCGATACGACTATCCCCACCAGTTTCTTTGCGCTGTTCGCGGTAGCGATGATTGTCTCGACGATCTTCGTGGAGCCGCGCGGATTGTTCCTTTCGGTAGCTTCTTACCCGCTGTACTACCTGTTTGGATCGCTGCTCATTGGCTGGTTCAGCTCCGGTGCCGCAACGATAGCGAGCCGGAAAACGAAGGTCATTACCTCGATCTACCCCGCCATCGAGCACTTTCTGTGGCTGCTGTTCCCCTTCCTCATTGCGGTGATCATCGCTGTGTTCCGCTGGTGGAACTACCGCGAATCCCTCACACGCCAGGCCGCGCGACTGGAGATGCAGCGCCGCCGCCGTAGCGAATCCGACCGCAGCAACGTGGAGGCTTATGGTCGTGCGAAGCAGCGTTCGCAGGCGCGCAGCCAGGTGTACAGGGATTCTCGCGATGATACTGACGCCTACCGCGGTGAACCGTCCCGCGGTTCAACAAGCCGTGCTTCTGAGTCCCGTGGCGATACGGCGCGCCATAGTGAAAGCCGTGGCGCTGAAACTCGCCGCACTGAACCTCGGAGCACTGAGCCTCGGAGCACTGAATCTCGAAGCCCCGTGACGCGAAGCTCCGAGCAGCTTCGCAACAGTGCGCAGCGGCGCCGCGTGCCTTTCCCTGAGCGTCGAGTATCCCCCAGGCACTTCCTCGACGACGAGCGGGACTAGCGAAACATCCCGCCGCGCTGCTTACTGCAGTTTTAATGCAGCTTTTTGGGATGTATTTCTGCGTTATTTCTGCGTGCGGTTATTTCTGCGTGCGCGCCGGGCGCAGCTCGCGCGGCAGGGAGAAGATCAGGTCTTCCGTCGCCGTGGTGACTTCCTCGACCTCACCGAATCCCTTTTCCGCCAGTAGCTCCAGAACACCGCGGACGAGGATCTCCGGCACGGAAGCGCCCGAGGTCACCCCGACGCTAGTCACGCCCTCGAGCCAGGCCGGGTCAACCTGCTCTGCATAATCAACCAGGTGAGCGTCCTGCGCACCGTGCTGCAAAGCAACCTCAACCAACCGCTTGGAATTAGAGGAGTTCTGGGAACCCACCACGATCATCTGCTCCACCTTCGGCGCAATCGCCTTCACCGCTACCTGGCGATTCTGAGTGGCATAGCAGATATCGTCAGACGGCGGATCCTGGATGTGGGGGAACCTCTCGCGCAGCAGCTTCACGGTCGCCATCGTCTCATCAACGCTGAGCGTGGTCTGGGATAGCCAGACAAGCTTCGTGTCCTCTGGGAACTCCAGCGCGTTAACATCTGCCTCGCCATCGACCAGGTGGACAATATCCGGAGCTTCGCCGGCGGTGCCCTCGACCTCTTCGTGGCCGTGGTGGCCGATCAAAACGATCTGATACCCCTGCTTGGCGAAACGCTTCACCTCATGGTGAACCTTGGTGACCAGCGGGCACGTGGCGTCAAAAGTCTTCAGCTCCAGTTGGCGAGCTTCCTCGTGCACAGCGGGCGATACACCGTGAGCAGAGAACACAACGTTGGAACCGTGAGGGATCTCCGTGGTCTCGTCGACGAAGATCACACCGCGATCCTCGAAAGTCTTCACCACGTGCTTGTTGTGCACGATCTCTTTGCGCACATACAGCGGCGCACCGTGCTTCTCCAGAGCCTTCTCGACCGTTTCGACGGCGCGGTCGACACCTGCGCAATAACCACGCGGAGCAGCAAGGTAGACCTTCTTTGCTGCACTGGCGGTTGCGGTGGCATCAGCACCGGAATGTGCGTCGGTGGCTGGCTGAACGGTTGTCTCAGTAGTAGAGGCAGTCATGTGCCCCATCGTAATGGAAGTACCTTGCACTTCCCATCCCCGGTGTCCGGGCCGTCTTTTAGAATGCAGAACTATGAGCGTTGCTAATTCTGCAGAGGCCCCTTGGGCGGTTGGGCAGCTGAACGACCAGGTTAAAAACTGGATCCAGAAACTGGGGTTCATTTGGGTCGAAGGTCAGGTCACCCAGGTCAACATGAAGAGCTCCTGGCGGTTTTCCTACATCACGCTGCGCGATGTGAACATTGAGGCGTCGGTCTCCCTGACAGTGGAAACCAGTGCGCTCACGAACCTGCCCTCCCCGGTCAAGGACGGCGATCGGATCGTTGTCCACGGCAAGCCGTCGTTCTATTCCAAGCGCGGCAGCTTTTCCCTGTGGGTCACCGAGATTCGCCAGGTGGGCATCGGGCAGTTGCTGGCCCAGATTGAGCAGCTGAAGAAGGCAATGTTCGCCGAGGGCATCTTCGATCCACGGCTGAAAACCCCGCTGCCGTTCCTTCCGACTACCGTCGGGCTGATTACGGGGCGCGCGTCGGCGGCTGAGCGCGACGTCATGGAGGTTGCCAAGCGGCGCTGGCCCGCGGTGCACTTCCGCACCATCAACACGGCAGTGCAGGGGCCGAAAACCGTGCCACAAGTGGTTGCCGCGTTGCAGGAATTGGAGAATGACCCCACGGTGGACGTCATCATCGTTGCCCGTGGTGGCGGTTCGGTGGAGGACCTACTGCCGTTCTCCGAGGAATCTCTGGTGCGCGAGGTCTCCCGCATGCGCACCCCCGTGGTCTCCGCTATCGGCCACGAGCCGGACAATCCGCTGCTGGATTACGTGGCCGATGTCCGCGCTGCCACCCCCACCGACGCGGCGAAGACGGTGGTGCCGGATGTCGTGCAAGAGCTGCGCATAGTCAGCGAGGCTCGCCAGCGAAGTGCCGGCGCGCTGCGCAACTGGGTGGCTCACGAGCGCAAGGGGCTCGCGCAGCTCCGCTCCCGCCCCGTCATGGCTGATCCGAGTCTGCCGGTCACGCACCAGAAAGACATCATTGCGGAGGCATTGCAGCGCAAGGACCATGCGCTAGGGGTTCACGTGCGCTCGCTGCGCTCCTCCATTGAATCCCTGAAAGCTCAGGTCAACGCCCTGGGGCCTTCGCAGACGCTCGCCCGCGGATACTCTATCGTGCAGGTGATTCCGCGGGATAAGTCCGGGGCGCAGGTGGTGACAACCGTGGATCAAGTCAATCCCGGTTCGCAGCTGCGGATCCGTGTCCCCGACGGGTCCATCACGGCCGCGGCGATGGGTGTGCAGGCTGCGCCTGGGGGCGTCATGAATAAAGACGGCACAGACAACAACACAGACAACAGCAATACAGATACAGACACAGAAGAGGCATAGAACAATGGCACAGAACGGCACCGCAGCAAACGGCACAGAACAGCAGAAGTTCCGCCCGCTGGAGCAGCTCAGCTACGAGCAGGCACGGGACGAGCTCATCGAAGTGGTGAAGATCCTCGAGCTCGGTCAGATGAGCCTCGACGAGTCGCTGAACTACTGGGAACGCGGTGAGGAACTGGCCGCGTACTGCGAGGACTACCTCAACGGCGCATCCAAGCGCATCGAGCAGGCGCTGCAGCAGCGCGAGGCACGTAACGCTGAAACTGACGGCGAGGGCTAGCTCACCGTCGAGCCAGTTGTTCGCCTATTTCTTGACGCCACCGTCTGCGGCCTGGCTGGCCGTCGCACCAACATCGATCGGGTCGGTCTGGGCGACCCTCTCCGCAGCCGTGCGAGTCTGCTCAGGCGTGGCCATCGCCTCGAGGATCAGGCGCACGTCACCCAGATCGGCCACCCACAGAGGGCGGGCATCGTCGCCGGTGAAGACGTGCCACTCGACGTCCCCGGTGGTTTCGGCTCCCGTTTCCTCTCGCACCTCATCATCGGGCTGGGTCGCGGCTTTGTAGTCCGCGCCCGTTTGAGTTAGGGAAATGTAGTTCTCCCCGTCGATCACCCAGCCGACCAGGCTCGACGGCTCCTTACCGACCGACACGCGACGGACGGAGTTCGCTACCCAGTTATCCGGCATGTCTGGGTTGCGGATGGGGAAGCTGAGGCTGCGGGCGTCCATCTGCAGCACCGAGTCCGCATCGACCTCCTGCACCGGACCGGAACGATCCGCCTCACCCGGTTTAAAAGAGCACAGTCCCGTGAACCCAACCGTCAGGAACGTAGCAAACAACAACACCACCAAGGACAACACAATGTCCTTGGTGGATTGAAACGCGCGGGGCTTTTGAATCTGCACGCCCGCCATTATCGCATTGCCCCCGCTTACACGGCCAAATTAACCCTGGGTAGGGCTAGCCAACACCACACAAAGCGCAGGCTAAAGCAACGCTCGGAGGAAATAGGGCACAATAGAAGAGGAATAGAAACGATTACCTATCAGCAATAGAAAAGAGCTGGAAGATCATGTCGACTGAAGCGCACACCCCTGCTGTTTCCCCCAATCCGGATGCCCCGGACCGCAACCTGGCGATGGAACTGGTTCGCGTGACCGAAGCCGCCGCACTGGCCTCCGGAAAGTGGGTCGGACGTGGCCAGAAGGAGTCCGGCGACGGCGCCGCGGTGGATGCAATGCGCCAGATGATCAACTCCGTGGAGATGGACGGCGTTGTTGTGATCGGCGAGGGCGAAAAGGACGAAGCCCCCATGCTGTTCAACGGTGAGCACGTGGGCACCGGCAACGGCCCGGCAGTAGATATCGCCGTCGACCCGGTAGACGGCACCACCCTGATGGCAGAGGGCCGCCCGAACGCGATCTCCGTCATCGCCGCGGCCGAGCGCGGATCCATGTACGATCCGTCCGCCGTGTTCTACATGAAGAAGATCGCCGTCGGCCCGGAGGCCGTGGGCAAGGTCGACATCGACGCTCCTGTCGCCGACAACATCAAGGCCGTTGCCAAGGCCAAGGGCACCGTGCCGGGCGACATCACCGTCGTCGTGCTGGATCGCCCGCGCCACGAAGACCTGATCCGAGAGATCCGCGAGGCCGGCGCGAAGGTCCGCCTGATCGGCGACGGCGACGTGGCCGGCGCTGTGGCCACCGCGCAGGATAACGCCACCAACTCCGTAGACATCATGATGGGCATCGGCGGCACCCCGGAGGGCGTTATCGCCGCCGCTGCCATGAAGTGCATGGGTGGCGAAATCCAGGGCAAGCTGTGGCCGAAGGACGAGGCCGAGCGCCAGAAGGCTCTGGACGCTGGCCACGACCTGGACCGCGTGCTGACCACCAACGACCTGGTGAACTCCGAGCACTGCTACTTCGTCGCCACCGGCGTGACCAACGGCGACATGGTGCGGGGTGTGTCCTACCACCACAACTCCGCTACCACCCGCTCCCTGGTCATGCGCTCTCGCTCCGGCACGATCCGCTTCATCGAGTCGCAGCACCAGCTGGCGAAGCTGCAGTCCTACTCCGTGCTGGATTACACCCGTAACTAGCTCTTTTATGGACGCCCCCACGCCCCACCGCGCAGCAGGCCTTTTAGGTAGATTGGGCGGTGTCCGTGCGGGGCACGAAGACCAATCCGCTTCTGTGCGTTTCCGCTGCTGAGCCTGGACGGGTTCGATGCGGGAGGCGTCAAAAAGCAATCAAGATAAAGGTGATGAAAGAATGACCGAGCAAGAATTCCGCATTGAACACGACACGATGGGCGAGGTTAAGGTTCCCGCCAAGGCTCTGTGGCGTGCACAGACGCAGCGTGCCGTGGAGAACTTCCCGATCTCCGACCGTCCGCTGGAGTCCGCACAGATCCGCGCGATGGGTCTGCTGAAGGCGGCCTGCGCGCAGGTGAACAAGGACCGTGGCCTGCTGACCGACGAGCAGGCGGACGCGATCATCGCCGCTGCCAAGGAGATCGCTGAGGGCAAGCACGACGCTGAGTTCCCGATCGATGTTTTCCAGACCGGTTCCGGCACGTCTTCCAACATGAACACCAACGAGGTCATCGCCTCCATCGCCAAGAACAACGGCGTGGAGATCCACCCGAACGACCACGTGAACATGGGCCAGTCCTCCAACGACACTTTCCCGACCGCAACCCATGTGGCCGCTACCGAAGCTGCTGTGAACGACCTGATCCCGGGTCTGAAGGTGCTGCACGACTCCCTGGCTAAGAAGGCCAAGGAGTGGGAGACCGTTGTGAAGTCCGGCCGCACCCACCTGATGGATGCCGTTCCGGTGACCCTGGGCCAGGAGTTCTCCGGCTACGCCCGCCAGATCGCCGCAGGCATCGAGCGCGTTGAGGCCACCCTGCCGCGCCTGGGCGAGCTGCCGATCGGTGGCACTGCAGTCGGCACCGGCCTGAACACCCCGGCTGACTTCGGCGCAAACGTTACCGCCGAGCTGGTGAAGCTGACCGGCGTGGAGCAGCTGCGCGAGGCAGAGAACCACTTCGAGGCACAGGCTAACCGCGATGGCCTGGTGGAGTTCTCCGGCGCTATGCGCACCATCGCGATCTCCCTGAACAAGATCGCTAACGACATCCGCTGGATGGGCTCCGGCCCGCTGACTGGTCTGGGCGAGATCCACCTGCCGGACCTGCAGCCGGGCTCCTCCATCATGCCGGGCAAGGTCAACCCGGTCCTGTGTGAGACCGCAACCCAGGTTGCTGCGCAGGTCATCGGTAACGACGCTGCCGTTGCCTTCGGTGGTTCCCAGGGCGCGTTCGAGCTGAACGTGTTCATCCCGATGATGGCCCGCAACGTGCTGGAGTCTGCGAAGCTGCTGGCCAACACCGCCCGCGTGTTCGCAGAGAAGCTGGTCGACGGCATCGAGCCGAACGAGGAGCGCATGCGCACTCTGGCTGAGTCCTCCCCGTCCATCGTGACCCCGCTGAACTCTGCCATTGGCTACGAGAATGCGGCTAAGGTTGCTAAGACTGCGCTGAAGGAAGGCAAGACCATCCGCCAGACGGTCATTGACCTGGGCTTTGTCGACGGCGAGAAGCTGACGGAAGAGGAGCTGGACAAGCGCCTCGACGTCCTGGCTATGGCCAACACCGACCGCGACAAGTAGGCGCTGGCACGGCTGGCGGCTGGCGGCTGGCGCCCATCACCGTGGTCCAGCTGGCGCTGCTGGCGGCTGGCGCAACTGACGCCCATCACCGTGGTCCAGCAGCCCCGCTTGCTAACTTCACCGTTGATGTTTTCCTGTTGAGACTGGCTTCCCGCTAGATCGGGCTTCTGTCTCCCTGGGAACACCAGCGGTTTTTCTATGCCCAGATCGAGGAATTCACTCCCTCCCCGCCTTGACCTTGCATTCTGCAGCCTTCCGCCACCCTCGCTAGCCTGCCGCGCCCCTCGCTAGCCTGCCGCACCCCTCGCTAGCCCTCCGCACCCCTCGCTAACCTTCCGCGACACCGAAATGTCGCTAGAACGGGAATATGGAAACGCGTGCGCCTGGAACCGAAGAATCAAAACGCTCTGACCTGGCATTTTACATTAATAGCATTCGCTTCCATTAACCCATTCTCGTTCTAACGACATTCAGTCCCTCTGCACCCAAATCGCGGGCCGCCGCCAACCACATCAGCACCACACATTTCATAAATGTCGGAAAAGTTGCAAAACTCCCCCTCACCTAATTCGACACCTTTGGTAGAAACCCTGTGACCTGCGCTTTTACATTATTGGAAACGTGCCCCAACAAGGCTTTGCAGCATTTCCGACATTTGGCCTGCCGGAGTGCCATTTTCCGGCGTCTCGCCGCCACGCGAGCCTTAGCGCACTCGCAACAACACCCCCGCCGGCCCAATAGTTAGCCACAACACACCCAGAAATCCCGTATGAAAAACTACACAAACATTGCACTGGTTAAAACTTTGCACTGGGTGTAAGTTTGGCCAAGTGATGCAATCAATCTGTTCTGATCCCACGGAGCCCTCGGATTCCACGGAGCCCTTGGATTCCACGGATCCCACGGAACCCTCTGATCCCACGGAGCCCGCGGATCCCACGGAGCCCGCAACCATGGGGCTGCGCGAGCGCAAACGCCTGGAAACCAGGCTGCGAATCGAGGACGAGGCCACCCGCCTCTTCCTCGATCGTTCCTTTGATGGAGTCACACTGGAGGAAATCTGCGAATCAGCTGACATCAGCCGTCGCACCTTCTTCAACTACTTCTCCTCGAAGGAACACGTTGCGGTCGGTAAGCAACCTCCCCTGCTCACCGAGGACGATTTCGACAAGCTCGAGAACTTCTCCCCCACCCAAGGCAGCCTGCCACAGCACCTCTACGACATGTTGACCAAGAAGCGTCTCGAGGAAGCTCGAAAGTCGGACAATGCCAACCTTGATCCGGAGTTGGCGGAGTCGATACGGTGGCGTCGATCCCAAATAATAAAGAGATTCCCCAGCCTGGCACTGGCAAAGCTCGCTAGCTACGAAAAGCTGCGCAGTGACCTCGCGGAAGCAGTGTGCCGGAACCTAGAGAACCACCCCGGCAACCGCTGCACCCAGCTCGAAGTGATGGAGGAAGCACACCTCATCGTCACCGCGGCAACGACGGTGCAGTGGGCCGCGGCAACATCGGCAACACGCAGCGGCAGAACCCTGACCAGCACGAAGGATTTCGACATTGCTCTTGCAGGGCTGCAGCAGATCTTCACGGCCATAGAGCCAACCAACGAACACATCGCAGATAAAACATCGCAGAATCAGAATCAGGAGGACTGTCAGTGAGCGACACTCGCACCCAAGCAGCAGCGGCCAAGGCACGTCTCGAAGCGGCGGAAAAACAACGCCAGGAAAACCACAACAACGTCCCACTAGTCTTCGGCTGCCTAATGCTCGGCATGCTGATGTCTTCGCTGGGGCAGATGATTTTCTCCACCGCCCTGCCTACCCTCGTCGGTGAACTCGGCGGCGCGAACAAGATGAGCTGGGTCATCACCAGCTTCCTGTTGACTATGACTATCGCCATGCCTGTGTACGGCAAGCTGGGCGACCAGATGGGTCGCAAGCCTCTGTACCTGGTCGCGGTCACTCTGTTCCTTGCGGGTTCGGTGATCGGTGCCCTCGCCCAGAGCATGAACATGATGATCGTCGCCCGTGGCGTGCAGGGCTTCGGCGCCGGTGGCCTAATGATCGGCGCGCAGGCTATCATCGCCGACGTCGTCCCCGCCCGCGACCGCGGACGCTACATGGGCATCATGGGCGGTGTATTCGGCTTAAGTTCCGTGCTAGGTCCGCTGCTGGGTGGCTTCTTCACCGACGGCCCGGGTTGGCGTTGGGCCTTGTGGTTCAATGTGCCGCTGGCTGTCATTACGCTGCTGATGGTCGGCTTCAACCTCCAACTGCCGAAGCGCGGCAAGGGCGCGAACCTGGATGTTCCCGGCACCGTGTTGATGGCCGGCGCTACGAGCTCACTGATCCTTCTACTTACATGGGGCGGCCGCGATTACGCCTGGTCCAGCCCTGTCATCATCGGCCTGGGCATCGCCGCTGTCACGCTGGCCACCCTGTTTGTTCTGGTCGAGCGCAAGGCCAAGGAACCGCTGATCCCGATGCAGCTGTTCACCGTCCGCAACTTCGTGGTCACGACGGTAGCGGGCACGATCACGGGCGTGGTGATGTTCGGCGTGCTGGCGTATATGCCAACGTACATCCAGATGGTTCACGGCATGACCCCCACCAAGGCTGGTCTGATGATGATCCCGATGATGGCGGGCATGATCGTCACGGCCACCGCGTCTGGCCAGTACGTCTCCCGCACCGGCCGTTACAAGTGGTTCCCCGTCGCGGGTCTGCTCGTCGCCGCCGCTGCGGTTGCTCTAATGGGGCTTTTTGACGCCCACGATTCCCTACTGCACCTCGGCCTCGTCTTGGCTCTTATGGGTGTTGGCCTGGGGCTTTCGATGCAGATCCTGGTGCTTATTGTGCAGAACTCTTTCCCGATTTCGATGGTGGGAACTGCGACGGCTTCGAATAACTTCTTCCGCCAGATTGGTGGCACGGCGGGCTCTGCGATTATCGGTTCGCTGTTCACCCACCGCGTGGCGGATCTCATGGGCCAGCGAGTGCCCGGCGCGTTGCAGGAATTGGGTCCACAGGGGGCGCCGCTTGCGGAGAAGCTCCAGGGTGGAGGCAGCGCCCGCCTGACCCCGGAGATCGTAGACACGCTTCCTGTCCCGCTGCACGAGGCCATTACGACCTCGTACAACGATGCATTGGTTCCGGTGCTTGGCGCGATGGCGCCGGTGGCTGTGTTGGCCGCGCTGATCCTGACCTTGGTCCGCCAGGACAACCTTAAGGAGACCGTCGAGTAGCCCCGAGCTACCTATTCGGTGGCTACTTATCCGGGGCTACTTACTCGCCAGCGGCATCGTCCTTGGAGTGCTCCAGGTTCTGCTGGTAGTACTCCCAGGCGGGGCCGCCTTCCAGGATCTTCTCCATAACCATGTTGTGGCGCCACTTGCCCTTCTTCGGGCCGTAGTTCATGTGGGACATGCAGTGGAAGATTCCCACCTGCTCGAAGCCACGGGACAGGTGCAATCGCACGGAGCCTTCGTTCTCCGGGAAGATGCTGGAGTGCATCGCCCAGTGGCCCTGGTCGGCGGCATCCTTGAGCAAGCGATCTAGAAGGTTCCCCGCTACGCCCTTTCCGGCAGCGTCCTTGTGGACGTAGATCGAGTCTTCCAACACTCCGTCGAAGACGTCGCGGTGACTGGCGGAAGTGGCGGTGATCCACCCCAGGATCTTCTCCCTGTCGTCACCCAGCCCCGCTGCCTGAGCCGCTGCGGGGTCAGTGTCGATGGCAACGAAGGAGAGTTCGGGCAGGCGGTGGCGCATGAAGTCTTCCCACGCTTCCGGCGCGTTTTCTTCAAAAGTCGCCTCACCAGTATCCATTCCGGTCTGCAGAATGGCCTGCACCTGTGGGTAGTCCTTTTCCTCCATCAGTCGGATGGAGATTGCTTGCTTGGCACCTTTGTCCGTGCCCTTACCGGCGCTATCCTGCGCAGAGTTGCCTGCGGTATTCGCGGAAGTCATGGAAGAAATTGTGCCTCACAAGCTACGGTTTGCGCCACCTGACCGGTGGTAGCTCTCAGCGAACTAGCCCTTTCCAGCCCTTTCTAGCCCTTTTCCAGCAGGTTCGTAACCAGCTCCGCGATCGCCGAACGCTCGGAACGGGTCAGAGTGATATGCGCGAACAGAGGGTTGTTCTTGAGCTTCTCAATCACCGCCTGGATGCCGTCGTGACGGCCAACGCGCAGGTTGTCGCGCTGGGCAACATCGTGGGTCAGCACCACCCGGGAATTGCGCCCCAAGCGGGACAGCACGGTCAGCAGTACGTTGCGCTCCAGCGACTGTGCCTCGTCCACGATCACAAAGCTGTCGTTCAGACTGCGGCCGCGAATGTGCGTCAGCGGAAGCACCTCCAGCAGTCCGCGCGCGTCGATCTCCTCCAGGACGTTGTCGCTTACCACGCCCTCCAGGGTGTCGTACACCGCCTGCGCCCAGGGGTTCATCTTCTCGGACTCGCTGCCCGGCAGGTAGCCCAGGTCCTGGCCACCAACTGCATAGAGGGGGCGGAAAACGACAATGCGCTTGTGTTCTCCGCGCTCCAGCACAGCTTCCAGACCCGCGCACAGCGCCAGGGCGGACTTACCCGTGCCGGCCGAACCGCCGAGGCTCACAATGCCCACCTCGTTATCTAGAAGCAGATCCAGGGCAATTCGCTGCTGGGCGCTGCGGCCGCGGATTCCAAAGGCCTCCAGGTCAGTGGGAACCTGGCGCACCATGCCGTCTCCCATGGAGCGTGCCAGCACGGATTGGCTGCCTGCAGTGAGCTGCAAGCCGCAGTGGATCGGCAGTTCGTCGACTTCTTCCCCGTCGACGGTCAAGGCGCCCGAGATATCGGCCTCTCCCACGTCGTAGAGCTCGTCGATAATGCCGGAGGGCACCTCCGCCCGCGCCATACCGTTGTAACCGGTCAGCACCACGTCCTGCGCGTGGTACTCGTCGGCGTCCAGACCAACCGCACCAGCCTTCACGCGCAGCGGCACATCCTTAGTCACCAGGGTGACGTTGTGCCCTTCCGCGCGCAGGTTCAGCGCACACGCCAGGATGCGGTGATCGTTTTGTTCGCCCCGCAGCCCCGTGGGCAGTACGGATTGGTCAACGTGGTTCAGTTCTACCTGGACGGTGCCACCCATGTCGTTGACGATGCTGGGCATGTCCAGCCGGCCGTGCTCCTGGCGGAAGTCCTCGAGCATGCGCAGAGCCTGACGGGCGAACCATCCGAGTTCCGGGTGGTGGCGCTTGCCCTCCAGCTCACTGATAACGACGACGGGGAGGATGATGCGGTGTTCCGCAAACTTGATCAATGCCCAGGGATCGGACAGCAACACCGAGGTGTCGAGGACGTAAGTGCGTAGGCCAAGCTCTGCGTCGGAATGAGCGTTCATTGCCTCTTCAGCCTGGAAGTTCTGATGTGCCTGATCGGTGGGCGCAGCGGAAGTCATGGAGGTGGTGCTCCTTGTAGGGATTAAGAGTTAGTTAACCCGGACGTTCCACGCCGCAAAAGCTACGCTTTACATCCGGGGAATGCGGATGATGTGGGTAGGTGTGACTTGCTTCGGACACCCTCGACGCTAGGGGCGCTGCATGGAAATTACATTGTTGTTAGATGAACTCTGGGTAAACATGAAAAAGCCCCAGGATCGGAGGCATTTACTGCCCCTCACCTGGGGTTATCAAGTTCTACTTGAAGGTTAGAACTTCCGGCGTTCGCCGCGCTTTTTCTTAGCGCTTCTCGATCGTGTCGGTGAACTTGCCGGACTCATCCTTAGCCCACTTGATGGTGCCGTTCTCGAAGGACTGGGTCCAGCCGTTGGCTGCGTCGCCCTTCTCCGGGCCGGTCGGCAGGCCGATCTCGTTATCCAGGCCACCACCGTTGACCCAGGTCTCGCCAATCTTGCCGATAACCGGAACTGCACCGTGGCCCTTAGAGTTGGCGATCCAGCCCTTCTCGAAGGTAGCCAGGGAGCCGTTCTTGCCCTCGGTGTACTCGGTCAGCTTGCCGAAAGCGCCGGACTCGCCGCCCTCGTTATCCCAGGCGGTCTTTACGTCCTTTGGCAGTTCAACCTCTTCACCATTGGCGGTCTTGACCTTCTCGCCCTCACCTTCAGCGCCACCCTCGGAACCTGCGCCCTCAGCGTCGGCACCCTCGGAGCCCTTAGCGTCAGCACCCTCAGACTCGGAGCCCTTTTCGCCAGTCATGGAGTCCTTAGCCTCGCCGGCCTTCTCGGAAGCAGAAGCTGCTGCATCGCCAGCCTTTTCGGAAGCGGAGTTGGCAGCGTCGCCAGCCTTGTCCTTAGCATCGTCGGAGCATGCAGAAACGCCGAATACCAGGGATGCACCAGCGGCCAGTGCTACTGCGGAACGACGGAAACGCTTGTTGGAGTTCATTAATTTAAACCTTTCTCTTTGCTCTTCGCATTGTGCGAAAGCACTACCCACCCATTCCTAATCACGGCCTTGAGGAAATGCACGTGCCGTGCATGATCTTTAACTCAATTGCAATCGTTTCTTTATCTACGCTTAGCTGTCCGCACAGCCTTTTTCTTCGCCGTTTTCTGCACTCTACCTGCCTTTTTATTGACGCCACCGCGCCCCCGACTAGCCGCCTGTCGCGAACTGCCCGCTGTGCGTCCTTTACATATCCCAACGAAGTCCTGAATGACGTCATTGTCAGATTCGACTCGCCACATTAGGGCTACGCGAGTGCGCGGGCACGTGGTGGCGTCAATACCAAGAAGATCCCGGTGCACTACCCCGCCTTGGTTAATTCCGCGCAGCAGTGGGCGCGGCGCGATAGCGATACCAACATTGGCAGCGACAACCTGAAGGGCTTCGCGCAATGCGGCGATATCGTCCCAGCCGTTAGCCGGAGTGACATACATCAGCTTCTCATCGACGAGCTCACTGTAGTCAATGGCCTCCATCACCTTGGCCGGGTGGTCCTTCGGGGCGGCGACCCCGGTCTGCTCTTCATAGAGGGCGACCTCATGCATGTCCGCCGGGCGCTCATACCCCTCGGCTGGCAACCGCACTAGAGCCACATCCGCCTGCCCCGCGCGGACATAAGCCAGCGGATCATCGGTACCTGCGCTGGCAACCTTCCACCCCGGTGTCCTCTCGTCGAAGCGCCGGAACCATTTATCCGGTTGCACTCCCGTGCTAAACACAACCTTCAGATGCCGCTGCTGGTTCACGCGCTGGCGCTGACGGGGCTGCTGGTGCTGGGTTGGTTTTTGGGTTCGCTGCTGATTCTGCGAGGCGGAAGCTTCGGGCATGGAACCAATAATAAGGCGCTTCATTAGAATGATGGTCATGACTGACGCTAATCCGAGTACCAAGTCCGGGCCACCCATGAAGCCCGCCACGGCAGCCAAGAAGCTGGGGATCTACCTTCCCGCTACTCCGCAGGAGTTTCAAGACACACCCCTGAGCCACGAGCAGTTCGTGGAGCTGCAGAAGAACCCGCCCGAGTGGCTGCAGACTCTGCGGCGCGAAGGGCCACACCCACGCCCGGAGGTGGCGCGGAAGTTGGGCATTAGCATCACGTCTTTGAAGGCTAACGATATGGATAAGCCGCTCACCACGGCGGAAATCAAGGAGCTACTGGAAAAGCAGCCCGAGTGGCTGCGAGAGGCTCGGAATAAGCTGGCGACCGAGCGGACGGAGACGCCAGCGTCATAAAGAGAAAGGCGGGGATGAGCCCGATACATCGGACCCTTCCCCGCCTTTCAACTTTATGTAGTTTCCAATGGTGACGAGCCATCAAAAACCCTTCGCCCGATACAGCGACCAGGTGACGAGTCTGGCGCCATACGTTGGCCGGACGAAACAACCACAACACTCGGGGTGAAGAAGCCCCTACCGGCACCTACGCACTTCGGGGAGAAGAGAGAAAACCCTTAACGCGTAAGTGTCTGCGCCGGCAGCTTTGAACTCCTTCGCGAGCATTGCAACATATTCCACAACTGCAGTGCGCCTCAGGTGACTAGCCTGCGACACATCTGTGAGGTTAGCCAAGCCTCACCTGAGTTGTCAATACTTTTGCAACATCTTTGTTGTTTAAATAAATGACCAGGGTTTTTGCAGAACTTTGAGGCACCCCAATCCAGGTGGGGGTAGTTAGCGCCACAAAGCAAGACGACAGCGCTAAAGAATCGGTGTATATTCGCCCGCGATCTGGGGGATTTCTTGCACTTCTACACCTAAAAGATGCTATTCTCATAAGCAATGCAGAGATGCACGTCACACTGCTGGCGTAAAATCGAACTGCGACACAAGAAATCTCAATAGCCGACATTGGTACTTCGAGAACTGGCTAGGTTTACACGCGGGGTTACAAGGCCTTCGTGCTGGCCAGCGCACGAATCACCACCGTCTTGGTTTGAAAGGAACCCATGAAGAACTTCCTGCCACGCAACATTTTCGAAGAAGAGCACAACATGTTCCGCGAGGCCTGCGCGGACTTCGTGAAGGCCGAGATCGCCCCGAACGTTGACCGCTGGCACGAGCAGGGCTACTGCGACCGTGAGATGTACCAGAAGGCCGGCCAGCAGGGCCTGCTAGGCATGATGGCTCCGGAGCAGTTCGGCGGCGGCGGAATGGAGAACGACTACCGCTTCAACGCTGTGCTGACCGAGGAGCTGGCAAAGGCTGACTCCGGTTCCGTGATCGTGGGCATCCAGACCATCAACGACCTGGTCATCCCCTACCTGCAGCGCTTCGGCAACGACGAGCAGAAGGAGCGTTTCCTGAAGCCGCTGTGTGCTGGTGAGAAGATCGCCGCACTGGCAATGACCGAGCCGGGCGCAGGTGCTGACCTGGCTGGCATCCGCACCTTCGCCAAGAAGGACGAGAACGGCGACTACATCGTCAACGGTGCGAAGACCTTCATCTCCAACGGTGTTCAGGCTGACTTCACCCTGCTGGTCGTCGTGACCAACCCGGAGAAGGGTCGCGCTGGCGTTTCCATGCTGATCGTCGAGGACGGCATGGAGGGCTACACCAAGACCGGCCCGCTGAAGAAGGTCGGCCTGAAGTCACAGGACACCGCCGAGCTGTCCTTCGAGGACACCCGCGTTCCGAAGGAGAACCTGCTGGGCGAAGAGGGCGCTGCCTTCGGCTACCTGCGCACCAACCTGGCTCAGGAGCGTCTGTCCATCGCCGTGGGCTCCATCGCTACCTCCCGTCGCGCATTCGACCTGGTTTACAAGCACTCTCAGGATCGCAAGACCTTCGGTCAGCGCCTGATCGACCACCAGGCTTACCGCTGGGAGCTGGCCAAGATGGCTACCAACATCCAGACCTCCCAGTCCTTCGTTGATGCCTGCATCATGGAGAAGGTTAACGGCACCCTGGACGAGGTCACCGGCGCGATGGCTAAGTACCAGACCACCGAGCTGCAGATCGAGGTTGTTAACGAGGCTCTGCAGCTGCACGGCGGCTACGGCTTCATGCTGGAGTACCCGATCTCCACGCACTACCTGGATTCCCGCGTGCAGCCGATCTACGGCGGCCCGAACGAGATCATGATCGAGATCATCTCTCGTCGCCTGGCTAAGGGCGAGAAGTAAGGCTTAGTCCCTTAAGCCCCTACTCCCCCTTAAACTGCGGTGGTCGCTTTCCTACGAAAGCGGCCACCGCTTCGCTATGGTCGGCGGTGTTAAACAGACGCAGCTGTGCCTCTGCCTCCGCCGCTGCGGCCTCGTTGATGGCTACAGCGTTCTTCACCAGCGCCTTCATTTCCTTGTATGCCGCAGTCGGGCCACCGGCAAAGGACGTCGCTAACTTCTCTGTCACCGCCTCTAGCTCCGCGGGCTCCACCAGGTTCTCCACCAGCCCCAGCTCTAGGGCCTCCTCGGCGGGCACCTTGCGATCCATCAGCAGCAACTGCAGCGCCTTCGCACGCCCCACGCAATCCACTAGGGTCTTCGACAGCCCGGAATCTGCCGCCAGCCCCACGCCGGTAAATGCGCCCTTGAAGGACGCAGCCGTGGACATCACGCGGAAGTCGCACGCCATCGCCAAACCCCAGCCAGCGCCCGCTGCCGGCCCCTGCAGCGCGGCGATCGTCGGCACGCTAATTCCGGTGAGCAGCTCAACCATCGGGTTGTACTCCTCCACTACCTTTTCCATGCCGGTGCGGTTCTTCGTGTCCTGCAGTTGTTCCTTGAGATCCTGCCCGGAACAGAATGCCTTGCCAGCGGCACGCAGCACGACGGCGCGCACTGCGGAGCCGAGTTCCTGCGAGTCTTTCTGTGCTTTCCGGAACGCGTCGATCAACGCCAGGCGCAGCGCCTTGTCCAGGGAGTTGTATGCCTCTGGCCGGTTGATGGTGATGTAACGTACGCCGGCCTTGTCTTCGACCAGCACAAGATTGTTGTTTTCGCTCATGTGCTTCACGCTACGTGGCGTGGCCGCAAAGCGCCGTCTTTTCTGGCGGTTGCTTTCTCTTATGGACGCCCCCTCGCGCCCCCGCTCCCCCTCATGCCCCGCCAAGGCGGGGGGATGACTAGCGTGGTTGGGCGATAACTTCGGCGCCAGCTGCCCTGAGGGCGTCCAAAGCCTTAGCAGCGCCGTCCTCGCTGACGGCAGAGCAGAGCTCTTCCACCACAGTCACGCCGAAGCCAGCCTTCAGGGCATCTTCGGCGGTGGCGCGCACGCAGAAGTCGGTGGCGATGCCGACGATGGTGACATGCTCGACCTCCAAGGAGTCCAGCCACTGCTTCAGCGTTTGCTCTTCCCGCGCCAGGTGGCCTTCAAAGCCGGAGTAGGCAGCGGTGTATTCACCCTTGTGGAACCAGACGTCCACGAGCTCGGGGTTGAGTTCGCCACAGACCTGCGCACCGTGGGTATCGGCCACGCAGTGCACCGGCCAGGTATTCTCGTAGTCCGGCTCCTCCCCTTCGGGTGCGAAATGCCCCTGGGGGTTGATGTGCCAATCCATCGTGCCGGCGATCAGAGGGCGGGAGTTGATCTCTGCGCCCTCTTCCGCGTCGGCGCCCACTACCTCGCGCAACCAGGCATTAATCCCCCGCGCGACCTCAACACCGCGGGCGGTGCCCAAAGAACCGTCGACGAAATCGTTTTGAACATCAACGACGATGATTGCTTCGCGCGAGCGGGTGCTGACCATTTCTCAAATCTCTCCTACTTCCCCAATAGGGTTCACCCCGGCAAGGACTAGCCCAGCGGGGACTAACCCAACGGGATTTAACCCAACGGGAATTAAACCAGCTTCCAGTCTTCCAGGCCGTCGTACAGCGGGAAGTCCGCAGCGATCTTGTCCACGCGGGCGCGCAGGGCGGAAACGTCGGCGTTACCGGCCAGAGCCGTACCGATGATGTCCGCAACCTCGGTGAAGGCCGCGGAATCCAGGCCACGGGAAGCCAGCGCGGAGGTACCGATGCGCAGGCCGGAGGTAACCATCGGCGGGCGCGGGTCGAACGGCACAGCATTGCGGTTGACGGTGATGCCAACCTCGTGCAGCAGATCCTCACCCTGCTGGCCGTCCAGCTGGGAGTTACGCAGGTCGACCAGTACCAGGTGGACGTCGGTGCCGCCGGTGAGGACCTGTACGCCAGCGTCCTTCGTATCCTGTGCATTCAGACGCTCAGCGAGGATCTTGGCGCCTTCCAGGGTGCGCTGCTGACGGTCGCGGAACTCGTCAGTCTGGGCCACCTTCATGGCCACTGCCTTCGCGGCCACGGCGTGCATCAGCGGTCCGCCCTGCTGCCCCGGGAATACGGAGGAGTTCAGCTTCTTGGCGTACTCCTGCTTGGCCAGGATCATGCCGGAGCGCGGGCCACCCAGCGTCTTGTGAACGGTGGTAGAGACAACATCGGCGTGCGGAACTGGCGACGGGTGCAGGTCAGCGGCAACCAGGCCAGCGAAGTGAGCCATGTCCACCCAGAGCTTCGCCCCAACCTCGTCGGCAATGGACTTGAAGGCGGCAAAGTCCTGGTGACGCGGGTACGCGGACCAGCCGGCAATAAGCACCTGCGGCTTTTCGGCAATGGCCTGCTCGCGGATCTTATCCATATCCAGGCGGAAGGTCTCCGGATCCACCTCGTAGGCAGCAACCTCGTAGAGCTTGCCGGAGAAGTTCAGGTGCATACCGTGAGTCAGGTGGCCACCGTGTGCCAGGGACAGGCCCATGATCTTGTCGCCCGGGTTAGCCAGAGCCATCAGCACCGCAGCGTTGGCCTGTGCACCCGCGTGCGGCTGCACGTTGGCAAACTCCGCACCGAAGACCTGCTTAGCGCGGTCGCGCGCCAGATCCTCAATCACATCCACGTGCTCGCAGCCGCCGTAGTAACGGCGACCCGGGTAACCTTCGGCGTACTTGTTGGTCAGCACCGAACCCTGAGCCTGCAGCACTGCACGGGGAACAAAGTTCTCCGAAGCGATCATTTCCAGAGTCGTACGCTGGCGGCGCAGTTCGCCCGCAATGGCCTCGGCGACCTGCGGATCAAGTTCCGCCAGAGGAGTGTTGTGCTGTAGCGAGTTCTGAGTAGACGAATTCTGCGGAGAAGTCACGTCGACCAAGGCCTTCCGTTGGGGATGAAAGTTAGTTGCTTATCTGCCTCACCATCATAGCGAGTCCTCCAGACAAGCTAATCCACTGGTAATGGCAACGCTCGATATTTCCCCCATTCAATTTCACCTCGCCCCATTTTCGGGGCACAATGGATGCTATGACTTCCCCCAGCCCTTACATTGAGCTGGACCGTACTCAGTGGCGCACACTTAGAAAATCGATGCCCCAGGTCCTCACCGAAGACGAACTGGAACAGCTGCGCGGCATCGGCGACGAGATTGACCTGGAAGAAGTCTCCGAGGTCTATCTTCCACTGTCTCGCCTGATCTTCCTACGCGTCGAGGCGCACAGGCGCCTGAACGCAGCGACGGAGACCTTCCTAGGCGAAGCAATGCCACAAATCCCCTACATCATCGGCGTGTGCGGCTCCGTCGCCGTCGGCAAATCCACCACCGCCCGTGTGCTCCAGGTTCTACTGCAGCGCTGGGAGACCAACCCGCGCGTGGATCTCGTCACCACGGACGGCTTCCTGCTGCCCACCGCAGAGCTCGAGCGCCGCAAGCTCATGCACCGCAAGGGTTTCCCGGAATCCTACGACCAAGCCGCACTGCTCAGCTTCGTCACAAAGGTGAAATCCGGCACCCAAAAGGTTCAGGCTCCCGTGTATTCCCACGAGGCCTACGACCGCATCCCCGGGGAATCCATCACCGTCGACCGGCCAGATATCCTCATCGTCGAGGGCCTCAATGTCCTGCAGACTGGCCCGACCCTCATGGTCTCGGACCTCTTCGACTTTTCCGTCTACGTAGATGCTCGCCGCGAGGACATCGAGGACTGGTACATCGACCGCTTCCTACGGCTCAAGAACACCGCGTTCAAAGATCCGAAGGCTCACTTCCACCACTTCGCTAATTTCAGCGATGAAGAAGCCACGCTGGTGGCACGGGAAATCTGGCAGACCGTGAACTTGCCGAACTTGATGGAAAATATCCTCCCCACCCGGGTACGCGCCTCCCTCGTGCTACGCAAGGGGCCGGATCACCTGGTGCAAAAAGTGCGGATGCGCAAGATCTAGCGCGCGCACCTACGCCCACACGCCCTTACGCCCTAAGCCCTTAGCCCTTACAGGCCGAAGCGCCGGTGCCGCTGCGAATAATCACGCAGGGCGCGCAGGAAGTCCACGCGGCGGAACGCCGGCCAATAGGTATCCGTAAACCAAATCTCCGAATACGCGGACTGCCACAACAGGAACCCGGACAGTCGCTGCTCCCCCGACGTGCGAATCACCAAATCCGGATCCGGCTGGCCGGAAGTGTACATGTGATCTCCCAGCGCCTCTGCGGTGATCGCCTCCGCCATGTCCTCGGGCGCGGTGCCCTGTTCTGCTAGCTCTGCCACGAGGGTCTGCACCGCATCCACGATCTCCTGGCGCCCTCCGTAGCCCACGGCGACGTTCACCCGCACGCCCGTGTGGTCATCCGTCTTGGCCTGGTTTTCTTCCAGGCGAACGCGTAGCTGCTCCGGCAATAGTTCTAAGTGGCCAACGGTGCGTAGCTGGAACCCGGCGTCCGAATCTGCCAATTCCTCAGCAACATCGCCAATAATGCTGCACAGCAACGACAGCTCCTCTTTGGAGCGCTTCAAGTTTTCGGTGCTGAGCAGGTAGACCGTGACGGTCTCAATCCCTAGCTCATCGCACCAACCGCACATTTCCGCGATCTTCTTCGCACCTACGCGGTGGCCGTGCGACACATCCGTGAACCCGTTTTCGCGTGCCCAGCGCCGGTTACCGTCGGCCATGATGGCAATGTGCTTCGGCCGCGGTTTATCACGCAGCGAGCGCGCCAGGCTCGCCTCATATGCCGGGTAGAGCAGTTGGGGGATGCGGTTCACAGTTTTGATCCTACTGCTTCGGCGGTTCTTCGCTGTTTGCGTCCGGCGTGGTGTTCTTCTTGGCGCCCTTCTTATCGACGCCCTCAGCCCGCGCCCGCTCAGCGTCAATAGCGGCGGGGCCAGTCAGCGTGCCGGAGGCGGGAAGGAAACGCTCGTCGGTCTGGGGAACCTCGGTGCGAGCGAACATGGATCGCTTGCCCGCAGTGTCGTCGAATCCCTCGGCCTTCATCGCCGCCTCGAGCTTTTCCGTATCGAAGAGGTCAATTCCCCGGGCATCTGCGAAGGCCCGTCGGCGCTCTAGCCGACGAATGCGCTTGTTCATGGCGAAGCCAATAAGCAACACAACCAGCAGCAGAATGACGATCACGAACAGGCCGATGGGTGCGGCCTTGCCGAACTCGGCACCCTTCGGGCCGGTGCGCTCGGCCTGCGCCAGGATCCAGGTGGCGGTGTTCATCGCGGGAAACTCCTTCTATTCTTTGCCCATTAACTGTAGTTTGTTCGCCGTCAGCGGGAAACTTAGACATCGCTGCGGCCTGTGCACGACTCGGCATCAAGACCTGCGAACAAATCCGTTTCCGGCAGCTCGCTGTGCACCCGCGACTGCGCGAGCTCGAACTCCTCGGTCGGCCAGATCATCTGCTGCAGATCCGTATCCGCCAGGAAGAACGCTCCATTGGGGTCGATCTGGGTGCGGTGTGCGCGCAGCGCATCGTCGCGGCGGGGGAACCACTCGCCGACATTGACCCTGGTAGTTACGCGGGAGAAGATGTCCGGCAGCTGCTTCCACATCTCCAGGTGCTGCAGGACGTGCTCTGGTAGGCGCACTCCCCGCTCATACATGGCGGTGGCCAAGTCCTCGAAGCGTTGACGGATGAAGCCGTGGGTGTAGTACAGTTTCTTCACTTCCCACGGTTCCCCCAGCTCGGGGTGGTAATCGGGGTCGCCGGCAGCCTCCCAGGCACGCATAGATACAGCATGCACCTTAATGTGATCCGGGTGCGGGTAGCCACCGTGCTCGTCGTAGGTGATGATCACGTGCGGGCGGAACTCCCGCACTACCCGCACGACGTTCTGCGTGACTTCTTCCGTATCCTCCAGCGCAAAGCAGCCCTCCGGCAACGGTGGCTTCGGGTCCCCCTCTGGCAAGCCCGAGTCGACATAGCCCAGCCACTCGTGTTCCACGCCCAGAATGGAGGCCGCCTGCGCCATCTCCTCGCGGCGAACCTCAATCATCTCGCCGATCCCCTGTTCAGCCAGCTGCTGCATCTCCGGGTTCAGAATGTCCCCGCGCTCCCCGCCCGTGCAGGTCAGCACCTTGACCCGGTGACCCTCGTCAACATAGCGAGCCATGGTGGCCGCACCCTTACTGGACTCGTCGTCCGGGTGCGCGTGGATCGCCAACAAGCGATAACGCGGGGTGTCTACGGAAGATGTCTTATCACTCACGTCAATACAATCTACTAGCCAACCTCGCCCTTCCCAATAGAGCCACCAGCGCAAAACGGGCCGGGGACGAAGGCGTCATAAAGAATAGGGTGGGCTAGACTAGAGGCATCATGAAGGCGGCAAGAAACAGCACCCAAGAAGAGCGCTACGGCACAACGCGCAACCAGAAGTTCTCCGGAAAGATCGTCGTGGTGATTCTGGCGCTCATCCTGGCCGGGACGCTGAGCTACGCGGTGACGCAGTTCATGCGCACATCCGATGCCGACGTGACGGCGCAGGAATCTGGCGGCAAGATCGTGTCGGATAACCGCATGACCATGAGCATCGACGTCACCCGCAAAGACCCCGCGAAAGCCGCGTACTGCATCGTCACCGCGCTGGACTACGACAAGAACGAGGTCGGCCGCCGCGAATTTGTGATTCCCGCCGGGGGCGAAGAAGTCACGCGCTTCAACGTCGACATCCCCACCCGCGAGCGCGGCTATGCCGCCACTGCCTATGGCTGCTCCAGCACTCTGCCGCCGCACCTCAACGCGGACGGCAGCTAAAGCGCCATAGTTAGCGCCCTGGCACCTCGGCGCCGCATGTCTAGGTGCTAGACTTTGCACGCCTACTGATTAATCTTTTGACGCCCACGTGGATCACCGCGTGAACCCTCAACAAAGACGGGAGAACCCAATGGCTGACAACCAGACCCGCTGGCTTACCCAGGAATCCTACGACCGACTGAATGCAGAGCTGACCGCTCTGAAGGAAAACCGCCCGGTGCTGGCTGCCGAGATCAACGAGCGCCGTGAAGAGGGTGACCTGAAGGAGAACGGTGGCTACCACGCAGCCCGCGAGCAACAGGGCCAGGAGGAAGCACGCATCACCTACCTGGAGGAGCTGCTGGATAGCGCCACCATCGGTGAGGCTCCGCAGGAGTCCGGCGTGGCACTGGTCGGTTCCGTGATCCACGTGTACTACGACGGCGACGAGGATGATAAGGAGACATTCCTGATCGGTACCCGTGGCCTGGAGTCTTCCAACCCGGACCTGGAGACTTACTCCACCGATGCGCCGCTGGGTGCGGCCATTGTGGGCGCCAAGGTTGGCGAGACCCGCGAGTACCAGACCCCGGCTGGCGACACCGTCTCTGTGACGATCGTCGCCGCTGAGCCTTACGACCCTGACCTGGACGTTCCGCGCGCGGAGCAGTAGTTACTACAGTTACTACTTGGCCGGCACTGGGTGGCTGGCGGCTTTAGCTGCGGCTCTAGTCGGCTGCGGCTGGCTCCTGTTGTGCTGGCTCCAGTTGTGCGGGCTCCTGTTGCACTGGCTGGCCGTCAATTGCTGCCGGCCTTGGCTGGTTGCGACCGGTGGTAAGCAAGAAGGGCGCCTTCGGGCGCCCTTCTTGCTTTTCTCTGCCTTTCAGGCCTCATTTTCTCTGCCTTTGAGACCTCCCGGCAGGCCCCATTGCCCCTCTCGGAGGGGTTAGATGTCGGAAAAGTTGCAATTTGTTATTGGGGAGCATTCTCACTTACCTAAACCTACAGGTCAGAACGTTTTGTTGCTCACACGTCGTTGGCGGAGATTCTGGTTTTGCAACTTTTCCGACATTTCCCACCCCGCTTCCGTTTCTTGATCCGTTCTTCCCCCTACTCCCTTCCCTTAACCCAATCCTCAAGGGTTTCGTTCCTCAAGATTTCCTCAAAATGTCGCCAGTTCCAGACCGCGCCAGGGTGAACCTCGCCAAAACAGAGCTACAGCGGAGTGAATGTCGTTAGAACGGGAATACGTTATTGCAAACCATTATCCACTACAAGAACGTGCAGGTCAGGGTGTTGCAGTTTTATCAGGCTGTCTGGCCGCGCTCACTCATTCCCGTTCTAGCGACATTTCCCCCTGCCGACCGTCGCGCATTCCCGTTCTAGCGACATTTCCCCCTGCCAACCGTCACGCATTCCCGTTCTAGCGACATTTCCCCGCCCTAGCAGCGAAATCCCCTGCAAACCGGCAGAAAAAAGGGGCTTCCAGTTAACCGGAAGCCCCTCAACTGACAGCGCTTCAGCGCTAGCCCCATGAAGCCTTAGCCTCTAAAAGCCTTATCCTCTCAAAGTGCTAGTCCCTGAAGTAGGACAGCAGGCGCAGGATCTCGGTGTACAGCCAGACCAGGGTAACGGCCAGGCCCATCGCAACACCCCAGGCCATCTTGGACGGCGCGCCTGCGCGGACCAGACGGTCAGCCTGATCAAAGTCCAGCAGGAAGCTCATTGCAGCGATACCAATGCAGACCAGGGAGAAGATGATGGCGATCGGACCACCGTCGCGCAGGATGCCAGCGGAGCCGGTAACCAGCGCGAACACCAGGTTGCCCAGAGCCAGAACCAGAACACCGATCATGGCGCCCACCAGGAAGCGGGTGAACTTCGGAGTTACACGGATAGCACCGGTCTTGTAAACAAACAGCATGCCGATGAACACGCCAATTGTGCCGAGAACTGCCTGGGCGATGAGCATGCCGGCGTCCGTATCACCAACCGCAGCGCCAGAAATCAGGAACGTAAAGCCACCAACAAAGAGGCCCTCGAAGGCCGCGTAGGTCAGAGTGACAGGGGCAGAGTCGTACTTCTTACCGAAAGCCGAAACCAGAACAGCGATCAGGCCACCGATCATGCCGACGAAGGTCAACCCCATCGCCAGCTTGTCGTCATTCAGGCCGATGATGAAGTTCACGACTGCCAGGGCGACAATCACGGCCAGGGTGATGCCGGTCTTGGTGACAACATCGTCAACAGTCATCGGACGGTCGGCGGCACCTGCCTGGCCGTAGTTGGCAGCATCCTGCATGCCGTAGCCCATTGCGGCGGTCTGCACGCCGCCGTGAGCGGAGGTCGCGTAGGGGTTCATCCCCGGCTGACCATAACCGCCCTGCTGGGCGTAGCCACCCTGGTTGCCTTGCTGTGCGAATGGGTGCTGGCCCTGATTCTTGGCCAGCGACCCCATGAACGGGTTCGAGCTTTTCATTCTTTGCACTCCATTGTTTTGCTGGTCATTTTTGAAAGCCGGAAGCTACCGGTCGACCCGCGTATGGCCGAAAAGTGAACTTCCGCTGCTGTCGCGTACATCCTACCAACGTCTAAGGCTTCTCAAATGTTCCCGACGCACCCCTCCCGCATATCCGTTTGCTTAGAAATGTTCTAGAACGAACACTTGTTTGCGGTCTTTTAGGTAGTCTCCCAAACATGAAACGAACCAACTACAAGCGCCTTTCTGTCGCCGCTCTGCCTGCCGATCTGGAAACGGAGCTGCGCGACCTCACCACAAACGCCCGCCTGCACAACCTCAACGACGACTACGACGGCAAGCGCCTGGATATCGAAGCCCCGTTCCTGGGCGAGACCATCGGCTGGGTCGCCAGCGGTTCCGCCGAGGACGTGACCGAGGCTTTCCGCTTTGCCCGCCGCGCCCAGCAGTCCTGGGTCCACGTCCCCTTCGCCGAGCGCAAGCGCATCTTCCGCCGCTTCCACGACCTAGTCCTCAAAAACTCCGACCTGCTGTGCGACATGGTGCAGCTAGAGACCGGCAAGAACCGCGCCAGCTCCTTCGACGAGGTCATGGACGTCGCCAACAACGCGCGCTACTACTCCAACAACGTCGAGAAGTTCATGAAGCCCCGCAAGCGCGCTTCGGCGATGTCGATCATGGCGAAATCCATCGAGTACCGCCATCCGTTGGGTGTTGTCGGCCAGATCAGCCCGTGGAACTACCCGCTTTCCCTGGGTATCGGCGATGCCATCCCCGCACTGATCGCGGGCAACGCCGTGGTCGCTAAGCCCGACTCTGCTACCCCTTTCACGTCGCTTTTGATCTTTAAGCTTCTTTTTGACGCCGGATTGCCCCGCGACCTGGTGCAATTAGTTACGGGTTCAGGCCGCGTGGTTGGTAGTGCCATCGCGGATCAGTGCGACTTTTTGATGTTCACCGGCTCGACGGCAACCGGCAAGGTTCTGGGCGAGCAGGTTGGCCGTCGCCTGGTGGGCTACTCTGCCGAGCTGGGCGGCAAGAACCCGCTGATTATCGCAAACGATGCGGACATTAGTTACGCCGCCCGTGGCGCGGTGGATGCCTGCTTCTCCAACTCCGGCCAGCTGTGTGTTTCCATCGAACGTATCTACGTCGAGCGCGCTTCCTACGAGGATTTTGTCGGCACCTTTAGTTCCCGTGTGCAGGCCATGAGCCTGGGATCCGGGTTCGATTGGGAGATCCAGATGGGTTCCCTGGCTTCTGCCGACCAGCTGGCAACCGTGGAGAAGTACGTGGAGGACGCCCGCGAGAAGGGCGCCAACATCATCTGCGGCGGTAAGAAACGCCCGGACCTGGGCCCGTACTTCTACGAGCCAACCGTGCTTACAGACGTCCCGCAGGACGCGCTGCTGCGCACGGAAGAGGTCTTTGGCCCTGTGGTCTACATCGAGCCGGTCGATGACCTTTACGACGCGATCGAGCTGGCCAACGACACGGACTATGGCCTAAACGCCTCTGTCTTCGCAGCGGATGACACTGCATGGCAGATCGGGCCGAAGATCGAATCCGGTTCCGTTGCCCTGAACGATGGCTACACCTCTAGCTGGGCGGCCATCGATAACCCAATGGGTGGCATGAAGGAATCCGGTGTCTCCCACCGCCACGGCGCGGAGGGCTTGCAGAAGTACACGGCTACGCAGAACGTAACCTCGCAGCGCTTTATGTACTTCCGCGGACCGGAGTCCATCAGCCGGAAGACTTTCTCGAAGATCATGCTCGCCCTGTTGAAGAGCGGCAAGACTTTCCGCCTGCTGCCCTAGCGCCCGTTGGCGGGGCGGATCGTCAGCGCCTCCACCATCGCGTCGTCGGTCGCGTCGATGGCCAGGCGCACGGCCTTCGCCACGGACTCCGGGCGCAGGAACTGCGTTTCGTCATAGTCGGCCTCGGCCACACCACGGTGCGCCTGGATCTCGCGCTGCATATCCGAATCGACCTTGCCCGGGTGGATGGAGCTTACGCGGATCTTGCCGCGCTGTTCCTCCCGCAGGGCATCCGTGTATGCCCGCAGCGCAAACTTCGTCGTGGCATAGGGGCCGAAACCCACGCTAGAACGGTAGCCCGCGCCGGAGTTGATCGTCACCACGGTGCCATGGGCGGCTTGCAGGGCGCCCAGCAGCTGCCGGGTGAGCTCCGCGACCGCGAACAGATTGATGTCGAAGGCGTGTTTCCACTGCTTAGGCGTGGTTTCCGTGACCGGATCGTGCGCCACCACTCCCGCGGAATGCACCAGGACATCCAGACTTTCCAGCCCCAACTCAACCACCGCCGCCGCAATGCCATCCGTATCGGCCAGGTCCGCCACGAAGCCTTGCGCGCTCGGGAACTGCGCAGCCACGTCATGGGCGGACTCCGAGCTACCGCCGATGATCAGGTGGTAGTCGTCCTGCAGCTCTCGCGCAATCGCCAGGCCAATGCCTCGAGTGCCGCCGGTAATCAGTGCAATCTTGCGATCCATTGCTCCATTTCCTTTCCTCTTCCCTTCCTCGTTGGGGCTTTCTCTTACTGTTCTTGTTTTTCTTGTTGTTCTTGCTCGCGTCCGAGAGCCTAGCGCTGCGACTTTTAACGCTGTAGCTTCTAGCGCCCAGCAACCGACCCCAACCACGCCGTCGCATGCGGGATGTGTTGCGCAATCTTCAGCGCCGAGGTCGGTGCGGGGCCGTACGGGGTAAGGGAAGCTATATATGACGCCGCAGCGTGCAGCGCCACTCCGACCGCAGCCGTATCGACCACGTAGTCTGCCTCGCTAGTTTCAAATTCGGACTGCCCGGCCTCGGCGTAACCACCATCGCGGGCGCGTTTGCCCGCATCCCGCGCCACCAGAGCACCCAGGATCCCCGCCAGCACATCGCCGGATCCCGGGGTTGCAGCCCACGAAGAGGCAGTATCGACAACCACCGTGCGCTGCGGGTTAGCGATGATGGTGAAGCGCCCCTTAAGCAGCACAGTGCAGTTCAGCTCGCGGGCCAGACGCTCGGTGGAGGTGATGCGATCCGGCGATTCCTCTGGCAGCCCCGCAGCCTTGGCAAGCCTGTCAAACTCCCCGTCATGCGGGGTGAGCAGTACGGGGGCGTTGCGCGCACGCAAAGCCTCCAGAACGTCTGGGTTCTTGGCTAGGACGGTGATCGCGTCGGCGTCCAAAACAAGGGGCTGCACCATCTCGAGAACGGCGAGCAATTCCTGCCGAGCGTCGCGATCCGTACCGCGACCAGAGCCGACCATGCGTGCCTGCACCTGACCTGCTGCGCGAACCGTGGGGTGCACGATGACCTCGGGTGTGGTGGCGAGGACGTACTCAGGGTGTTCGCCGATATAGCGCACCATAGAGCTGGTGGTGTTCACCGCTGCCAGGGTGGCCAGCACTCCCGCCCCTAGATAGTCCTTACTACCTGCGCAAATACCTACCACTCCACCGGAGTACTTGTCGTCGGTCGCGCCTGGCTCCTCCGGCAAGGTGCCCGGCAGCGGCTCCGGGGAGGCGAAGGGAAGCACCGACCGCTCCGAGTCGAGGAGTTCCACCGGAGTGTGCCAGAGGCGCGCGGAAGGCTCGGGGCGGGTGCCTTCCCTAGCTGCGAGTTCGGCGGAAAGCAACGAGCGCGAACCATTGTCCAAGCCAATGTCCTCGCAGATCACGACTCCGCAGGACGCGTTCAGGCCGTGGGCACGGCGCAACCCACCGAAAGTAATGGTCGCGTCGGCGTGAACGTGGCGCCCAGGTGCCTTACCCGTATCCGCGACCACGCCGCTGGGGATATCGATGGCCAGAACGCGCGCCCCGGAGCCGTGTTCGGATGAAGCGTGCTCAGCTGTGCTGTGTCGGATCGTGCTGTGTCGAGTCGTGCCGTTTCGGGCCATGCCGTGTCGGACCCTGCTGCGCTGCGCTAAGCGGAGGAAATCGTCAACGTCTGCGGGGATCTCCCCGCGCCCGCCGAGGCCAAACATCCCATCGATGATCACGCCGTAGTGCTCTGTGGCGGCGGCATGGGGCTCGGCGGGCAGATCAACGAAGCGCCCACCGGCAGACGTAAACGCCCGGGCGGCGCGCTGGTGTACGTTGTCGATTCCATCGAGTGCATAAGCGACCACGCTTGTCCCCTGCATCCCCAGAACAGCGCCGGCGTAGAGAGCGTCGCCTCCGTTGCCACCGGGGCCGACCAGCAACATCACGGGGTCACTCGTGTCCGCCAGGAGTTTTTCCGCCACCGTTGCCACTGCATGCGCGGCGGACTGCATCAATTCGTCCTCGTGCTGCTGGCGGGCCAACAGGGCAGACTCGGCGGCACGGATGTCCTCGACTGTGTAGAGAGTGCGCATGACTCCCATGATAGGGATCCGCGGTGCTACATTCCGCGGCGCGATCCAGCCCGGAAGTTGCCTCGCGGATAAAAACCGGTAGAAGCGTAGCACCCCTACGTGAGGCCTCTTCGACAGCCCACGTGAGGGCGTCATTATCAATCAACCGCAGGTCATCGCGGAACCAGATGATCGTTTCCAGCGCCACTGGCTACCTCCGCAAAAGCTCCTTAGAAGTTGCGTAGCATTCCTGCGAGTTTGTTTCCTAAAGACTACCCGAGGGGATAGACTCCAAAGTCTGAACCGATGCGCCGAGTGGCGCACGAGCAACCCCCCATTTGGATAAAGGTTCCCCTTCGATACATGCCACGCCCGATTAGTAAGAACCAGCAATACGTATCTGGCCTCGACGGGCTGCGGACGATCGCAGTCGCCGTAGTAGTCCTCTATCACCTGCATATTCCCGGTTTCGTTGGCGGGCTCTTGGGAGTCGGCGTGTTCTTCACGCTGTCGGGTTACCTCATCACCGGCAACCTCATGCGCTCCTGGGACACAAAGGGTCACCTGAGTCTGGGCACCTTCTGGTTGCGCCGCTTCCGGCGCCTCATGCCCGCTGTGATCATCGCGCTGATCGCCACCCTGATTCTGGCGGCGGCGCTGACCCGCGACAAGCTCACCGACCGCTTCTGGGAGGCACTGTCCAGTCTGTTCTACGTCAACAACTGGCACACCATCTTCCAAGAGAAGTCCTACTGGGATAACTTCGGTGGGCCCAGCCCGCTGAGCCACATGTGGTCGCTATCGGTCGAAGAGCAGTTCTACCTGATCTGGCCTCTGCTTCTGCTTGGTCTGCTGTTCGTCACACGTTCGCGCACTGGTGCGTTGGCTGGATCCTTCCTGCTGACCATTGTCTCTTTTGCCTGGATGTGGATCGTCGCCTCCCCCGGGATGGATAACACCCGGGCGTACGAGGGCACGGATACGCGCGCGGGTGGCCTTCTGCTGGGAGCCTGCTTGGCGATCTGGCTTTCCTCGCGCCGTGCAGCCGGAAAGTCCACGCAGCCGGCCGTGAAGATTGCGAACCTGTTCGGCTTTATCGGCTTGGCAGGCATCGCTGCGCTGGTGTTCTTCGTCGAGCAGGAGTCGATGTTCCTATACCACGGCGGGTTGATTCTGCTGACAGTGGCAACAGCTCTGGCGATCTTCGCCGTGCTACACCCGGCAAGCATCTGGAGCGCCGTGTTGGGCTTCGGCCCCATACGCTGGCTCGGCGAGCGCTCGTACGGCATCTACCTCTGGCACATGCCGGTTATCGCCTTCATGCCGCAGACTTGGCTGGAGCAGCACAAGCTGCTGGGCAGCGCCATCACCATCGGTGTGAGCGTAGCCCTGGCTGCTCTCAGCTGGACCTTGGTGGAGGATCCGATCCGCCGAAACGGTGTGATCCCACCGATCAAGGCGTGGCTGCGCAGCCGCAAGGCGGACCGCGAGGTCGGCGACACGTCCGGGGCTGCTTCCCGAGGCATTATCCGCCACCCCTTCCCCGCCTACATCGCTTCCGGCGCCACCGTCATCTTGGCCGCCGTGGTTGCTATTGGTGCGACGCCCATTAGTGTCACCCCCAGCAACGCTCAGCAGGGCGCTGGCGCGGGTCAGGGCGGTCATCGTGCCATGGAGCTGAACCCAGCCGAACGCCCCGCCAACGCCGGAGCGGCTGGGGCAGCTGGTGGGGCGAAAAAGCCCGACGCCAACCCGCAGGCTCAGGGGCAGGACAAGGGCAAGGCCAAGGCTTCTGCATCCTCACTGACGAGCTGCAAAAAGGTTGTGCACGTGGGCGACTCCACCTCTATCGGCATGTTCTCTACCGACCAGGTAGAGGATCCCAAGAACACAGCGTTTGAAACGTATGTGAAGTATGGAGCCAGCGAGGTCGTGGACAGCGTCTTCGGTGCCCGCGCGACCACAGAAGGCTGGCAATCCCCGGACGGTTCACAGAACTACCCCTCCGCCGTGGATTCCGTGAAGGAGCTGCTGCCGAGCGCCAGTGGCCCAGATACGTGCTGGGTGATTGCAACCGGTGTGAACGACGCTGCGAACATCGCCGCCGGAGCGACGATGGAATCGCCAGAGCGCATCCGCACCATGATGGATCTACTGCGCGACCAGAAGGTTCTGTGGCCGACGGCTACGACCAATACCAACGAGGGTTACTACGCCAAGTCCAACATGGAGACCTTTAACCAGGCTCTGCGGGATGCACAGAAGGACTACCCCAACCTGTGCATTTACGACTGGGCTAGCGAGGCCAAGCCCGAGTGGTTCGCCCTGGATGATTACGCGCACTACGGCGCGAATGGAAACACGCAGCGCGCCCAGCGCTTCGCAGCGGCCCTGGCCAAGGCCTACCCGAAGGACAAGGATGGTCAGCCATCCGACGAACTGATCGTCAACTCTGGGCTGTAATTCTGGGCCGTAATTCTGGGCTGCAACTCGGAGCTTCTCATCTCCCGGATCAATAACGGCGGCACGGGCTTCGAGCTGGCTGTGATGTGAACCAGCCGCGCCGCCGGAATCCCCCGCCCCGCCCCCGCGGGGAGCCGCCGACTAGTCCAGCTTGAACTCGCGGGCGATCAGCAGCTTCATGATCTCGTTCGTCCCGCCATAAATGCGCTGCACACGCGCGTCTGTGTACATGCGGGAGATCGGGTACTCGCGCATAAAGCCGTAACCACCGAACAACTGCAGGCAGCGATCCGCTACGGAACTCTGCAGATCGGAGGCCAGGTACTTCGCCGCCGAAGCCTGCGCTGTGGTTAGCTTGCCCTCGATATGGAGCCCCGTGCAGTGATCGGTAAGGGTCTTCGCCGCCAGCGTCTCACTCGCGCACTCTGCCAGCACGAACTGCGTATTCTGGAATCCCAGCAGCGGTCGGCCGAACGCCTCGCGCTCATTGACGTAACGGATGGTCTCGCGCACGGCGCCTTCGCATGCGGACGCCCCGGCGATGGCCAGGATCAAACGCTCCTGAGGTAGCTGCTGCATCAGTTGGATGAAGCCTTTGCCCTCCACCCCGCCGAGCAGGTTGTCGGCGGGGACGCGCATGTCAGTGAAAAACAGTTCGCGGGTGTCCTGACCCCGCTGGCCGATCTTGTCCAGCACCCGACCGCGCTCGAAACCCTCCAGCTCCTTGGTCTCTGCAACGATGAGCGACAATCCCTTACCACCCGGCTGCTCGTTCGTGCGGGCGACGATTACGACAACATCGCAGTGCGTGCCGTTGGTGATGAAGGTCTTGGAGCCGTTGATCACCCACTCGCCGCCATCCAGCTCTGCCCGGGTCTTGATGGCCTGCAGATCCGAGCCGGTGCCGGGCTCGGTCATGGCAATGGCGCCAACAAGCTCACCACTGGCCATTCCCGGCAGCCAGCGCTTGCGTTGCTCCTCGGTGCCGAGCTGGTAAATGTAGTGAGCAACGATGACGGAGTGCACACCGTTGTGCCAGGCGGAATCGCCAGCCAGGCCGAGCTCCTGCTGGATCACTGCCTCGTGGGCAAAGGTGCCGCCACCTCCGCCGTATTCCTCGGGGATGGAGGCGCACAGCAGGCCAGCCTCGCCGGCCTTGTTCCAGAACTCCCGCTCCACCTGGTGGTTTTCTTCCCACTTCAGCTCGTTGGGGGTGACTTCCCTGGCGATAAACTCGCGGGCGTGCTGGCGTAGGGCGTCCGTTTCTTCGGTTTCCCAGGTGGCGCGGTAGTTATCCAGAATCATTGCAGTGGCTCCCTCGTGAGTCTCGTGAGTCTCGCTCGTCAGTATCGAAACACCAGCGCTTAATTTTGCTGGCGAAATACTTTCTTGGGAGCAACGGTACAACAGCACACCCTTGCCCTTCCCCCACATTCCAAAAACTCGAGCCTATTTTCCGCTATTGGAAATGAAAAGTCCCCCCAGTCGGACTCGAACCGACACTGAACGGATTTTAAGTCCGCTGCCTCTGCCAATTGGGCTATAGGGGGCGTGCCATGACTCCTGCCAGCACTCCGTCCAATATATCTTTCTCACTAATTGTGATCTCACTAAGCCCCCAGTCTAGAAACTGGCTTGTGAAGGCATCCACCACAATCGCACCGCCACCGATCACATCCGCACGGCCCGGGTGCATCGGCCCGTATTCGCACCGCTGCGGTGGCGTCAATTCCACCAGCGAACGCGCCGTAGACCGGAAGTCTTCCAGCGACAGGGTGGCCATGTGGATGCGCTCCGGGTCGTAGGACGAAAGCCCCAGGGTAAGGGCGGCAAGGGTCGTCATCGTGCCAGCCACACCAACGATCTGGTCGACAGTCCGCAATTCTACGTGCTCGCGAACCTTGCCCAGCAGCTCCTCCACAAAGGCGCGGGCTTCCGCGACCTGCTGTGGGGTGGGCGGCTGGTCCACCAGGAAGCGTTCCGTCAGCCGCACACACCCCATATCCGCAGAAAAGGCCTGCGGTTCGCGCCCCGGACCGTGCACCACGAACTCCGTGGAACCGCCACCAAGGTCGATCACGCAGATGGTGCGTTCCTCGGCATCGGGCAGGTCGGTGACGGCACCGCGGAAGCTAAGCTCTGCTTCCTGCTCCCCGGAGATCACCTGTGCGACCGCCCCCTCGCGCACGCGGCCGAGGTGGCGGCGGGTGATCTCGAAGAACTCTTCGCGGTTCGTGGCATCGCGGGTGGCGGAGGTCGCGCCCATCATCACGTCGACCACCCCGTATTCCACCATCCGGTCGGCGTAAATCTGCAGAGCCTTGTCTACACGCTCCAGGGCTTCATCGGCGAAACGACCCGTCGCGTCTACCCCCTGCCCAAGTCGGACAATGATGTTATCCCTATTTAGCTCTTTGACCTGGCCATCCGACGTACCTTCACTGATCAGCAAGCGGATGGAATTGGTACCGCAGTCGATGGCGGCAAAGCGAGGATTGGCGGATTCGTTTGGGGCAGCACTCATGGTTCCCAGGCTACCGGAGTACCCCAGAACCACCGGGTTTCAGTGCCCGCTTCGCGCCACTTATTCAGCGACGCTAGCGCTTTCCATCGACGTTCCCAGCGAGGCGGACGTCGGCCAGTCCGCAGGCAGCGCGGCGCCTTCCAGCTTGGGGTTGTTTTCAATCGCCAGCGCCACCGCTTCGGTACCCAGGCGCACCCGCTCTGGCCCCTCCGCCAGGGCGTAGGCGATCAAGACGTGCAGGCATTTCACGCGGTCAGGCATGCCTCCGCCAGAGAAATCCGTGCCCAGATCCTCCATCTTGTTGCGCTCGGCTAGGTAATGCTCGTGCGCCGCGCGGTAGTCGGCCGCCAGCTCTTCGTCTTCGCCCAGTCGATCCTGCATCGTCTTCATCACACCAGCGACTTCCAGGCGGGAAGCCTCGGCGGTCAGGCGCGGATCGGTGAGGTAGTACAGCGTGGGGAAAGGGGTGCCATCGGGCAACCTCGGCTGGGTCTTCACCACGGCCGGAACGCCGTCGGGCGTGTAGTAACTGACTTCCACCACACCGCGCAATGGTCGGCCTAGCTGCTTGCGCATTACCTCAAGGTCATCGTCGGTCGGTGGGCCGGGCTGGCGGAAGTTGGTCATTGCGGTGCTTTCTCGTTTCTTGTATTCGCGGTTTCTTGTATTCGCGGCGTCTTTTGGTCTCGGCGCTAGTTAGCTGGTGCTTGTTCCGGTGCGGGTTGTGGAGCCCCCTCCGGGGCTCCCGGGTTCTGTTCGGGAGCCTGTTCAGGGTTCTGCTCTGGCACTGTCGGCAGCTTGTGGTTTTCCTTCGCCGGGTCGCTGCCCTCGTCCTTCGCTTCCTCTGGGGTAGAGATGGAATCCCATAGCCGCGCATACCAATCCCGGTTGGCCTCGTCGCCGGTGGCATCCTCGCCCTGTTCGGTTCCCAGCTTATCGGCGTGAATCTTCGGGGAGATAATGCGATAGGCCGACTCGCCAGGTTCAATCAGCCCCAGCCGGGTACGCGCTTGCTCCTTGATGTAATCCTGATCGCGGTAGCGGTTGAGCTCGTCGGTCAGCTCCGCCTTTTCTTTCTCTTGCCCCTCGATCTTCGCATTAATCTGTGCCAGCTCCGCGCGTTGCTCGAAGTAGTTGCGCAGCGGGTTTGCGATCGACAGTGCCAGGAAGATCGCCAGCATCAGGGCCACGAGCCACGTCGCTGGACTCATGCTTTTCGGCACTGCCACAAAGGTTCGCGCCATTCGCTTCGGCGCTGTTTGTGCGCGCTCGCGGCGCCTCTCGCGCCTTTCGATCGACCGTGCGCGGGGCAGTCGGGCGGACTCGGGGCGGTCGCTTTCCCGCCCCTTTCTTTCTGACGCCACATCTGCGTGCGCCAGGTCCTCCGGTTCCTTTCCCGGTTCGCCCTTGGTCGATTCGCTCATGGTCTACAGAGTCTAGCGAAGCGAGGCCGAAATGCGAGTAGCCCACGGCCACCAACGTGGGTGGGCGTGGGCTACTGCGAGGCTAATCCGCGCGGGATTACTTGGTGAAGCGTGGGAATGCGGAGCGACCAGCGTAAACAGCTGCGTCGCCCAGGATCTCCTCGATACGCAGCAGCTGGTTGTACTTGGCAACGCGCTCGGAGCGGGCCGGTGCACCGGTCTTGATCTGGCCACAGTTCAGTGCGACGGCCAGGTCTGCAATGGTGGTGTCCTCGGTCTCACCGGAACGGTGGGACATCATGGTGCGGTAGCCGTTGCGGTGTGCCAGCTCGACAGCGTCGAAGGTCTCGGTGAGGGTACCGATCTGGTTAACCTTCACCAGCAGTGCGTTGGCTGCCTTCTCCTCGATACCCTTGGCCAGGCGCTGCGGGTTGGTAACGAAGAAGTCGTCACCCACCAGCTGGACCTTGTCGCCGATCTTGGCGGTCAGGGCGGTGTAACCCTCCCAGTCGTCCTCCTGCAGCGGGTCCTCGATGGAAACGATCGGGTATTCCTCGATCAGATCCTCGTACACCTTGGCCATCTCCTCAGCGGTGTGCTCGCCGCCCTCGAAGTGGTACTTGCCGTCCTTGAAGAACTCAGAGGAAGCAACGTCCAGTGCCAGGGCAACGTCCTCGCCGACCTTGAAGCCGGCCTTCTCGATAGCCTCGACGATCAGGTCCAGGGCAGCCTTGGTGGAGTCCACGGACGGAGCGAAGCCGCCCTCGTCACCCAGACCGGTGGACAGACCCTTGTCCTTGATGACCTTCTTCAGGGTGTGGTACACCTCGGCGCCGACGCGCAGTGCCTCGGAGAAGCTCTCGGCGCCGATGGGGGCGATCATGAACTCCTGGACGTCCACACCGGAGTCAGCGTGTGCGCCACCGTTGAGGATGTTCATCATCGGCACCGGCAGAACGTGAGCGTTCGGGCCACCGACGTAGCGGAACAACGGCAGTTCGGCGGACTCTGCAGCGGCGCGGGCGACGGCCATGGAAACGCCCAGGATGGCGTTAGCACCCAGCTTGGACTTGTTCTCCGTGCCATCCAGGTCACGCATCAGCTGGTCGATCAGGCGCTGATCGTCTGCCTCTACGCCCATCAGCTCTTCGTCGATGTCTTCAATAACGTTCTTGACGGCATTGAGTACGCCCTTGCCCTGGTAACGGTCTCCACCGTCACGCAGCTCGTGGGCCTCATGCACGCCGGTGGAGGCGCCAGAGGGAACGGCTGCGCGGCCGAAGGAGCCGTCGTCCAGCATTACGTCAACCTCCACGGTCGGGTTACCGCGGGAATCGATGATTTCACGGGCATCAATGTTGAGGATCAGGGCCATGTGTCTGCCTCCTTGGCATGTGGCATCGTGTGCCAAACTGTTGATTATCTGTTCTGCATTAACAGCTAACAAGGGTCTCCGCTACGACGCTGGCGCAGCAGTACGCCTCCATTGTGGCACCGTCACAGATTTTTCGCCGTCACCCTCAGAAATTTAGCCCTCCCTAAAGGGGGAACTCCCCCTACAGCGGCGACTGCCCCAGTGCGTAGTTCGCCGCCGCGTCCCGCACATCCGCGACGTACCTATCGGACAGGTTGTACCCCTTAATGGCGCTTGTCCAGCCACTTTCAGTGCTTAGATCGCGCCCCTTGCTGCACAGCAGTACTGCCGCGGAAGCTGCCGCATCATAAACGCTCTGCGGGTTCTTTTCGCCGTCGTTATCGGCATCTACTCCGTAGATCTTCCAGGATTCGGGGATGAACTGCATGGGCCCCAGCGCACGGTCGTACTTCCGGTCGCCATCGAGCCGTCCGTCGTCGGTATCGTCCACCTTCGCAAAACCTTCGCCATTCAGCTGCGGACCGATGATGTCGGGCTCGGCAATGCCCTGGTCGTTAAGCTTGGCAGCCCCAAAGGTCTCTCCGTCGTAGGTTCCGTGGCGAGTCTCTACGTAACCGAGCCCCGCGAGGGTATTCCAGGAAAGACTGCACTCGGGGGTCTTCGCGCGGACGAAAACCTCCGCTTTTCCATAGGCCATCAATGCTTGCAAGGGGATGTTCAGCTCCTCCGACTTCGGTTTAGCCCAGTCCAGGAGCTTCTGATAGCTAGCGTCTGCGTCTTCCAGATCCACAGTCGGAGCGGGAGCCGCAGCCTTCGGCGGCACATCAGTGGGCACCGGCAGGCGGTCGGATTCCGCGTTGTTTTTGCCGGAGACGAAACCGGCGACAAGGTAGCCCACCAGAGCAATAATCGCCAAAAGGGCAACGACCACTACGAAGAAGCCACACCCGCCGAGCAGCCCTCGGTTCGGGCGGCCGCTGTCGGCTGCTTCGCTGGCCTCCCACAAAGATTCGTTCGGTTCGATTCTTTGGGGGCGACGATAGCGGTTAGACGCCATAAATGTCCTTACCTAGCCTGTTTCCTTGTGCACTGTGACTTGCGCACTGTGACTTGCGCACTGTGCACTTGTACACTGCGCATTTGCTACTGCTCTGCTTGCGCCGTTAGCCCTGCGCAGCTTCCCTGACCAATACTGCGCTTAGACTACTGGCCGGCAGCTGAACTCGTTTCTCCGACTCGGCCAAAACCAGCTCTGCCATATCTGCAAACACCCTTTCGCCGACCGTGAACTGTGCCCCTGGCAGTACACCGTTCTGGGTTAGGTAACGCACCAGCGCATCATCCCTGTCACTGATGCGATCCACGACCAGATGTTGGCCCGTGTGGGCGTCAGAAAGAAGGAAAGCCGAACTTTCCGGCACATCGCCCCCCTCATCAGGGATCGGGTCACCGTGCGGGTCGCGGGTGGGGTTATTCAGCAGCGAAGCGATGCGCGCGACGAAGGTATCAGAGACCGCGTGTTCCAGAACTTCGGCTTCGGCATGCACCTCATCGAGGTCGTAGCCCAGATGATTGCACAGAAACGTTTCGATCAGCCGGTGGCGGCGAACCATCGCGAGGGCGATTTTGCGCCCGGTCTCGCTCAGCGCAATGTCGCCGTAGGGGGCGTGCTCGACAAGACCTTGAGCGGACAAACGCTTGATGGCTTCGGAAGCCGTCGACGGGCGCTGTTCCATGTGGGAAGCCAAAACGGAGAGGGATACCCCACTACCGGACCACTCCTGCAGGTCGAAAATTTTCTTCAGGTAGTCCTGAGATCGCTCGGGCAGGTCGTTGACATGCATGCAGCCCAGTGTACGGGGGTGAATGGCTTTAAAGAACTCGTGCTTGTGGTTTACACTGCACTATATTGTTCACTTTATTGAACATTGAAACTCTCGCAGAAGGAAAGTTTAGAAACATGAAAACGAAATCCGCGAAGAAAATGGTCGCAGCGCTGTGCGCCACCGTCCTCACCGCGACAGGGCTCAGCGCCTGCGGCGCCAACGACTCCAAGGACGACAAAGCCGAGGTTCTGACGACCTTCACCATCCTGGAGGACATCACCGCCAACATCGCTGGCGATACGCTCAAGGTTCGCTCGCTGACCAAGCCCGGCGCGGAAGTTCACGGATACGATCCCTCCCCCAGCGACATCGCTGCCGCCTCCGATGCCGAGCTCATCATCGACAACGGCCTAGGCCTGGAGCACTGGCTGAACAAGCTCACCGAAAACAGCAAGGCCAAGCGCGCCACCGCCAGCGACGGCGTCAAGCCCATCAAGATCAAGGGCACCGACGATCCGAACCCGCACGCATGGATGAGCCCAACCATCGCGAAGACCTACGTGGACAACATCGTTAAGGCCCTCAGCGACCTGCGCCCGGACAACGCGAAGACCTACGAGGACAACGGCAAGAAGTACAAGTCCAAGCTCGACGACGTGCAGTCCGAACTACGCGAAGGCCTGGCCTCCCTACCGCACAACCAGCGCGCGCTCATGTCGTGCGAGGGCGCCTTCAGCTACCTCACCCACGATGCGGGCATGAAGGAGGGCTATATTTGGCCGGTGAACAACGAGGGTGAGATCACCTCTCAGCAGATCACCCAGGCTGCCCAGTTCGTGCGCGACAACCACGTCCCTGCCGTGTTCTGCGAATCCACCGTTGAACCGGGACCGAAGGAGCAGGTCATGCGCGATACCGGCGCTCGCGACGGCGGGACGCTGTACGTAGACTCGCTCTCTGCAGCCGATGGCCCCGTGCCGACCTATCTGGACCTTCTTTCCTATGACGCCAAAACCATCGTCAGCGGACTCACCGGTAAGGACACGAAAAAATAGATGAACCCGCCGCAATCTTCAGCTCCCCCGGCACTGGCCGTCGACGACGTGCACGTCAAGTACGGCTCCGTCGAGGCGCTCAATGGCGTGACCCTTAACCTTGAGTATGGGCAGATCACAGCCTTGATTGGCATGAACGGCGCGGGAAAGTCCACGCTCTTCAAAGCCATCATGGGGCTGGTATCGCCCACCCACGGACGGATTTCCATCAATTCCGCCACTGACGGTGAAAGCACCGCGGCCGGGAAAAACGGGGCGGTTGCCTACGTCCCTCAGCACGATCACGTCGACTGGAACTTCCCCATCAGTGTCCGGGAAATCGTTTCCAGTGGGCGGCGCAAAGCACGCTCCAAGGTGGGGCTCCTGCCCCAGGGGTCGGCGCTGCTGGGGTTGAAGAAGTGGCGTCAAGAAAAGAAGAACAACGACCGCATCGTCGATAAAGCGCTACAACAGACCGGGCTGACGGACCTGCAGGATCGGCCCGTCGGAGCCCTATCCGGCGGACAGCGCAAGCGCGTGTTCGTGGCGCGCGGCATTGCTCAGGAGGCGAAGATCATGCTGCTGGACGAGCCTTTCGCGGGCGTGGATACACAGTCGCAGTCGCAGATCACCGCACTGCTGCACGAGCTGGCGGAGGCCGGGACGGCGCTGCTGATCTCCACGCACGACCTGGATCGGCTGCCGGAGCTGTGCGACAACGTGGCGATGCTCAATCGTCGGATCATCGCCGAGGGCGCGCTGGATGAAGTGCTGACGGCGGAGAACCTCACCCGCACGTTTAGCACCGACGCGACGGCCGCAATCGCAGGGGCCGAAGGAACCACGGTAACTATGGGAAAGGAGGCACAGTAATGAGCACGCTCGCAAGCGTTTTCGACCCGATCCTGTTCCCCTTGAGCTACAGCTTCGTCCAGCGGGCGGTGCTCGCCGCCAGCGTGATGGCCGTGGTGGCGGGACTGCTGAGCTGCTGGCTAATTCTGGTGGGCTGGTCGCTGCTCGGCGATGCGGTCTCGCACGCCGTACTGCCAGGCGTGGTGCTGGCCTACATCTTCGGAGCGCCCTTCGCCGTCGGCGCGATGATCGCCGCCCTCATTGCCGTGGGCCTGGTGGGCTCGGTCAAGGAAAGAACCACGCTGCGGGAAGACACCTCCATCGGCATCATCTTCACCACCTTCTTCGCCCTCGGCCTGGTGTTGCTCTCCGTAACTCCCAGCGGCACACACCTGCAGGAGATCCTGTTCGGCAACCTGCTGGGCATTACGCAGTCCGCGCTGTGGCAGATCCTGGCCATTGGCGGCATCGCGTTTGTGGTGCTGCTGGCGAATGCACGCACGTTTACCCTGTGGGCCTTTGACGCCGAACACTCCAGAACCATGGGCTTCAACACGAAGGCCATACGGTGGGCGCTGCTGGCGTGCCTGGCGTGCGTGGTGGTGGCCAGCGCACAGGCCGTCGGCGTGATCCTGGTGGTAGCAATGCTGATTACCCCCGGCGCGACGGCTTATCTGTGGACGAGGCGCTTCCGCCGCATGCTGCTGATCGCGCCGCTGGTGGCGTGGGTGAGCTGCGTGGCGGGCATCCTGCTGAGCTTCAACCTGAATGTCTCCACCGGCGGCACGATTGTGCTGGTGCAGTCAGGGATCTTCTGCCTGACGTACCTCTTCGCCCCGCGCGAGGGGCTGGTGCGGGCGCTGCTGGCGCGCCGCTAGTTGCCCTGCTGCTGGGGGTTATGTTGGGTGCGCAGCTTCTCGCGGAACGCCACAACAGCGTCGTGGAGGCGACGCTCTGCCTCACCGGGGCTATCTAGCTCCAGGCCAACCATCGGGTAGCGGATGTCGGTCGGGATGTCCTTATCCGGGATTCCCCGCTCCCGCGCCTCAGCGATGACGGCCTCCGCTGCGGTCAGGGCGCTGGTGCCAGTCGAGCCGACAGCTGTGCCAACAGAGCTGGCGGGGACTGCCGGACCTGCCGTTTCAGCGGGCGCTTGGACGGCCGGGAACTGTTCCGCGTGCGGCTCCTGGCGGGGCTGTGCAGACTGTGCAGGCTGTGCAGGCTCAGCCTGCTTCTCGGCCGCCTTCCGCTCAGCTTCCTTCTTGGCCTCGCTGTAGCGCAGGTACTCCTCACCGAAACTGCGAATTCGCTGAGCTTCCTCTTCCTTCTTGCCCCCCTCCCATAGGCGATCCTGCTCCTGGCGCGGAACCTGACGCTCGACCTCCTCAAACAGGTAGGGGGCGCGGGCGCGCAGCTTCGCAGAAAACGCCCCGGCCACGTGGCCAATGTCGAAGGCACCGCGGCGGTTGGCGATCTCTGCATGGAACAGAACCTGCAGAAGCACATCCGAAAGCTCGTTGCACAGATCCTGTTCGAGCCATTCCGGGTGCGGCCGCCGGGCAGCTGCCTCGGCTGGCGCATCAGTCGGCGCATCGGAATCTTCGCCAGTGGATTCCCACTTCTCCATCAGGTCGATCGTGCGTGCCAGCTCCTCGGTTTCCTCTCGCAGGAACTTCACCAGGCTGCCGTGGGTCATGGACTGCTCCCACTCCCCCTGGCGCAGCGCACGCGCCATCAGCGCCACCGCGTCCTCGATCTCATCCATCACCGAGGCGGGCACCTCCGTCCGCGTCGTGCGACGCAGACCGGCCACAGCTGCGGTGTGCTCGTCGGTCCCGACGATCTCACCATCCACCACACCATCGCCCGAGTAGGCGATCTCCTGGTCGTTTTCCCCGGTGGTGGCGTCACTCTCCGAAGAACCGGAAGGACCAGCCTCGAGCTCGCGGGCGGGCTCCATATGAACCTTCAGGCTCGGCGCGGTGATGAGGTCCTCACCGGCTTCGAGGCGGGCAACGACAGTCTCGTTCTCTAGATCCGTCGTGACCAGGATGTCCGCCTCGTCGACGGTGTGGCCACCCAGGTCGGCGATGACCCAGCGCACGCGGATGGGCACCTCCTCCGTGTAGCAGACATCGTCACGGAGCAGATCGACTGCCTCCACGGGAATCATCGCGGGGAAACGGGGATCGAGCAATACGACTGACATGGCGGTTATTCTAGCGCGTCGCAGTTTTAGTCGTGCTCTTATCCTTGCCTGCAGCCGTGTTAGAGGCCTTGCCAGTCCCGCCAGACATGCTGCGGATCGGAATGCCCGCCAGCTGGGTCAACGCATCGGCGCACCACTGCACCAGCTCGGTATCACGCAGCGGGACGGCCCGCATTCCCTGACCGCGCTTCGGCGCCGGGATCAGCACGATCTTCGTCGTAGCCCGATAGTTTGCCGCCGGGAACAGACGCTTCAGGCGCACTTGGGTGGAATCCTGCAGCTCGATGGGGCTGAAGCTGATCTTCGACCCAGTGGCCACGACTTCCGTGACCTGCAGGTCGCGGCACAGAAGGCGCAGGCGCGAAAGTACCGCGAGCATCTGAATCTGCTCCGGTGGCTCGCCGTAGCGGTCGCGCAGCTCCTCAAGGACCTTCTCTATCTGCTCCTCGTCCTGCACCTCCGCGAACTTGCGGTAGGCCTCCAGGCGGAGGCGCTCGGAGGCGACGTACTCGGCCGGGATGTGCGCGTCGATGGGCAGGTCGATGCGGATCTCCTTCTTCTCCTCCTCCCGGCCGTCGACGGGCTTGCCGTCGGCCATGGCGCGGAAGGCCTCCACTGCCTCGCCGACCAGGCGAACGTAAAGGTCGAAGCCCACGCCCGCGATGTGGCCGGACTGCTCGGCGCCCAGCACGTTGCCGGCACCGCGCATCTCCAGGTCCTTCATGGCCACGGCCATGCCCGCGCCCAGGTCGTTGTTCTGGGCGATGGTGGTCAGGCGGTCATAGGAGGTCTCGGTCAGCACCTCACCGCGCGGGTACAGGAAGTAGGCGTAACCGCGCTCGCGGGACCGGCCCACGCGGCCACGCAGCTGGTGTAGCTGGGAAAGGCCCATGTGGTGGGCGTTTTCCACAATCAGGGTGTTGGCGTTTGCGATGTCCAGACCCGTCTCCACGATGGTGGTGCACACCAGCACATCGAACTCGCGATCCCAGAAACCCTTCACCGTGGTCTCCAGCTGCTCCTCGCTCATCTGGCCGTGGGCGACAACCACGCGGGCCTCCGGCACCAGGCGGCGAATGTCTGCGGCGGTTTGCTCAATGCTGCGAACCTTGTTGTGCACGTAGAACACCTGGCCGTCACGCAGCAGCTCGCGGCGGATAGCCGCAGCCACGTGCTTATCCTCCTGCGCGCCGACGTAGGTCAGCACCGGGTGGCGGTCCTCTGGCGGGGTGAGGATCGTCGACATCTCGCGGATACCCGCCATCGACATCTCCAACGTGCGGGGAATCGGGGTCGCGGACATCGTCAGCACGTCCACGTGGGTACGCAGTGATTTGATGTGCTCCTTGTGCTCCACACCGAAGCGCTGCTCCTCGTCCACGATGATCAGCCCCAGGTTCTTCCAGTGCACACCCGTCTGCAACAGGCGGTGGGTGCCGATCACGATGTCCACGGTGCCGTCGGCCATGCCAGCGATGACCTTCTTGGACTCCGCCGGGGTGGTAAAGCGGGACAGCTCCTTGATGGTGGTGGGAAAGTCCTGCATGCGCTCGCTGAACGTGTTGTAGTGCTGCTGCGCCAACAGGGTCGTCGGCACCAGCACGGCCACCTGCTTGCCCGACTGCACGGCCTTAAACGCCGCGCGCACCGCAACCTCGGTCTTGCCGTAGCCCACGTCGCCGACGATCACGCGGTCCATCGGCACCGGCTTTTCCATGTCGGCCTTCACGGCCTCGATGGCGTTGTACTGATCCTCGGTTTCGGTGAACGGGAAGGCATCTTCCATCTCCCGCTGCCAGGGCGTATCTGGTGCAAAGGCGTAGCCCGGCGCGGCCTGGCGGCTGGCGTAAAGCTGCACCAACTCGCCCGCGATCTCCCGCACCGCACCGCGGGCCTTGCGCTTGGTGTTCTTCCAATCCGCGCCACCCATCTTCGACAGCGAGGGCTTCTCCCCACCGACGTAGCGCGACAACATATCCAGCTGATCCATCGGCACGTACAGCTGATCGCCCGGCCCACCCCGCTTGCTGGGGGCGTACTCCAGCACCAGGTATTCGCGGCGGGAGGCATCCGGCCCCTTGCCCACCGTGCGTTCCGTCATCTTCACGAACTTGCCGATGCCGTGGGAATCATGCACCACCAGATCGCCCGGCTCCAGCGCCAGCGGGTCCACGCGGTTGCGCTTCTTCGCGGGCTTGCGCTTGCCTGTGGCCTTCGCGTCCACGCGGTTGCCCGTCAGGTCCGTTTCCGTGAAGAACAGCAGGCTGGGGCGCTTGTCATCCCCGGCGAAGGGGAACACCAGCCCCTCATAAGCCACAGCGTGATAGATGCTCACCTGGCGGGGTGCGGGCTCGTCGGCGGTGGTGTGCTTGGACTTCTTGATCCGCCCCAGCCCACGGCTACCGCTGAGGTCCACACCGATCGCCTCGGCCGCGATGCCAGCTTCTTGGAAACGCCGCAGCATGCGGGCCGCCACGGCCGGGGTCGGGGCGGCGAAGGCCACCCTTCCACCGGATTCCACGCGCTTGCGGATGTCGCTCATCAGCGCGCCGATGGCCTCCATCTCGCCGTGCGGTCGGGGCGCCGAGTCGTAGTTGAGCTCCAGAACGTCGGAAGTGTCGGCGTCAAAATCCGCCATCCCGAGCGTAGACAGCGTCCACCAGGGCCGCCCCAGCTTCTGCTGCACCTTCTGTACCGCGTCGATCGAGAGATAAGCCACGCCCTCCATCGGCGCCGAGCCGCCCATGGCGGCGACATCCCAGCCTGCCTCCAGGAACTGCTGGCCGGTTTCGCGCAGGTCATGGGCGCGGCGTTCGACGGCCGCGGGCGCCATCACCAGCGTGTGCGTACCTTCCGGCATGAGCTCCGGCAGTGCCACCAGCTCGGCCGTGTGCAGCGCCGGAATCAGCGATTCCATCCCCTGTACCTGGATTTTCTGGCTGATCTTGTCGAGGATCTCGGCCAGCTCCGTGTTGCCGGCGTGTTCTTGGACAAGGTTCTTTGCTTTGGACGCCACCTCGTCCGTCACAATCAATTCCCGACACGCGTAAACCATCACCTCGTCGGGCTCTACCCCAGGGATGGTCCGCTGGTCGCCGACGCTAAAGGCGCGCACCTCCGTGATTTCGTCACCCCAGAAGTCCACGCGGACGGGCATCTCCTCGGTCGCGGGGAAGATATCCACAATGCCGCCGCGGATGGCGAAGTGGCCGCGTTTGCCCACCACATCGACGTGGGTGTAGCCGAGCTCTTGCAGTCGGTGGGTCAGGGAGTCGAAGTCGATTTCCTCCCCTACCTTCAGCCGCACGGGGGTGACCTCGCCCAGGTTGGACTGCACGGGCTGCACCGCCGCGCGCGTCGGAGCCACCACGACCTGCAGGTTCTCGTCGCCCTCGTGCAGGCGGCGCAGTACTCGCATGCGGGTGGAGACCGTCTCCACAGCCGGGGAAAGCTTCTCGTGCGGCAGAGTCTCCCACGACGGGAACAGTTCCACGCGATCCCCCAGCATGTAGCGCAGCACCGTGGTCAGGTCCTGGGCCTGGCGCCCCGTGGCCGTGACCACCAGCAGCGGAGTACGCTGCGCCAGTGTGCCGACAACGAAAGGCCACGCGCCCTCGGAGGCCTGCATGTGCAGGGAACCCTCCCCCAGGTGCGTCATCATCCCGCGCAGTTTCCCGTCCTGCGCGGCGGCTTTCAGCAGCCCCGCCAGGCTGGGCGCCGGTTTCGGCGAAAGGTTGGCGTTGGCTTGCGACGTGGCTGTCTGACTCATGGCCAACAGTCTATCTTCCACACCACCCGGCGGTTTATGCGCCCGGTTGGGTGTGCTGTAAAGTGTTCGCTGCACATCAATATGTGCGCTTCTCCCATGGTGTAATTGGCAACACTACGGTTTTTGGTACCGTCATTCTAGGTTCGAGTCCTGGTGGGAGAGCTTTTTTATTTGGAAGGGTGGGGCGATACATGTCCGGCAAGTCCAACACAGATTCCAGTAGGTTCTGGCACACATTCACCACGAAATTCATCGGCACGCCACCCGAGAGCGACCTGAAGCACGTCGAAGAGAACGCGGGGCGCTATTCCCTGGGCTTCGGCACACAGAACATCGGCGATCAGATCGTTTCCGCGAAGACGGTTCTGCCGTGGTTCCTGTCGGTCGTCGCCGCCCCGGCGTGGATCATCCCGCTGCTGGTGCCGATCCGCGAGTCCGGTTCGATGCTGCCCCAGGCCTTGTTCCGCCCGTGGCTGCAGACGAAGACCTCGCGGTTGGGCTTCATGCAGGTAGGCACTCTCGGCCAGGCACTGGCGTGCGCGATCATGGTCGCCGCAGCATTGCTTACCAGCGGACTGTTGGCCGGACTGATCATCCTGTTCGCCCTCGCTCTGCTGTCCACTTGCCGCTCTTTGGTATCGCTGACCAGTAAGGACATCGCCGGGCGCACCGTGCCGAAGGGCTTCCGCGGGCGCCTGACCGGTTTTGCCACCACCCTGTCTGGTGCGGTGGCGATCCTGGTGGGCGTGGCCATTCAGGCCGCCCGCGGGGAGCTCACCCCTACCCTCTTCGCAATCCTTTTCGCCATCGCCGCTGTCTCCTGGTTGGCCAGTGCATGGCTGTTTAAGGGGATCCGGGAGGGCGTCACTAAACAAGAAGAAAAAGACCTGCCACAGGGCACGAACTACGTACGCGATGTGGTCGACGACATCGCAGACCTCGTACGTTCTGACCGCTACTTTAGGCGCTTCGTGCTGGTTCGTTCGCTACTACTGGCCTCCGCGCTATCGCCGACGTTCCTGGTCACAATGGCGAACCAGCACAGCGCCGCGGAGAAATCCTCGCTGGCCAGCACCATTTTCACGGGCCTGGGCACCTTCGTTATCGCCGCTGGCGTGGCCTCGTTGCTCGCGGGCAGGGTCTCGGGCTGGCTGTCGGATGTGAGCTCCCGCAACACGCTGTCCGGCGCCGCGCTGTTGGCCACGATCGTCCTAATCGTCACGGTGGTGCTGGCTTATGTTTCTTCGCTTAGTGACGCCCACGCGTGGACCACTGCCCTGGTGTGGTGGCTCCCCATCGCGTTCTTCATCATTTCGCTTGCCCACGCTGCGATTAGGGTCGCCCGCTCCACCTATATCGTCGACATGGCAGAGGGCACGCAGCGCACCCGCTATGTGTCGGTAGCCAACACGCTGATGGGCGTGTTGCTGCTGATCGTGGGTGCGCTGACCAGTGTGCTGGCTCTGCTTTCCCCCGAGGTCGCGCTGGCCGCGCTGGCTCTTTTCGGCCTGCTGGGCGCAGCCCTGTCCAAGAGCTTGCCGGAGGTATCGGTGGGCAAAAGCGAGATTTCTTAAACGCTCGCGGGCGACCCTCACCGACGCGGCGGCGAAGCGACGCTATGCTGGAATTCGCTTTAACCGAAAGTAAGGAATGCCAACAACGTGACTGATGCTGCACAGAACCCCGAAGCTCACCCGAAGGCCCAAGACAAGCCTGTGGCAGTGATCGTGCTGGCCGCTGGGGCGGGTACGCGGATGAAGTCCGCAACCCAAAAGACCCTGCACTCCATCGGCGGTCGCACCCTCCTTTCCCACAGCCTGCACGCCGCTGCCGGCATCGACCCGGCCCGCATCGTTGCTGTCATCGGCCACGGGCGCGACCAGGTCGGCCCGGCTGTAGCCGAGGTATCCAAGCAGCTGGGGCGTGAGATCGATACGGCTGTCCAGGAACAGCAGAACGGCACCGGCCACGCCGTGCAGTGCGCGATGGAGGCGCTGGAGGGCTTCGAGGGCACCGTCGTGGTCACCAACGCGGACGTTCCACTACTTTCACCCGATACCCTGCGGGAACTCACCGCCACCCATAATGGCGCGAGCGTAACCGTGCTGTCCGTCCACCAGGACAACCCCACCGGGTACGGCCGCATCCTGCGCACCAACGACGGCATGGTCACCGCCATCGTCGAGGAAAAGGACGCGACGGAGAAGCAGAAGGCAATCACCGAGGTCAACTCTGGCGTGTTCGCCTTCGACGCTGCAATTCTGCGCGACGGCTTGGCGCAGTTGAATACCGATAACGCCCAGGGCGAGCTGTACCTGACAGACGTTCTGAGCATCGCCCGCCGGGCGGGCCACCCCGTGCGTGCCCACATCGCCGCCGATGCGGCGGAACTGGCGGGCGTCAACGACCGCGTACAGCTAGCCGCCGCAGGCGCCGAACTCAACCGCCGCACCGTAACCGCCGCAATGCGTGGCGGGGCGACCATCGTGGATCCGGCGACGACCTGGATCGACGTGGACGTAAAGGTCGGCCAGGACGTAACCATCCTGCCGGGCACCCAGCTGCTTGGCACCACGACCATCGCCGACAATGCGCAGATCGGACCGGATACCACGCTGGAGAATGTCACGGTCGGCGAAGGCGCACACGTTGTGCGCACCCACGGCTCCGATTCCACCATCGGCCCGCGTGCCGAGGTCGGCCCCTACACCTACATCCGCCCCGGCACGGTGCTGGGCGAAGAGGGCAAGCTCGGCGGCTTCGTCGAAGCCAAGAAGGCAAACATCGGGCGGGGCTCGAAGGTGCCGCACCTGACGTACGTCGGCGATGCAACGATCGGCGAATACTCCAACATCGGCGCCTCCAGCGTGTTCGTGAACTACGACGGCGTGAACAAGCACCACACCACCGTGGGCTCCCACGTGCGCACCGGCTCGGATTCGATGTTTATCGCCCCGGTCGTCGTGGGCGATGGCGCGTACTCTGGTGCCGGCACCGTGATCAAGGAGGATGTACCTCCGGGAGCACTGGTGGTCTCCGGCGGAAAGCAGCGCAACGTCGAGGGTTGGGTCGCTAAGAAGCGCCCCGGCACCCCGGCAGCTGAAGCCGGGGAAGCCGCCGCCAAGCGCGTGGCCGAAGGTGGTTCGCCAGCCTCCACGCCACAAGCTGACCAGCAGTAGCGCACTCCGCCGCTCTGGTTTTGTTGATATCTTTGGGCGCGACCTAAAATGGGGAGCGCCCTATTAAAAGGTGAATAGTCCAGCTCTTCGACCGGAAGGTTAAAGCACAAGTGTCCACCACCCACTGGATCGACAATCAAAAGAACCTGATGCTGTTTAGCGGCAGGGCTCATCCGGAATTGGGGGAGGCTGTTGCCCGCGAACTGGGCATCGAGGTCACTCCGACCACCGCCCGCGACTTCGCCAATGGCGAGATCTTCGTTCGCTTCGAAGAGTCCGTCCGCGGTTCCGATGCCTTCGTACTCCAGTCCCACCCGCAGCCGTTGAATAACTGGCTGATGGAACAGCTGATCATGATCGACGCTCTGAAGCGCGGCTCCGCCAAGCGCATCACCGCGATCCTGCCGTTCTACCCCTACGCCCGCCAGGATAAGAAGCACCGCGGCCGCGAGCCGATCTCCGCACGCCTGGTTGCCGACCTACTGAAGACCGCTGGCGCGGACCGCATCGTCTCCGTCGACCTGCACACGGATCAGATCCAGGGCTTCTTCGATGGCCCGGTGGACCACATGCACGCCATGCCGATCCTGACCGACCACGTGAAGTCCAACTACAACCTGGACAACATCTGCGTGGTCTCCCCCGATGCCGGCCGCGTGAAGGTAGCCGAGAAGTGGGCCAACGTGCTGGGCGATGCCCCGCTGGCCTTCATCCACAAGACCCGCGACGTAGACGTGGCCAACAAGGTCACCGCCAACCGCGTGGTCGGTGACGTGAAGGGCCGCACCTGCGTGCTGCTGGATGACATGATCGATACCGGTGGAACCATCGCTGGCGCCGTCGGCGTGCTGCGCGAAGCTGGCGCGGGCGACGTGATCATCGCTACCACCCACGGTGTGTTCAGCGGCCCGGCACGCGAGCGCCTGAGCAACTGTGGCGCCCGCGAGATCATCACCACCGACACGCTGCCGCAGTCCACTGAGGGCTGGGACAACCTGACGGTGCTGTCTATCGCCCCGCTGGTGGCTAAGACCATTCACGAGATCTTCGAGAATGGCTCCGTGACCACTCTGTTTGAGTAGTTTTATTCCCCGGTTGGGGGTGTGCTAACATACTTTCGAATCTCGGCGAGGGCTGAATTCTTCTACAGGATTTGGCCGTTATCGGCGCGAAAAGCACATTCCCCCTTCTTTTTGTTTGACGTAACCTTTAAGCGAGACCGCTCGCGTGCGGGTGCGTGACCAATAAAACTGTGGGATGCATACACGCCGCGAGATATCGCGGCATTTTTTATGCCCGCGGTTGAAACGCACAAAGCAATCAGAGTCCATCTGAAGCGTAAAACTAGAAGGAGAAATTCATGGCTGATATCACCCGTCTGAAGGGCGAGCTGCGTACCGAGTTCGGTAAGGGCGCTTCCCGCCGCCTGCGTCGCGACTTCCGCGTTCCGGCTGTTGTCTACGGCAACAATCTGGAGCCGATGCACGTCCACGTTGACATCCTGGAGTTCCAGGCAATCCTGCGTAACGAGGGCGTCAACGCCGTTTTGGAGCTGGAGGTCGAGGGCCAGGACCACCTGGTCATGATCAAGGCTGTTGACCAGAACGTGCTGACCCTGGACGTTGACCACGCTGACCTGCTGAACGTTAAGCGCGGCGAAAAGGTTGAGGTTGACGTTCCGGTTGTCTTCACTGGTGAGGCAGCTCCGGGCGCCCTGGTCACCCAGGAAGCAGACGTCATCACCATCCTGGCTGACGTTCTGAACATTCCGGAAGAGATCACCGTCGATGTTGAGGGCAAGGAAATCGGCGACCAGATCCTGGCTAGCGACCTGCAGATGCCGGGCAACGCTTCCCTGGTTTCCGAAGAGGACACCCTGATCATCAACGTTGTGGAGCCGGTGGAAGAGGAACTGCCGGAGCCGGACGCAGAGGGCGAAGCCGCCGAGGGCGAGGCTGCCGAGGCAGCCGAGGGCGAGTCCGCAGAGGGCGAGTCCGAGGAGTAAACCACTCCCCCTTCACCCACTGGGGCCACACACGTGCAACCTACGCACGGTGTGGCCCTTTTTTATTGACGCCACCCCACGGCTGCGGGGGCTATCCGGGGTGGACAGTACAATGACCGTCAGTGAGCTAGAGAGAGGGCTGGAGAAGGTGGCGTCCCAAAACAAAAAGCAACACACCAACAGCGACACGTGGCTGCTCGTCGGCCTGGGTAACCCCGGCGATAAATACGCTACGACAAGGCACAACGTCGGGCGCATGGTGATTGGCGAGGTACTCGATCGACAAGTTCCAGCCGCACGGCTGAGTACCCACAAGAAGACCAACACCGACATCGCCGAAGTGAACATCGCGGGGCGCAAGGTGGTGCTGGCGCAACCGCGGACGTACATGAACGTCTCCGGCGGGCCGGTACAGCAGCTGGCGGCGTTCTTTAAAATCCCGGCGGAGAACATCATCGTGGCCTACGACGACCTGGAAGGCGATCCGGGGGCAGTGAAGCTGCGACAGTCCGGTGGCGACAAGGGGCACAACGGGCTGAAATCCATCACAAAGTCGCTGGGCACGAAGGACTATTGGCGCCTGTCGTGCGGTATCGGGCGGCCACCCGGTCGTATGGATCCGGCGGCCTATGTGCTGAAGCCCTTCCCGAAGAGCGAGGCCGCCGACGTGGCGATAATGTGTGCCGACGCGGCGGATGAGGTCGAGCGGCTGCTGGCGCAGGGCTAGAAGTACAAGGCTAGAGGCACCTTCCCCGGCGGGATAAGCGGCGCCGGGGACCTAAAAGAGATGTGAGAGACTAGAGCGCGTGAGTTCCTTGAAGAAGATTTTCGCGACCTTGTTTGGCTGTCACCGCGACGGCGGTGCAGATGGCTCCGGCTCGGCCGAGCGCGCGACTGCGACCACCCCGGATATCAAGCCCGAGTTCCTGGTTGTCGGCCTGGGCAACCCCGGCGCGAAATACGCCGGGACCAGGCACAACATCGGGTACATGGCTGTCGATGAGCTGCTAGAAAGGCATTCGGGACAGTTGCAGCCCGTCGCGGGCGCGCCGGCGCAAGTAGCGCTGGTGGAGATTGCTGAAGTACCCGTGGCGCTGGTGCGTTCCACGACGTACATGAACGAATCCGGCGCGGCCATCGGCCCGCTGGCGGAGCGATATGGCATTCCCAGCCAGAAGGTCATCGTTCTCCACGATGAGTTGGACATCGCGCCCGGGCGCATCCGCATCAAGGATCAGGGCGGGGAGGGCGGCCACAACGGGTTGAAGTCCACCACCCGTCACCTGGGCACTAACCAGTACACCCGCGTGCGCATGGGCATTGGGCGCCCGCCGCAGGGCACTAGCGTGATCGATTTCGTGCTTTCCGTATTCGATACTGACGGGGAGCAATTCGATACTGACGGGGAGCAGACCTGGCTGAGCACAGCGATCGACACGGCCGCGGACGCGGTAGAGCTGATCGTGACCAAGGGCAACGACATCGCCCGCAATGACATTCACACCCGCTAGGGGCTACCAGCTAGGCTTGATGCATTATGAGCTCTACTGCTACTGAGGCCAACCGCCGCCGCACATTCGCCGTTATCGCCCACCCGGACGCTGGTAAGTCCACCCTCACCGAGGCTCTTGCCCTGCACGCACACATGATTAAGGAAGCCGGTGCGGTCCACGGAAAGGCGGGGCGTAAGTCCACCGTCTCTGACTGGATGGATATGGAGAAGGACCGCGGCATCTCCATCGCCTCCTCCGCCCTGCAGTTCGAATACGCCCCGGAGGGCCACGAGGGCGAGCCGTACATGATCAACCTGGTAGACACCCCGGGTCACGCCGACTTCTCGGAGGATACCTACCGAGTTCTTTCTGCTGTGGACGCCGCGGTGATGCTGATAGACGGGGCGAAGGGCCTGGAGCCTCAGACGCTGAAGCTGTTCCGGGTGTGTAAGGCCCGCGGTCTGCCGATCGTGACAGTGGTGAACAAGTGGGACCGTCCTGGGCGGAGCCCGCTGGAGCTGGTGGATGAGATCGTCAACGAGATCCAGCTGCAGCCCACTCCCCTTTTCTGGCCCGTCGGTGAGGCTGGCGACTTCCGCGGTCTGGCGCGCATCAACGACGATGGCGAAGCTGAGGAGTACATTCACTTCCTGCGCACCGCCGGTGGCTCGACCATCGCGCCGGAGGAGCACTACACCCCGGAGCAGGCCGCCGAGCGGGAAGCCGATGTCTGGGACACGGCCGCGGAAGAAGTCGAGCTGCTGGCCGCGGATGGCGCTTTGCACGACCAGGATCTCTTCCTGGAATGCACCACTTCCCCTCTGATCTTCGCCTCCGCGATGCTGAACTTCGGCGTACACCAGATCCTGGATACGCTGTGCGCGCTTGCCCCCGCACCGGCTGGACGCGATTCAGATCCGAAGGTCGTGGAGGCCACCGCGGGTGGCAACTCCGTTGCCGTGGACGAGCACCGCGATCCGAGTGACGAGTTTTCCGGCGTGGTGTTTAAGGTACAGGCGGGCATGGACCGCAATCACCGCGACTCGCTGGCCTTCATGCGCGTGGTCTCCGGCGTGTTCGAACGTGGCATGCAGGTCACGCACGCCCAGTCGGGCCGGTCTTTCTCTACGAAGTACGCCCTGACTGTGTTCGGCCGCACCCGCTCGACTGTGGAGGCCGCGTACCCCGGCGATATCGTGGGCCTGGTGAACGCGGGCTCGCTAGCGCCCGGCGACACGATCTACAGCGGCAAAAAGGTGCAGTTCCCGCCCATGCCGCAGTTCGCGCCGGAGCATTTCCGCACGCTGCGCGCCAAGTCCCTGGGCAAGTACAAGCAGTTCCGCAAGGCCCTCGAGCAACTGGATTCCGAAGGCGTTGTGCAGATCCTGCGCAACGATGCGCGCGGTGACGCTAACCCGGTCATGGCCGCCGTTGGCCCCATGCAGTTCGAGGTTATGCAGGCGCGCATGGACGTTGAGTACAACGTGGAGACCGTGGCCGACCCTGTACCCTACTCTGTCGCCCGTCGTACCGACGCCGAATCCGCGCCGGTGCTGGCCAAGCAGCGAGGCGTGGAGATTTTCACCCGCTCCGATGGGGAACTGATCGCCCTGTTCGGCGACAAGTGGAAGCTGGCTTTCGTGGAGAAGGAGCATCCGGAGCTGACGATGGAGACGCTGGTCGCCGACTAGTCCGGCCTGATTTCTCGGGCAGACTTCTGGGCCAAACTAGTAGGCCAGCCTTCCGGCTCAGCCAGAAAAATATTGCACAGGGTTGGCAACAATTCACTATCTGTGCAATATTTTGTGCATGGCTAAATTTCTGTATCGCGTCGGTCGTTCCGCGTACTTCCACAAGTGGCGTTTCCTCGCCGTCTGGCTCATAGTGCTGGTCGGCGTGGGCACCGCCTCTGCACTGCTAACGAAACCAACCTCCCAGTCCTTCACGATCCCTGGGTTGGAATCCATCGAAACCCAGGAAAGGATCAAGGAGCTCTTCCCCAATGGTGAGGATGCCGATGCGCTAGAGGCCGCCAAGGGCAAGCTAGTCATCCAAGCCCCCGAGGGGCAGAACCTCGCGGAGGGCGAGGCAGCTCAGTCGACCGAGGACATTCTGCAGGCGCTGCAGAAGCTGGACTTCCTGCAGGACAAGGAAAAGCTAGTCTCCCCTGTCCTAGCCAGCGAAAATATGCACCAGCAGATGGCTCCGATGAAGCAGAAGCAGGGCATGCCGAAGGAACAGGTTGCCTCCGACATTGCTGCCTTGAGCCCTCTGAGCCCCGACAAGCGCACCGGCATCATCGAGGTCTCCTTCGACGCGGAGACCGCCGCCGACGTCCCCGCCGAGGATGTGAAGAAGTTCGAGGAGGTGGTCAAGGACAACGAGGGCAACCTCCAGGTCGGCTGGTCCGGTAACGCATTCCAGCAGCCGGAGATGAGCATGGCCTCCGAAATCATCGGCCTTGCCGTCGCCGCCGTCGTGCTGATCGTCACCTTCGGCAGCCTCGTCGCCGCCGGTCTTCCGCTACTCTCCGCGGTGATCGGAGTGGGTACCGGCATCGGTATCGTCATGGCCGCGACCTCCATCACCGACAGCATTAACTCCATGACCCCGACCCTGGCTTCCATGATCGGCCTGGCCGTGGGCATCGACTACGCGCTGTTTATCCTCTCCCGCTTCCGCAGTGAACTGATCGCCCATGTGAACGGGCAGGATCTGGAACCGAAGGAGCTGCAGCAGAAGTTCAAGACCATTCCCGCCAAGGAGCGGGCACATCTGGCTGGGCTGGCCGTCGGCAAGGCCGGTTCCGCCGTGGTATTCGCTGGCCTTACGGTGCTGATCGCACTGGCCGCGCTGTCGATCATCAACATTCCTTTCCTTACCGCCATGGCGCTGGCCGCCGCGCTGACAGTGGCCATCGCCGTTATCGTCGCGATCACCCTGCTTCCCGCCATCATGGGTCTCATCGGCACGAAGGTCTTCGCTGGCCGCGCCCCGATCGTCAAGGCACCGGACCCGGAGAACGACAAGCCGACCATGGGCCTGAAATGGGTACGTATGATCCGCAAGAAGCCCGCACTGTGGCTGATCGCCTCTGCGGTTCTGCTGGTTCTTTTGGCCATCCCCGCCATGAACCTGCGCCTGGCCATGCCTTCCGATGGATCCATGGCTAAGGGCACGCCGAACCGAGTGGCGTACGAAATGACCGAAGAGGGCTTCGGCGCCGGCCGCAATGCACCAATGGTCGCCCTCGTCGAATACGGCAGCCTCGACGAAAAGCAGAAGGCCGCCGCCGCACAAGAGGCAGTGGCCGCGCTCCAGGGCACCGACGGCGTAGACAACGCGCAGATTGTTCAGACCAACGGAGATCCGCACAATCCCGCCGACTTGGGCACCGCAGCCCAGGTGCTCATCACCCCGTCCTACGGAGCAACGGATGCCCGCGCGGCCGACGTGCTAGAGCAGATGCGCGCCGCGGAAGCCGGTTACACCGACAAGACCGGCGCCAGCTACGCCATCACCGGTGTAACGCCCATGTACGAGGACATCTCCCAGCGCCTGTCGGACGTCCTCATCCCCTACATCGCCATTGTGCTGGTGCTGGCGTTCATCCTGCTGATGGTGGTGTTCCGTTCCATCTGGGTACCGCTAATCGCCGCGCTCGGCTTCGGCCTGTCCGTCGCCGCCACGTTCGGCGTCACCGTTGCACTGTGGCAGGAAGGCTTCGGCGGAATCATCGACGATCCGCAGCCGATCATTTCCTTCCTCCCCATCATGCTGATCGGTATCGTCTTCGGCCTGGCCATGGACTACCAGGTCTTCCTTGTCACCCGCATGCGCGAAGGCTGGGCGCACGGCAAGACCGCCGGCAACGCCACGGCCAACGGCTTTAAGCACGGTGCGCGTGTAGTCACAGCCGCCGCGCTGATCATGATCTCGGTCTTCGCCGCGTTCATCATGGCCGACGAGCCGTTTATTAAGGTTATGGGCTTTGCCTTGGCCACCGCCGTATTTTTTGACGCCTTCGTCGTCCGCATGACCTTTATTCCAGCGACGATGTTCCTTCTCGACGAGCACGCGTGGAAGTTCCCCACGTGGCTGGGCAAGATCATCCCCGCTGTCGATGTCGAAGGCGAAAGCCTGGTCGGCCTGGAAGCAGGAGCGAAGAACGATCACGCCAACCAAGAGGACGATGGGCGCCCTGCGGAGGCGCTAGAGGATGGGAAGTAGGGGCGTCACAATGCAAGGCATGAGCACCTCCGGTCTACGGGACCGCAAGAAGGCCGCGACGCGTACGCGCATTGCTTACGCCACCGTCGACCTATTGGTAAATGAGGGGACAGAAGGCACAACAATCGCCCGGATCGCAGAAAAGGCGAATATATCAACGCGCACATTTCACAATTACTTCCCACATCGTGAGGCAGCATTGTTGCACATGATCAACCAGTTTCTTGACGAAATGGTTGACATGGTGAATCTTGCAGAACCTGGCAAAAAGTTGATATCGATCGCCGAAGATATTGCAATCAGCTTTTATAATCGACCAGCTGCAAGCCCCACTAGCATCGAATCGCTGTCGCGCATTGCCGATCACCTACATGGCACTCCACCCCATCTGCGGGCGGAATTGTTCGGAGATAATGACCGTAGGTTCCACAGCAGTCTAGAGTTTTTCTCCCCTCTTGTGCAGGCATTACAGGACTATAGCTATCGAGAGGGGAAGGAACTGAGCACCCCGAATGCGCTCCTTGTCGTTCAAACAATCATGCTCGTCCCCGGCATTTTCACCGCACTCGAACAGGACGGATCCCCGTCTACAGATAGTGATGTGAGGAACGCTTTTCACTTATTGGCAAACGGCCTTTCAGAGCTAGGTTAGTGTAACGTACAAGAATTACTGAAAGGTCCCCCATGTCCTCGAGTTCGAGCATTCCCGAACCCTCTGCATCTCGGCGCGAAGAAAAGAAAGCCCTCACTAAGCGAAGCCTGATCGATGCTGCCGTCGACCTCTTCATCAACGACGGGCCGGAAGCAGCGACAGTCCATGCCATCACCAAGCAAGCAGGTGTGTCGCCCCGTACCTTTCACAACTACTTCGAACGCCGGGATGACGTCTTCGCCTACTACCTGCACGATGTTTTTGAGAACTTTGCGCAGCACCTACACGACATCGCCGCTGACCACCCCACGGGGCGGACTGCGGACATCCTCCGCGACACGATGTGGACCTACTGCTACCCACCACAGAGCCCTGAAGGGGAAATCCTCGACCCAACAGTGCCGGACATCCGCAAGTTCAAGCCGCTGCTCATCATGCTGGAGCACCCGCAGAAGAACAGTAGTGGGGAGAGCCTCGAGGTAGATCTGCCCTCCCTCACTCAACCGGGCACAACCGCGATCTGCGAAATCGACCCTGCCCTCACCCCCTTCGATGCCTTCCTACTGCTGGACGTATCCTTCAGCATTGCACTGCGTGCCATGGAGGCGGCCGTGGACGATAGGCTATCTGCTGGCTCCACCCCGCGGGAACTCTACGACCGCGCCTTCGACATGCTGGCCAGCGTGGACCGCGGCTAGGCTCCCCCATCCCCTAGGGCACTGGTGCCCGCAGGCGCTCTGGCACCCCGGTTTTCCGCCCCGCGGATTGATGGGGAAAGATGGTCGGTGTGGAATCCGAAGGAATTTTCTCAACGCTTCTGAATGCAACGCTGATCATCGGCGGCTACCCGATCCTGTGGCGAGAAATCGTCGGCAACGCATTCGGTCTAGCATCCGCCGTCGGCGGTATGAAGCGCGTTGTCTGGGCGTGGCCCGTGGGCATCGTCGGCAACATGCTGCTGTTCACCGTATTCATGGGCGGCCTGTTCCACACCCCGCAGGATCTGGACCTCTACGGCCAGGCCGGTCGCCAGGTGATGTTCCTCATCGTTTCGCTGTACGGCTGGTACAAGTGGAACCGCGCGCGCACCGCCGGCATGCGCGAACCTGACAACACCGACCCTTCGCGCTCCATCGTCAGCGAACCCGCGGCCGATAGCGCCGCCGTTCAGCCCAGCTGGGCCAGCGCCAAGGCGCGCCTAGGAATGCTGGCCTTCGCGATCGCCGGCACCGTCGTTTTCGCGCTCATCTTCGACGCACTCGGTTCGTGGGGACCGTGGGCAGATGCCTGGATCTTCACCGGTTCCATCCTGGCGACCTTCGGCATGGCTCGCGGCTGGACAGAGTTCTGGCTGATCTGGATCGGGGTGGACATCGTCGGCGTACCGCTACTGCTCACAGCTGGCTACTACCCCTCCGCCGCGCTTTACCTCATTTACGGCGCGTTCGTCATGTGGGGATTCATCGTCTGGCTACGCGTGCAGCGCCGCGAGGGGAACACTGCGACCAGCTAAGCCAGCAGCTCCCGCCACTTCTGCACATCAACCTGGTCGGTGGTTGCGGGATCAAATTGCGCGTTGTGGTCCTTGTGCTCCAGCACCGCGCGCACGCCTTCGATGAAGTTCTTGCCGCGTCGCAGCTCAGAACCGACCTTGTACTCCATGTCCAGAGCCTCGCGAAGGGTCGCGCGTTCCGCGCGTCGGAACAGTTCAACCGTCGCCACCAGGCTCTCCGGGCTGGCCCCCTGCAAGGATTCGGCCACCTTGGTTATAAACTGGGTCAGCTCGGCGTCCCCAATAGAAGAACTAGCATCTACAGCCTCAACGATCCGGGCCTCGATCGCGCCCCAATCGCCGTCGGCAAAGGTCTGTTCAATCCATTCGTGGTGCTTCTGCAAGATGGAGGTTGGTTCCTGCAGCGCTTGCGGATCTAGCGCATTACTACGCAGGGCTTCCGGCAAATCACCGGAGTGCAAGTCGGATTCGAACTTATTCACGTCCGCAACCAAGTTCGTGCCGAGCCCCGTGTACAGCATGTCGGCGGGGCTAAGCCTCCAGCCCGTCGTGGCAATAAAAAGCCCCACCGCAGGCGACACATCCAGGTGGGTCAGACGATAAGACATTCCGACATCGGGCACGAAGCCAATGGCGGCCTCGGGCATCGCACCGAGCGTCCGCGGGGTAACCACACGGTGCGAACCGTGCATTGAAATACCCATGCCGCCGCCCATGACGATGCCCTCCAGCAACGCGATGACGGGTTTGTTTACCTGGGAGAGTCGCTCGTTGAGGTCGTACTCTTCCTCGAAGAAGGAATCCCCGAAGCGGTACATGCGCTTCTTGTCGCGCATTCGCACATAGCGAACGTCGCCGCCCGCGCAAAAAGCCTTTTCAGAGGAGGACTTAAGGACGATGAACTGAATCCAATCGTCATCCGCCCACTTGTCGATGGCTTCGCGGATAAGGCGAATCATCTCTACGCTTAAGGAATTCAGAGCTTTCGGGCGGTTTAGCTCAATCACTCCGATATGACCGGCGACGACGGTGGTTACCTCGGCGTCCGGGTCGTAGGTCGGGTGCTTCCTTCTCTTGTCGGCCATGCAACCATAATTGCAGGAACCCCGACCCACCGCAGCCGGACAGCAGTTTTCGCTGCCCCTTTGGGCTTACTTCGACTTTTTAGAGGACTTCTTGGACTTCTTGTCCTTCTTTTTCTTGGACTTTTCCTTTGCGGACTTCTTGTCTCCAGCCTTCTTGTCCCCAGACTTCTTGTCCTTCTCAGACTTTTCGGCCTTGTCGGCCTTGTCGGACTTCTCAGCCTTCTTTGCTTCCTGAGAGTCAGAGTCCTCGGCCTGCTTCACAGCCGCCTTCTCCAAAGCCTTGGCCACGTCAGGCACGTAGCGGAACTGGGTGCGCGGCGGGCGCTCGTAGGTCGATTCGGATTCCGGGCGCTCCGGGATCTTCGGCACGCTCTTTTCCACGTATTCCCACGGGATCGTGTTCAGCAGGTGGTTGATCACATTGATGCGGGAACGCTTCTTGTCCTCGGACTCCACCGTGTACCACGGTGCGGAAGGAATGTCGGTGTGCACAAACATTTCGTCCTTCGCGCGCGAGTAGTCCTCCCAGCGCGTGATGGACTGCAAGTCCATCGGGGACAACTTCCACTGGCGCAGCGGATCGGACTGGCGGGACTGGAAGCGGCGGATCTGCTCTTCGTCAGAAACGGAGAACCAGTACTTGCGCAGGATAATGCCGTCCTCCACCAGCAGGCGCTCGAAGATCGGTGCCTGGTGCAGGAAGCGGCGGTATTCCTGGGTGGTGCAGAAGCCCATCACGCGCTCCACACCGGCACGGTTGTACCAGGAGCGGTCGAAAATGACGATCTCTCCGGCCGTCGGCAGCTTCTCAATGTAACGCTGGAAATACCACTGGCCCTGCTCGCGCGAGCTCGGCGCCGGCAGTGCCTCGATCCGGCACACGCGCGGGCTGAGGTACTGGGTGATGCGCTTGATGGCGGAACCCTTACCAGCAGCATCGCGCCCCTCCATCACGATGACGATACGCGCACCTGTTTCCACCACCCACTGCTGCATTTCGACGAGTTCCGCCTGGAGCCGCTTAAGCTCCTTTTCGTAGGCCTTTTTGTCCAGCTTGGGTAGTGCGTTGTTCATCTTTCTTACTTTAGTTCTTCGCAGGCCAAACGCCTAATGTGTTTTCCCCTCCCCACGTTGCCGAACCTGGGCGCAACTCGCGCCACGAAAGGTGCAATAATTAGCCTTTATGCAGACAAAGGGAGCCGCTTCAACGCGGATGGAGAACTTTAGGCACCTGTCGATCAGCCTTCCGGTTAAGATCATGCTTAGCGTGCTCGCGGTGCTGTCCGTCTTGCCGAAGGTGATCAACACCCGCGGCTTCCACTACCACCTGGATCTGGATGTCTATCGGGTGGGAGCCCAACGCGTCCTGGACGGCCAGGAGCTCTACAGCGGCCACTTCCACATCATCGGCGATACGTACCTGCCGTTTACCTATCCCCCGATTTCGGCGCTTCTCTTCACGCCTCTGGCGGTTCTGCCCTATGACCTTTCGGCGATCCTTTTGATTGCCGCCACGGTCGCAATTACCTGGTGGGTTTTCGCCCACACCCTGCACGTGGCGGCGCGCCTGGATCGCACATCTGCCGGGTGGATCGCGGTGGCGCTGGCCGTCGTGCTGATCCACCTGAGCCCAATCCACACCAGCCTGGCTTATGGGCAGATCAACGTGTTGCTGATGGGCATGGTCTTCGCAGATGCGCTGGTCGTTCCTCGCCGTTTTCGTGGCCTGTTGACGGGTGCTGCGGTTGCTATCAAATTGACGCCCGCAGTGTTCGGCCTGTGGTTCCTTCTGCGCAAGGACTGGGGTTCCATCCTGCGCATGGGCGCGGGCACGCTGGGCACTACAGCTTTGGCGTGGCTGATCCTGCCGCGGGATTCTCTGGAGTATTGGACCCACACGCTGCGCGATTCCAGCCGCATCGGCAACCATGAATACGCCCTGAACCAGAGCCTCAACGGTCTGCTCTACCGTTTCGGACTGCGAACGGCGGACTCCTCCAGCCTGCTGTGGGTGCTGCTAGTGTGCGCCTCGCTGGTGATCGTCGCGTTCGTCATGTTCAAGCTACTGCAGGCACAGGCTCCCATCGTCGCGTTGTGCGTCAATTCACTCTTCGCCCTGCTGGCCAGCCCGATTTCCTGGAACCACCACTGGTCGTGGGCCCCAGTGCTGCTGGTGGCGTTGGCCAGCTATGCGGTAGCCAACCCCACGTCCCCGCTGGCCACGCCGCGTTGGCTGTGGACGGGACTGGTAGTGCTGGGCTTCGCCGCCTTCGCCTTCGAGCCCTCCGCTTTTGTTCCTTTCCAGGAGCAGCGCGAGTTGGAGTGGAACGCCTGGCAGGTAATCCTGGGCAACGCCTACCTGTGGTGGACCCTCCTCGCCCTGGCGGTGATGGCGATTCACCTGGCGCTATATCGCGACAAAGGCGAAGCGCCGACGGCCACGGAGACGGCTTAACATTCGGGGATATTCACGGAAACGTTCGTGGCCAGTCCTCCACCGGCCGTTTCCTTGTACTTCTCTGACATATCCTTGCCGGTCTGGCGCATCGTCTCGATAACCTCGTCGAGGGTGACGTGATGATCCCCGTCACCGCGCATAGCCATCTTGGCCGCGTTGATAGCCTTACCTGCACTGATGGCATTTCTTTCGATACAAGGGATCTGCACCAGCCCGCCGATGGGGTCGCAGGTAAGCCCCAAAGAATGCTCCATTGCAATCTCCGCAGCATTGGCCACCTGACGTGGCGAACCGCCGAGGATCTCCGCCAGCCCGGCCGCAGCCATGGAGGCTGCCGAGCCGACCTCTCCCTGGCACCCGACCTCCGCACCGGAGATGCTGGCGCGCTCCTTGTACAGCGAGCCAATCGCACCCGCGGCCAGTAGGAAGCGCCGGTTCACCTGGAAGGGGTTCTCCTTGCCCGCGGGCGTGAACTCGCGTGCATAGAACATCACGGCGGGGATGATGCCCGCGGCACCGTTCGTCGGCGCGGTGACCACTCGCCCACCGGCCGCGTTCTCCTCGTTCACCGCCAGGGCGACCAGGTTCACCCAATCCTCGGAAAACTCCGCGGTGCGGTGCGGATCTTCGTCCATCAACTGGTCGTACCAGCGCTTGGCGCGACGGCGAACCATCAGAGAACCCGGCAGCACTCCAGCAAAGGTCACGCCACGCTTGGCGCAATCCTGCATAGCCTGGGCAATAGCGTCCAGGTTCGCATCAATCTGTTCATCGGTGCGCAGCGATTGTTCGCAGCGCCGCTGCACCTCCCCCAGGCTGATGCCCGCGTGCTCGGCTAGGGAGATCAGCTTGTCGCCGGACTCGAACAGCCACGCCCCGCTGAGCTCGTCCAGGGTCGGGACTTCCTCCTCGGTGCGGATGAAGCCACCGCCGATGGAATAGTAGGTCTGTTTCAGTGGCTCAGCCGTGGCGGGCTGCTCGGGGCTGGTCAGGCCACTGACCACGAATGTCAAGGCATTCGTGTGAATCGAGCGGCGCACCGTCGGGCGCAGCACGATGTCCTCGAAACCACAGGTGACGGGCAGGTTCTTATCCCCCGCCAGATAAATGGTGCGGGTCTGGCGAATCTCTTCCAGCCGGGACTGCATATAGTCCGGATCCACCTGCGCCGGGTCGGCACCGTCCAAGCCCAGCAGGCAAGCCCCCAGTGTGCCGTGACCAGCGCCGGTAGCTGCCAGCGAGCCATAAAGGATAATGCTGATGCTTAGCCCGTGTTCGCCCTCATCGGGCAGGCTCACCACGTCTGCCAGCTTGTCAGATCCCAGCGGGTGCAGCCGCTCGCCTTGGGCTGAGTCGGCAGCGCGGGGAGACGTGGCGTCCACACCCACAAGAGCCTTGACCCGCTGCGCGAAGGACAGTCCCGCGCGCATCGGTCCGACGGTATGCGAGGACGACGGGCCTACGCCGATCTGAAAGAGGTCGAAGACGCTGACGGTCATGCTGGTTACTTGGGTACTGGGTTCGTTGTTAGTGGTTAGTTTCTAGTTGTCCTCGACGCGGAACTCGGCCATGCGATCCCACTCGGTCTTGCCCGGGATCTTCGTGTTGATGATCTCCGGGGTCTCCAGCAGGTACTTCGGCATCTCGTCGCAGGCGCGCTTGAAGTGCTCGGACTCGACGTGTGCGACATCGGCATCGTCCTGGAAAGCTTCGATCAACAGGAACTCGTTGAAGTTCTCGGGATCGCGGAACCAGTCGAAGAAGATGTTGCCTTCCTCCGCACGGGTGCCTTCCGTGAACCAGGAGACCTCCTGCAGGAAGGTGTCGGCGAACTCGGGGCGAACCTTGTACTTTACGTTGATCAAAATCATGATTCTCCACAGTACGCGCCCCACCGGCGCGTTAGCAGCCAGCGCCCCTTCTCCCCTGGTCAGGCTGCACCACTTGTCCCTGGTGAGGGCGCGACCTAGCCGCTGTTCTTGCTGTTGTCCACGCCGACTTCCTTCTCCGGTCCCTGGGTCAACATCGCCTCATCCAACTGCCCGCGGAGCTCCGCGGCGCGGCGCGGGTTAAAGTCCGCCCCACCGACCATCGCCAGCATCGCGTCCAGCACGCCGTTGCCGTAGTTGTGCCCGTGGCCATTCGGCACGTTAGCTGCAACCGGAAGGTCCATCGTGACCTGCCAGAAAGTGACGAAAGGAATCCAAGACATCGACGGCGAGCGGTCGAAGCCCGCCGGTTCCTTCAGCCAATCCGGTTCCCTGGCGATCAGCGACGGCGACCACCACACCACCGGATCCGAGGGGTGCTGCAAGAACAGAATGCGCGGGTTGTGCCATCCGGCGCGGGAGGAAAGATCCTCCTCGCGGCGCCAGCGCCAGATCTCATCGGTGTTCTCCGCGAAGCGAACGTTCAGCCCACCCGCGTACTCCGCGGATACCTCCGGCGAGCCAGGGTCACGCCGATCCACCAGATCGTGCCACAGCTTATTGGAATTCGGTGGTCCTACCCACAACAGGCCGTCCACACTAGAGACGATGTCACGCACACCGGAGAACGCACCGCTACCTGCGTTAGTGCCTAGCGATTCGCCGTAGACGTAGAGCTTCGGGCGATGGTTCTTCGGCAGGGTGTGCCACCAGTCCACAACCGTGGAAACAAGTGCCTCACCTGCGTCTTCCACGCGCTGCTGGTCGGCGATGAACTGCACGCCACTGGGCAAGTACGAGTACTGTGCCGAGGCGATGGCGGAATCGCCGTCGAACATCAGCTCAAAGGCCTGGGCTGCCGTGGGGTTCACCCATCCGGTACCGGTCGCGGGCACCACGAGCAACGCCTTGCGATCCTTCGCGCCCGTCCGCTTCAATTCTTCGACCACGCTTTCCGCACGGGCGGTATCTGTATCCTCCGCTCCGTTTTCCAGGCTGGCGTAGACGCGGATGGGCTCTTTGCTGGGGCGACCGGTCAGCGCTTCAAGTTCGTCCTTGTACAGGCCGAGGCCGACGAACCTAGTGCCAAACGCCCCCAGGTCCTCCCACTTGTTGGGTGACTGCGGGCTGCCGGAACGCTCCGGGACATGAGGTTGTTTAAGATCCGGCCGAATCTCCTGGTCCCGAACCGAAAACACCCGTTCGGCACCACGCACGACGGTGCCCGGAACGACCGTATCCACCAGGAAAATCAGCGCCATTCCGACGGCCAACCAGGCGAATACGGGGCGGGTCACCCCGCCGAGCCGTCGCCCTACTGGACCTTCTTCCAGGGCCTCAATCAACCAGAGCAGCCCCTTGCCCACCAGCACGATCAGCGCCCACAGGCCTAGGCCAACTGGCAGCACCAGCAGGAACTCTCCCGCCGTGTAAGCCTCCGCACCCATCAGGCCGGCGAGTTCCTGCTGCCAGCGCACGGCGAAGGAAATCCACACCAGCAGCGCCAGAATCACAATAACCACGAAGGCCACTTCCAGGCCGTTGCTTAGCCTCCGCATGCCACGGTCGCCGAGCCCCGCCCTGGCCTGCACGCGCCCGACCAAGTCCCTTGTCTTACGGCGCCACTTCCACAGGGGTTCAGCGAAGAACTTCTGTAGGAATGCCTCCCACAGCCAATGCAGGAACACACCGACGGTATAGCCAGTGCCACCGGAGATGCCCGCGACCACGCCCTGGAACAACCAATCGCGTGGCAGCAACGAGGGGGTCAGCGAAGCCGCGAACAACAGTGCGCCGACAAGAACGCCACCGGGGTCCACGTGGGCTTCCCACTGATCCCTGGCGGCGCTCAGCCTCTCTGAGATCTCTTCCTCAGCGGTGGAGGCAACATCAGCTATCTTCAAGCTTCTCCCCGATTTCCAGCCACTTCATCTCCAGCTCGCCGTGCTCCTCCTGGGCTGCCTTTAGATCCTTATCCAGCGCGGCCAATTCGTCGGTGACGGGCTCGCCGGTCGCGGCTTTCTCCGCCGCCTTGTTCATCTTCTCGTGGATGGAGTTGATCTTCGCCTCGACCTTGGCCATCTTCCTTTCCAGCGCGCTCATTTCCTTGGTGAGTGCGTGGACTTCCTTGGCGCCGAGGCTGGGGCGTCCAGAAGAAACAGCGCCAGAATCCGCAGCGTCGAAGGACAGAGTGTTCTTGCGCCCCTCGTCGCTGGCCTCCCGCTTTCGGCGCTCGAGGTACTGCTCGATGCCGCCGGGCAGATTGGTCAGCTGACCGTCGCCGAACAGCGCCCACGTGGAATCGCAGATGCGCTCGATCAGGTAGCGGTCGTGGGAGATCACCACCAGCGTGCCGGGCCATTCGTCAAGCAGGCTTTCAAGCTCCTGCAAAGTGTCGATATCCAGGTCGTTGGTGGGCTCATCTAGCAGCAGCACGTTCGGCTCGGCCATCAGCACGCGGGTCAGCTGCAGGCGGCGCTTTTCACCACCCGACAGGTCCCCGATGGGTGTGCGCTGGCGCTTCGCGCTAAAGCCCAGTCGCTCTGCTAGCTGGGAGGCGCTGATTTCCTTGTCGCCGAAGGTCACGTAGCTGGCGACGTCCTCCACCGATTCGATCAGGCGCTTCGTGGGGTCCAGGTCGTCCAGCTCCTGGCGCAGCCAGCCCAGGCGCACGGTCTTGCCTTCGATCCTGCGCCCCTGCTCCAGCGGTGCCTCGCCCGCCAGGGTGCGCAGCAGGGTGGTCTTGCCGGAGCCGTTCACGCCCACCAGGCCGATGCGTTCGCCGGGGCCCAGGCGCCAGGTCAGGTCCTCCACCAGCGTGCGACCATCCGGAGTGGCGATGCGGGCATCTTCCAGCTCGATGACCTTCTTGCCCTGGCGGCGGGCGGAGAAGCTCATTAGCTCCACCTTGTTGCGCATGGGCGGCACGTCGGCGATCAGGGACTCGGCGGCCTCGATGCGGTAGCGCGGCTTCGAGGTTCGTGCGGGTGCGCCGCGGCGCAGCCATGCCAGTTCTTTGCGCGCGAGGTTCTGTCGGCGCTGCTCAGCCGCGTCCGCCTGCCGGGCACGCTCTGCGCGGGCGAAGGTCCAGTCGTTGTAGCCGCCTTCGTAGATGTCCACCGCCCCGTCGTGTACTTCCCAAGTGTGGTTGGCGACGGTATCTAGGAACCAGCGGTCGTGGGTGACCACAACCAGTGCGGTGTTGCGTCCCAGCAGGTGTTCGGCCAGCCACTGCACGCCCTCGACGTCCAGGTGGTTGGTCGGCTCGTCGAGGATCAGCAGGTCCAGGTCCTGCACCAGCGCGGCGGCCAGACCAGTTCGGCGGCGTTCGCCACCGGACAGCGAATGCACCGGCGTATCCAGCCCCAGGCGGGCGATGTCCAGCCCGTTCAGCACGCTGCGTACCTTCGGGTCGCCCGCCCACTCGTATTCCTGCAGCCCCAGCGGTTCCAGCACCGCCCCGGCGACGGTCATGCCTTCCGGCGCGTCGCGCAGTACGTCCTGGGTGACCATGGCCATGCGCAGGTCGTTGTTGTGGCTCACGCGCCCGGAATCCGGCTCGTCCCGCTGGCTCAGGATGTTCAGCAACGTGGACTTGCCGCCACCGTTCAGCCCGACCACGCCGATGCGGTCGTTGCTGGACACACCGATGCTCACGTCGTCGAGCAGGGTTTTGAGCCCGTAGCTCTTCGAGACTTTTTCTAGGTTGATGAGGTTACTCACGTACTTCTTCCCTTTTTATGACGCCCGCAGCCGCAGCCGGGGAACTCGTCGTCATCGTGGAGCTGGCTTTCCCGGCCACGCTCACGGCTGTCGCTACCTCCACTGCATCGTCAGCGGATGCGCACAGCATGGCGATGGTGGGCCCGGAGCCGGAGACGATCGCGGCGATTGCGCCGGCTTCCTCTGCGGCCTTCAGCGTCTCGCGCAGATTCGGCAGCAGGCTAATGGCCGGGGCTTGAAGGTCGTTGACCAGCAGCTTCCCTACTTCCGCCGGGTTACCCGCCCGCAGAGCCGTAATGAGCGCCTCCGGGCTTCCCACCCGGGCGCCCTTGGGGCTGGCCTCCGGGGCGGCGGCACGTTGTTGGTCTAGTTGCTTAAACACCTGTGGGGTGGACAGGCCGCGCTTATCCGTGGCGATGGCCCAGTGGTAGGTGCCCTGGGTGATGACGGGCATCAGGTTCTCCCCTTTACCCGTCCCCCGCGCGGTGCCGCCCAACAGGCAGAAGGGAACGTCCGCGCCCAGGTCGGCCGCGATCTCCGACAGCTGCGCACTGTCCGGGCGCCGGGGCGAACGCGGGTCCGGGAAGTAAAGCTCCGTGGCTGCGATCAGCGCGGCGGCGGCATCCGCCGACCCCCCGGCCATCCCGCCGGCGACGGGAATGCCCTTGTCAATGTGAATGTGCACACCTTCATCGGCCCAGGCAACGTGCGCGTCGCGCGCCAGGTCTTGGATGGCGGCGACGGCCTTCCACGCCAGGTTGCTGGGATCCTGGGGCACCAGGTGCGAGTCGAAACCGGAGACGCTCCAGGTGCACGGTGTTGGATCGGCAGTATCCTGCGCTCCCTGTGCTTCCCGCAGGGCGACCGTGACTTCCTCTTTCAACGATACGGCCTGGAAGATAGTGTCCAGCTCGTGGTACCCGTCCTCCCTGGCCGGGCCAACTCCGAGGTGCAGGTTCACCTTCCCGTGCGCGCTCGCGGTCACGGAGCGGTACTTGGGTTTTGGCGGTCCAAAGATATGGGAAACGTTCATTGGGCACCCCGTGGGGCGTTCCGCAGCGAGGTCACGGCCAGCTGCACAAACTGTTCTGTGGACAGCTTCTCCCCGCGCAACGTCGGATCAATTCCGGAGTCTCGCAGTGCCTGCTCCGCGGCTTGTCCACCGCCGAAGTGGCCGGAAAGAGCCGCGCGCAGGGTCTTGCGGCGCTGCAGGAAAGCGGCATCTGCCAGGGCAAAGACCTCGCGGCGCAGCTGCTCCTGGTCCAGTTGCTCCTGGTCCAGTTGCTCCCGGTCCAGTAGCTCTGCCGCCCACGGCTGCTCCCCATCGGCGTAGCGATCAATGCGAACCAGGCCAGAGTCGATCTTCGGGGCAGGCCAGAATACGTTCTTGCCGATGGTCGCCGCGCGGGATACCGAGCCGTAGAATCCGGCCTTCACGCTGGGCACACCGTAGATCTTGGAGCCAGGCACCGCGGCCAAACGGTCGGCCACTTCCAACTGCACCATGACCAAAACGCGGTCGATGGTGGGGAATTCCTCCAGCATGTGCAACAGCACGGGCACGGAGACGTTGTAGGGAAGATTCGCTACCAGCGCGGTGGGAAGTGGGCGTCCCGAATCAACAAAATCCTGGACCGTCACCGTCATCGCGTCCTTCAGGATCACGGCGACATCCGCATCATCCGCCCCCTGCTCGACCAAAGTCGCCGGCAACCTTTCCGCCAACCGCGGGTCGATCTCCACCGCGGTCACGCTCGCGCCGGTCTCCAGAAGCGCAAGGGTCAGCGACCCCAGGCCCGGGCCGATCTCCACCACGGTATCCGAGGCCGTGACGTCCGCAGCCTTCACAATCTTGCGGACCGTATTCGGGTCATGGACGAAGTTCTGCCCCAGCTTCTTGGTGGGGTTTAAGTCCAATTCCTCGGCGAGCTGCCGGATCTCAATGGGCCCTAGCAGCTGAATCTTCCGTTCACTCACCTAATACAGGGTAGTCGAGCTAATCCTCGATAGAAACCAGGGTTCCCAAGCACTCCGGGTGTGCGTACCCGGAGAACTCAAAGGGGTGCTTTAGCGCAGACCCATCTTGGCGGTGCAGGCCGGCCATGCGCCCCAGCCCTGTGCAGCCTGCACGCGCTTGGCGATGTCGATCTGCTGTTCACGGGTAGCCATGTGGGCAGCCGGCGCGTACTGGGTACCGCCGAAGCCGGCCCAGGTGGACGGGGTGAACTGCAGACCACCGGAGAATCCGTTGCCGGTGTTGATCGACCAGTTGCCGGTGGACTCACACATCGCCAGCTGATCCCATACGGAACCATCGGCCACGGACGGAGCGGAAGCGCCGGTGTTGGAACCCTTGGAGTCCCCGGAGCCCGGAGTCTTCTTGGTGCCGCGGATGATCACGCGCTCCTTCGGCGCGGTGATCTCCTGGCTGGACTTCTCCTTGCGGTCTACTTCCTTGCCGTTGACGGTGCGGACGGTGGCAACCACGCGAGCCTTGCCCGGCGCGCCCTTCTTCACGACCTTCTCCTCGCCCTCAGGCAGGTTCGGGTCTTCCTTCACGCGCTCCGGAGCCGGAATGTCCTCGATCTTGGTCTCGTCGCGGTTGGCGATGCGGGTGACCTCGACGTGCATACCCTCCTTCAGCGGGGTATCCGCAGATGGGGTGACCTTGTCATCCTTACCCAGTGGGGTGCCACGCATCTCGAAGATCTCACCCACGGTGCGGGCCGGCAGGCTCATGCGACCGTCTTGGCCACCGTCGTTCAGCGTGAACTTCTTAGGGGTGACGATCTCCAGCTCCATACCGTCGAGCGGGATCTCCTGGTTACGGGTCATGGACATCGCGCTGATGTCGTCGCTGCGGCCGAGCTGGTCCAGCAGGGAGCCGACGGTCAGTGCCGTGGTGTCGATCTTCTCCTGCTTGCCGTCGATGGTCAGCGCCACGGTGCGTGCGCTGCGGACAGTGATCTTGGCGTTGTTGCTGATGGATTCGTTCAGCGCCGGGGTGACCATGGCACGGTTGTCGACCTCTACACCAGCGGACTTGAGCGCGCCTTCGACATCTCCGGACATGGTGTTGGCCTGGATGATGTCGCCATTAACGTCGAGGGTGACCGACTTCTGACCTGCGACCGCAACGCCGCCGCCGACAACCAGGGTGGCGAGCATGCCGCCCGTGGCGATGCGCAGCGGGGTGGAGTTGGTGTTGTTGATGCGGTGCAGGTGGGACTTCTTCTTCGGTGACACTAGATCGTTGCCTCTCTTGTTACTGACGCCCTCTGGTCCCATCGGCCTTAAAGATCTTTAGCCGTAGAACACGGGCGCCGGGAACGCCGATTTTCTCAACTTTTGTCACAATACGATAACGATCGATAACGGACAAAACTCTCGCGCGATTTGTTCCATAAATCACAAATATGGGGGTGTATCTGCAATAACAGCAGACACAGCCCCCAACAAGCGTTAATTCCTATACGATTTCGTTATATTACGTAACACCAGAAACACGGACCTCACTAGTGGAGGTCAATCCCATATAGTCGGCACGCATTGGCCGTGACCAGCTTTCCGAGCTCGCCGGGGGACATGCCCCGTTGCTCCGCCACGCACGCCGCCGTGTATCCCACAAAGGCCGGTTCGTTTCGGGCACCCCGGAAAGGCTCGGGGGTCATGTACGGCGCATCGGTTTCTACCAGGATCTGCTCCGGCGGTGCGATACGCGCCGCCTCGCGCAGCTCCTCATTGCGCTTAAATGTCACGTTCCCCGCGAAGGAAAGCACATATCCCCTGTCCAGCGCCTCCTTAGCCACGTCCAGCGGCGAGGAAAAGCAGTGCAGGATAATGTCCTTCGGTCGCGGCGCGTCCGCAAGCACCCGCAGCAGGTCCGCATCGGCCTCGCGGTTGTGGATCATCAGCGCCTTGCCGGATTCGCAGGCCAAGTCAATGTGAAAGCGCAGCGCTTCCTCCTGCACCTCAATACCAGGGGTTTCCTCCCCATCCCCCATGTCCTTGCCGATCCAGTACGCGTCCAGGCCGGTCTCCCCGATCGCCACGCAGCGTGGATGGAAGGCCATTTCCCGCAGCCGCTCGCGCACCTCACCCGTCACCGTCTGTGCCTGGGTCGGGTGCACCGCGCAGGCTGCCCACACACGGTCGTGAAACTCGGCTGCTTGCAGCGCCTTTTCTGTCTCCTCAATCCCATCGCCCACGGTGCATACGCCGCGCACTCCCGCCGCAAGGGCGCGATCCATAAATTCCCCCACCAACCTGCGGTGATCTTCCTCCCCGCATTCCCGGCCCACTGCTTCCTCGCGGCGCTGGTTTTTGAGCACCGTGGACCACAGGTGGGTGTGCGAGTCGAAGAGCGGGACGATCGGCTCGGGAGGCACGGGGGTGGGTCGCTTCTTTTTCGCCATACTCCCCACTCTAACGATCGTCAGTGATCATCCACGAACACCCTGCGGCTGGCCACCAGGCCCGCCGCCAACAAAACGAAGTTGAATCCCACAAGGACAAGCAGCCCGGCGGTCCAGGAGGCGGTGGCGTCATAAAGAGCACCAAAACCAAAAGGCCCGACACAGGCAACGGTGTACCCGATACCCTGCGCGCCCGACGACAAAACGGCGGCGGCCTTGGATTCGCGGGTGCGGGTGGCGATCAGCATCAGCCCGAGCGGGAAGGTCGAGCACCCCAGCGACACCAGCGAGATCCACACCACCGGCAAGCGCATCGGATCGGTAATCACCATCAGCAGCGCGCTAAACATGCAGCTGCAGGACAGGATCGTCACCCACGCCGCGCCGCGTTCGAAACGCGAAGTCATCCACGGAACGAAGAACGACGAGGCCGTACCCACGATCGCGAACACCCCGCCGATAATGCCACCCAACTGCGCCGAGCCACCAGATTCCACGATGATCTTCGGCGCCCAGGTGATAAAGCAGTAGGAGATGGAGGAAGTCATAGCGAACATCACCACGATCCCCCAGCTCACGGGGTTACGCCACATGTGCCGGAACGCACCGCGGGACTCGTTGTTTTTGTTGTTTATGACGCCCATAAGTTTCCGCGGGTGCGCCTGTCGCAACATCTCGCCGCCGCGTTGGGCAGCAGTGCCCGGGGTGACAGCGAAGACCAGGATCCCCCAGCACAGCAGCGCCAGCAGCGGCGGGATTGCCCATACGCCGATGGCCACGCGCCAGCCACCCAACTGCGCCAACGGCACCGACACGACGGAGGCGGTGGCCATGCTCACCTGCCCCACCGCCATATACGCCACCGACATCACCGTCAGCTTGAACGGGAAGTAGTCCTTGATCACCGCGGGCAGCAACGTATTCGTGATCCCCACCCCGACCAGGCCGATCATGGTTCCAGCCAGGAAAAGCAGGCCGTTCGGGGCCACCGTGCGCAGGCTAAAACCGAAAGTCGCCAGCACCATGGCGGTACTGATCACAGCACGGAACGACAGGGCCCTGGCCATGGGGCCGGAAAGGACCGCAGCCAGGGCAAACATTGCCGTGGGAGCCATGCCGACCAGGCCGATGAACAATTCGGAGGCGCCGAGGTCAGAGCTAACCTGGTCGGCAATCGGCGGGAAAGCGCTGACGGGGCTGCGCAGGTTGGAGCTGGTCAACAACACGGCCACAGCGGCCAGCAGGGCGATCGCGGAGGGAATTCGACGGGATGTGCTGCCCGCAGCCTTCGCCATGTTGTTCACCCCCGGTTCGTTTTGGATTCGTGTTAGCGCCACCTTCCGGTCATGCAGACCCGGCACACTAGCCACAGACTCTACTAGTCACCAACACATTCCACACCACTGCAAAGGCAAGAACCGAACATGGAACATTTGATTGTCTTCGACCTCGGTGGCGTTTTGGTGCCACGCCGCCACACCCTGCGCGAACTCACCACCGTGATGATCCGCCACGCCAACATCCAGTCCCGTTCGAACCAGGGCACCCAGACCACCGTTCCCACCATCATCACCGATCCGTTCAGCTTCGAGGCTGCCTACGGCCGCTACCGCGAAAGCTACAGCCTGTCGATGGGGCCGAACGACTACTTCACCACCCTCTGCCGCGCGGCCGGCGTGCAGCCGACCCCGGAGCTCATCGCGGAGCTGGAGGAAACGGATACTCGCCTGTGCTCCACGATCTCCGATTCCGTGCGGAACCTGCTGAACCACCTCAACGCCATCGACCAGCCGTGGGGCGTTTTCAGCAACGCGCCGCGCCCGGTGATGGAGGCAGTGCTTCGCCAGGATTGGGTTGGCGGCGCGGCCGTCACCTGCTTCTCCCCCGACCTGCGCTTTACCAAGCCCCACCAGGGCGCGTTCCGCCGCTTCGAGCAGGCCGCGGCCGCTGCTGGTCACGAGTACGCCACGCTGATCTACTTCGACGACCGTCAGGCGAACCTGGAAGCCGCGGAGCGCCGTGGCTGGGAGGCTTTCCCCTGGCGCGGTGTGGAATCCGTCCACCAGGTGCTCGCGCCGATCACCAGCCTGCGCCTCGCGGACTAGGGGCTTTTACTTCTGGACCGGCGCCCATTCCGGGCCGGTCTCTGCCAGCTCGGGGTCAAGCTTCGGGAACAACGGCTTGGGCTTGTGCAGCGTCGTACCAGGCTGAATCTCCTGGCGAGCCCACGTTGCCTTTTGCTCGCTGTAGTTGCCCATGATGACCGGGTAGGTGCGTCCTGCTTCGGGCAGCCCGACGCCCACCGGCTCCCGCGGAGACTCGTCCTTAACCTCGACAACCTGCGGCTGGGCTGCCCAAATGCCCTCGCCACCCAGAGTTTCAAAGATCTTCTGTGCAGAGAACGGCAGGTACGGGGTCAGCAGTGTGTTGACGTCCGAGACCACCTGCAGCGCGGTGTGCAAGACCGTGGCCAGTCGCTCGCGCTGGTTCTCGTCCTTCGCCAGCTTCCACGGTTCCATGGCCGCGATGTACTGGTTCGCCCGTCCGGCAATACGCATTGCTTCGTTGATGCCGGCCTTGAAACGGGAGCGGTTGAGGTTTTCGCCGACCACGTCGAAGGCCTTCGCGGACTCTGCGAGCAGCGCCTCGTCCTCAGCGGTGAGCGGCCCCGGGGTGGGAACCTCACCGAAGTTCTTGTAGGCCATGGAAACCGTACGGTTAACCAGGTTGCCCCACTCGTTGGCGAGTTCGGAGTTGATGCGGCGCACGAACTCATCCCAAGTGAAGTCCGTGTCAGTCGTTTCCGGACCGGCGGTGGCGATGAAGTAACGCAGCGCGTCCGGGCCGAACTCCTTGAGGAAGTCGCGGACGTAGATCACGACTCCCTTGGAAGAGGAGAACTTGGATCCCGACATGGTCAGGAACTCGGAGGACACAACCTCCGTGGGCAGGTTCAGCGCAGGTTCGGCCAGCTCGCCGGCCTCCCCGCCCTTGGAACCCTCGCCGCCGTAGCCCAGCAGCTCAGCGGGCCAAATCTGGGAGTGGAACGTGATGTTGTCCTTGCCCATGAAGTAGTAGGACAGCGCCTCTGGGTCGTTCCACCACTTACGCCAGGCCTCCGGGTCGCCGGTGCGCCACGCCCATTCGATGGATGCGGAAAGGTATCCGACCACCGCGTCGAACCAGACATAGAGCTTCTTGGCGTTGTTATCCTGCCAGCCTTCGACGGGGATCGGCACGCCCCAGTCGATGTCGCGGGACATGGCACGCGGACGAATGTTCTCAAGCAGGTTCAGGGAAAACTTCAACACGTTGGGCCGCCAGCCCTTACGGTTGTTCAACCAGGTGGTCAGCGCTTCTGCCAGGGCGGGGAGGTCGAGCATGAAGTGCTCGGTATCCACGAACTCCGGGGTCTCACCGTTGATCTTGGAGCGCGGATCGATCAGATCCTCGGGATCCAGCTGGTTACCGCAGTTGTCACACTGGTCGCCGCGGGCGTCGTGCGCCCCACAAATGGGACAGGTGCCCTCAATGTAGCGGTCCGGCAGTGTGCGGCCGGTCGACGGGCTAATGGCACCGCGGGTGGTTTGGGTCACCATGTAGCCGTTGTTGTACAGCCCAGTGAAGAGCTCCTGCACGACCGCGTAGTGGTTGCGGGTCGTCGTGCGGGTAAAGAGATCATAAGAAAGGCCTAGCCCCGCCAGGTCTTCGACGATGATGCGGTTGTAGCGGTCGGCCAGCTCCTGGACGGTCGTGCCTTCCTTCTCTGCCTGCACCAGCAGCGGAGTTCCGTGCTCGTCCGTGCCCGAAACCATGAGCACCTCGTTGCCGGCCATCCGCTGATAACGTGCGAAAACGTCCGAAGGAACGCCGAATCCGGCGACGTGTCCAATGTGGCGGGGGCCATTGGCATAAGGCCATGCAACTGAGGTGAGAACTCGTTTCGACATAGCCTTTAGATTAGGGGATACACCACAGCTATGCGAAAGCAGCCCTGCTTATGCAGAGCTGCTCACGTGGTTTACTCAGTTAGCTTTCCTCTAACTGTTCGCCTAACTGTTCGCCGTGGCTCTGCACCGCATTCGCGGCACGGGCGTGACGCTTCTTCTTAGCCGCGTTCTCCCGCTGTTGGGTGATGCGGCGCTCCCGAGCCATGCGCAGTGCGTACTCGCGGTGGGCTTTCTCATCCAAGTAGCGCGGGTCGTCAGACAGCGCCTTGTAGATGGAGAACATCAGCGCGATGATCACCAGCACGAAGGGGCTGGCGGCGATGATCGTGACGTTCTGCAGGTTCGTCAGAGCTTCGTCGCCGCCCGTCAGCAACAGCATCAAGGCAATCACTGCAGTCAGCGCACCCCACAGGACGGTCACACCACGGTTAGCTACCAGCTGGCCACGCTGGGACATGGATCCCATGACGGTAGAGGCCGAATCGGCCGACGTAATGAAGAACGTGCCCAGCAGCAGCATCGCCACGATGCTTGCCACGTGTCCCGCCGGCAGGGTCTCCAGCAGGTTAAACAGCTGGCTGGTGGCCTCACCGTCGCCCCAGATGGAGTTGCCGCTGTCCTCGGCGTGGATGGCGGAACCGCCGAAGATGGAGAACCAGATGATGGTCACCACGGTCGGCACCATCAGCACAACACATACGAATTCGCGGATGGTACGTCCGCGGGAAATGCGGGCAAGGAACATGCCGACGAACGGGGACCAAGAGACCCACCAGGCCCAGTAGAAAATGGTCCACGAACCCAGCCACTCACCTGCGTCCTCACTGGAATCCGCGGTGCGTGCGGCCATCTCGAAAAACTGGGCAAAGTAGTTACCCAGGGAGGTCGGGATCATATTCAGGATCACAACGGTCGGGCCAACGATCAACACGAAAAGGGCAAGCAGGCCAGCCAGAACCATGTTGGTGTTCGACAGGTACTGGATTCCCTTGCCCACACCGGACGCTGCGGAGGCCAGGAAGCACAGGCTCAAAATCACGATGGTTCCGACGATCACGGAGGTCCCTGGGTTCGAGATCAGATCCGTTGCCTTCAGGCCGGACTGAATCTGCACGGCACCCAGGCCCAGGGAGGCCGCCGTACCGAACACGGTGGCGAAGATAGCCGCGATGTCGATGATCTTGCCCGCAGCCCCCTCGGCGCGTTTCTTGCCGATCAGGGGAATGAAGGCCGAAGAAAGCAACTGCTTGCGTCCGAGTCGGAACGTGCTGTACGCAATGGCCAGTGCGACGATGGCATACAGTGACCACGGGTGCAGTCCCCAGTGGAACAGCGTGGAGGCAAAGGAGCTGGCAACATCGTGGTCCTCTGCACCAGGCACGCCATTTCGGTAGTACGTCAAGGGCTCGGTCACCCCGTAGAACATCAGGCCGATGCCCATGCCTGCTGCGAACATCATCGCAACCCAGGACACACTGTTAAACTCGGGCGATTCGTTATCCTTGCCCAGCCGAATGTGCCCGAACTTGCTGAATGCGATGAACAGGATAAATGCGACAAACACGGTTCCGGCCAGCACATACAGCCATCCCCAGTCGCCGACGATGTACCCCAGGGCGGTGGAGGCAAACTCGGCGAAGCTATCTCCGCCGAAGATTCCCCACAATACGACTGAAAGAATGAGTGCAGCCGCGCTGCCCGTCACCACCCAGTCGATCGACTGATTCTGTTCAGCCTCGTCAGTCTCTCGCGTCTCTGCTATCTCTCTCGACTCTGTTACTTCTCTCGCGGTCACTTCTTCACTTGATGCGGTCATTCTTTACATGTTGGGGGCATTGCCGTGTCTTTTCAACCTTTCCAGCCCCTATTCCTGGTTCCGCTCACGCAAAACAGCCTCGTAAAGCTCGCGCTTGCTCGCACCGTGGAGCTTCGCCACGTCCCCAGCGGCCGTCTTTAACCGCTCCCCCTCTGCGACCTTCAGCTCTACCAGTTCCACCAGGGCCTCCACATCCAGTTCCGCATCGCCATCCCCGGATTCCGCCGCCGAATCGATGACCACACAGATCTCCCCCTTCACGCCGTCCGCTGCCCACATGGCCAGCTCCGCCAGCCCGCCGACCTTCACTTCCTCAAAGGTCTTTGTCAGCTCCCGGCATACCGCGGCCTGTCGCCCATCGCCTAGCTCTTCGGCCGCAGCCTGCAGGGTCTTTGCCAGCCTGTGCGGGGATTCGAAGAAGCAGACGGCGTAGGGGGCGTCAATAAAAGAACGGAAGAACGACCGCCGGGCGCCATCCTTGCGCGGGGCGAAGCCCCGGAAGGCGAAGTGCCCCACCCCCAGACCCGACAGCGCCAAGGCGGTCGGCACGGCGGAAGGACCCGGCAGGCACGTCACCGGGACACCCGCGCGGCGGGCGGCAACGACCAAGGGAAAGCCTGGGTCAGAGACAGAGGGCATGCCGGCGTCCGTAACAACCAACACGCGGCGGCCCTGTTCGGCCTGCTCTACGAAGAACTCCGCGCGTTCGGCCTCGTTGTGGTCAAAGTTGGAGTAGATCCGGCCGGCGATCGTTACCCCCAACGTGTCCGCCAATGCGCGGGTGCGGCGGGTATCCTCTGCTGCGATGATGTCCGCACTGGCCAGCGCATCGATCAGCCTCAGCGACGCATCCAGCGGGTTCCCCAACGGCGTGGCCGCCAAGATGATCCCGCCCGACGGCAACGGGCGACGTTCGGCCGCCCGGCTAAGCAGCACATTGGCATCTACGGAGGCATCTACAGAATCACTCATAACCGCCAGTATGCCCGGCACTGCACCCGCTTGTCCGCCGCTTCTACTACAGTTAGCTCCGTGCCCTCGACAATGACTACTGACCAGCAAGCCATCCATGGAAGTGACGCGCCCGCCGTCAGCGATTCGACGGGCTCCGATCACTCGCGGACTTTCGCTTTTACGCGGTGGAAGGGCATTCTGGTCTCCTTGGGCATCCTGGGTGCTCTCAGTCGCCTATTGATGCTGCACCGTCCGACGGATGCCGGCACGCCTATCTTTGACGAGAAGCACTATGTGCCACAGGCGTGGCAGGTAATGCAAAGCTGGGACAACCCATTCATCGGTGGTATCGAGGACAACCCGGGTTATGGCCTGGTCGTTCACCCGCCCCTCGGTAAGCAGATCGAGGCCATTGGCATGATTCTGTTCGGCTACACGCCGTGGGGTTGGCGCATCATGGCCGCACTCCTCGGTGTGGCTGCAATCCTGCTGATCGCCGCCACGGCGCGCCGGATCACGAGGTCGGATCTGGTCGGGCTTTTCGCGGGCGTTATCGCCCTGTGCGACGGCATTTTGTTCGTCACCGGGCGCTCGGGAATGCTTGACCACTTCCAGGTCTTCCTGCTGTGCCTGGTCGCGTATTGCGCGGTGCGCGATGCCGAGCAGATGGAGCAGCGCTTCCAGCACGTATGGGCCACCGACCGCATCCACGAATCCGACTTTGGCCCCCGCATGGGCTACCGCTGGTGGCGCTTCGCCGCGGGTGTGGGTCTGGGCCTCGCGTTGGCTGTGAAGTGGAATGGTCTTTATTACATGGCCTTCTTCGGGCTGACGATCGTTGCGGTTGATTATTTTCGACGCCGCCGTTTCGGCGTCCAGCGCCCCCTTGCCGGCACCGCGATTTTCGATGCGCTGCCTTCCTTCTTCTCCGTAGTCATCGTCCCCGTGATCCTCTACGTGATCAGCTGGCGCGCATGGTTTGCCTCGGAGACGGGCGTGTTCCGCCACGCGGTGGAATCGGAGCAGTACACGAAGACGACTGGCGACTGGTTCTGGTCTTTCCTGCCCGACGTAGTGCAGAACTTCATCTACTACCACGTGTCCGTCATGCGCTTTCACACGGAGCTGACGAACTCCAACGGCCACCACCACAACTGGGAATCCAAGCCCTGGTCCTGGCTGGTTTCTAGCCGTTCGCTGCTGTACTACAGCCCCTCCAGTGACGAGGGAGTACGCAAGGTCATTCTGCTGGTCGGCACCCCTGCAATTTGGTGGTTCTGCGTTCCGGCGATTCTGTGGGGCCTGTGGTGCCTGATCGTGCATAAGGATCGCCGCTGGGTCATTCCCACCATCGGTTTCGCCGCCGGCTTCCTTCCCTGGCTCGTCAACCTGGATCGCCAGATGTACCTGTTCTACGCGGCGAACCTGGTGCCGTTTTTGGCCATCGCTATTGCGATGGCGCTGGGGCAACTCCTGCGCTGGGAAAAGCCGGAGGTTCCCAACCCCTATTCCTCGCCGAAGACCTTTGTAAAGGCTCGCCCCGGGCAGCTGCTGGTCGTCGTGTACCTCATGCTGGTGGTCTGGAACTTCCTGTACTTCCTGCCGCTGTACATCGGCGCGCCACTGTCTGATTCCGCCTTCGACATGCGCATGTGGCTGCCGTCCTGGCGCTAGCCCCCTGACCTGGCTGCCGGGGGTCTGTCGGGCTATTCCCAGTCGCGCGGGCGGGGCTCCCCTACCGCATAGGTGGAGTTGCGCCGCGCATCACTGGGACTGAAATTGATCGGTTGCGCCATCAGCGCCCGCAGCGACTGGCGTAATGGCATGAACACGTTCTGCCGGCCAGCCCAAACCACGACCAATGCCAACACCGCCGCCAAGTGAACCAGCAGCAGCCAAAGGGCGCTCAAATCCCCTGCTTCGCTGATCAGGCCCAGCACGATCTCACGGGTTGCGAAGCCGACTCCGAAAGCCCAGATAGCCAAGTAGATGGGCAAAATCGCAGAGGCCACCTTGGGGCGCCAGGCAGCCCACAGCAGACCTCCAGCCAGGGCGAAACGCATCGCCGCTGCGTCTGAGACCAGGTGTAGCTGGGACGAGGTGGCGTCATCCTCAATAGGCACCCCAAACAGCAGCGAGACGCCCCACAAAACATAAAGCACCGCAACGGCCACTAGAGCTGCGCGGCCGAGCACGAAGGGCAGTTGGCGGCGGCGAAGGCCTACGTTGATCTGGGGATCCTGATCGGCCTGCGCCAAGACCTGTTCGACCAGCGCGGCTTTGCGGTCGTCGCTATCTTCCGCGGAGCGCACCTGTTCCCCATTGGACGGCGCCGCGGCCAGGTTCAGGTTGCGTCCAAGCGCGGTGATGGTTGCATACCAGCGCTGGCAGTCCTCGCACCCGGCTAGGTGCGCGTCGACGAGGTCGTCGGACAGTGCAGCGGACTCGCCATCCAGGCGTGCGGACATAGAGGTTCTAACCTCTTGACAGTCCATTCGCTTTCCCGTCCGTGTACGTGTTCAGACCTCAGCCGAAGCGGGACAGAGCCTTATCTAGGCTTGCTCGCCCCGCGCCGAAAACAACAATCATCATAAGGGAGACCACCAGCAGCATGACAAACTCCATGCCCCCGTCAGCCACGAAAAACCCGTTGGACCAGTGAACGAAGTACAGGATAAGCGCGCTGTAGACCACGAACAGCCCAGCAACGGCGGTAGTCAGCAGTCCGACGATCAGCATTGCCCCACCGAGCATCTCCAGGATTGCAGCCGCCCAGGCGCTGATTTTCGGCTGCGGAATGTGCAGGCGCTCGAAGGTAGCGACAGTGCCCGTCACTCCGTTCATGCCGTCGATAAAAACTTTCTTCCAGCCATGGGCAATGAAAATCACGCCGGTGACTAGGCGCACGAAGAGCAGTGCCGTGTCACGGGCAGCAGGGTGGTTCAGCATACGCGGCGATCACGCTTAAACGGCACGGATGCCCGAGCGGGGATCGATGAACTCTTCGTCGCCGTCGACCACGGCCGGGCGTGTTCCGGCTGCGGGGGCAGCACCGGTACCGTGGGTTCCCTCGTGCAGGTCAAAGAAGTCGCTGCCGTCGGCGTACTCGAGGTTGCTGAAGGCCGGGTCGACCTCATCGGTTTCCAGGATCACCGCACCGGGGCGAACCAGGCGGTCCGGCACGCCCAGCTCGTTGTCCTCGGTGTTGCGCACGCCCAGGCGGGCACGGCGCATGCGCACCAGTCGGCGGTGCCGCAGCTCGCGTTCTTCGATAGCCTGGCGACGCAGCATGACCAGGTAGAACGCGGTGAAGGCGATCATGGCCACGAAGCTCAGCCAGACGGTTCCGCCCAGGTACATGCTCATGCCGAAGGTCAGCGCGGACAGCGCGAGCAGGACAAAGAGCACCTTCTTGCGGCGGTTCTGCCGCTGCCGCGCCAGCGCTGCCGATGCGACCGGGTCGTACACGCCACGTCCACGACGGGCCGCCAGGTACTTCAGGTCATCCTCGCTCAGCTCGTCGGAATCCATGAGGATGTCGATGCTCTTGTCCCGCGGTGCCTCGTCGACATCGTCGACCAGATCTGGTGACGCCTTTACGTCCCCACCACGTACGTACTCAGCAGGAACGGAGGCGTATGCGCGCTGTCGGGCATCCTTGTCTGTATCTGAGTCTGTATCTGAGTCTGCGGCTGCGTATTCACTGTCCGCGGCGTCTGCTGCCTCGGCAGTGTCAGCGGACTCGGCAGCCTCTGCAACCTCTGCAACTTCAGCGACATCGCGGATGGGCTCGAACTCGCCGGTATCCATCTCATCCTGCGTGGTGTAACGCACGGCCTTGCTCTTCGTCGCGTTCGCTTCGGCGGCGACAACCTTGTCCTCACCCTCGGAGGTTTCCTCTGCGCCCCTATCAACATCGTCGGCGGTGTCGGCGGTGTCGGCAGCATCAACAACTTCCCCGTCCACGACCTCTGCAGCGTCCGCCGCATCGTCAGAGTCGGCAACGTCCGCAGCGTCATCCACAGACGAGCTACCCTTGTTCGCCATAAACGCACGCAGGCCGCGGGACTTGCCAGCCTTCGCAGCGGAATCCTCGTCCTCTAGCAGCACGTATTCCGGCTCTGCCTCGACCAGCTCCAGCTCGTCATCATCGGAGGCCATGTACAGTCCCTCTGCGGGCTTGAGCTTGCGCTTTGCCTTGAGGGCACTTCCACCGCGGTGCAGCACCCGCGTCTCGCCCAGTGCCTGTGCGGTCCGTCGTACGGGTCTTTGGTTGCGCAGCAAAAGCGGCGCCAACAGCACCAGCCAGACGGCGGCGATGAGCAGAAGGGAGCCGGACACGAGTATCAGTTCTCCTGGAGTTTTGCGGGCGACGTGAGAAGTTCAAGTGCTTGCAACGCTACCCTTGCGCAACCGTTATCTGTGGTGCCACGCCGAGGCTAGTTTCGGTTCACAGCCAGCCCCAATACTCCGCTGTTAATGAGCCTGCGCACAACCCCGTCGGGCAGTGATTCCTCCTGAGTCTGCGCCACCAGCAAATGGTCGCGCCATTCGCCGTTGATGTGCAGGTTACGGCGCAGCTGCCCTTCGACGCGGAAGCCGGTTTTCTCTAGAACTCTTCTGGACGCCACGTTGTCAGGCATCACCGTCGCCTCTATCCTGTGCAGTCCAACGACTCGCATCCCCAAGTCCACGCCCAGCGCCACAGCTGCGGTGGCCACCCCGCAGCCCTGGAACTTCGAATGCACCCAGTAGCCGATCCAGGCATTGGAAACGGTTCCGTACTGGATGTTGCCAAGGGTGAGCTGCCCTGCGAACTGTCCGTCGACGTCGATCACCATCGGCACCACGATCCGGTCAGCCGCCAGAGCCTGCAGGTTGTGAAAGTTCCGGCGCCACGCCTGCGGGCTGTGCGCCTCTGCCCAATCCCCTTCCACTGTCGGCTCGAAAGGCTGCAGCAGTTCCTGATCCTTGATGCGCGCGGAGGTCCACTGCGGCCCGTCGGTGGCGCGCACGGGACGCAAAGCCACCGGCAGGGCGGCCGTAGGGGCGTCACTAGAAGAAAAAAGATGCCCGCGGCTCAGAACGGTTTGAGTCCGCACTTCGGCGGTAGCAGGAGCCAGTGTGGAAGAAGCCAGTGCGGCGCGCAGTCGGCTGAGCACGGCGGCGCTAGTCCTTGTTGCTCAAGAACAGTACATCCACAACCTGTCCCGGCGCGACGTCGGTCACGTCGGCCGGAACCACGATCAGGCAGTTCGCCTGGCCGTGGCTACCCAGTAGGTGAGTCGGCTCCCCGCCGTTCGCTGCGCCGAGCGGGTCGACCAGGAACTCGCGGGTCTCGCGGTCGCGCATCAGCTGGCCACGGATGAAGCCACGGCGCCCCGGTGCAGATGCCAAACCGGCGATAGTGCGGGCGGGCACCACTCGACGGGTCGCCTGACGGCGACCGCGGATCAGCTGCACCAGCGGCCGAACCATAACCTCGAACGCCACCAAGGCAGCAGACGGGTTGGCGGGCAGGAGGAACGTCGGCACTTTATCCTGGCCGAGCGTGCCAAAGCCCATCACAGAGCCGGGGTGCATGGCGACGCGCTGAATGTCCATCTCCCCCATCTCGGAGAGGATCTCGCGCAGCTCATCACTGGCCGCGCCACCGACGGCACCGGAAATCACGACGATTTCGGAGCGCAGCACCTGGCTTTCGATAACCTCCCGCATCTTGCGCGGCTCGCCAGCCAGAATGCCTACGCGGTGTACGTCGGCACCGGCCTCGCGCCCCGCGGCTGCCAGCGCATAAGAGTTCACGTCGTAGACCTGGCCCACTGCCGGATCGCGGTCGATATCCAGCAGCTCGCGGCCGAAGGAAAGCACTGACATGCGCGGACGAGGGTAAACCAGCACCTTGGAACGCCCCACGGCGGCCAGCAGTCCCACCTGGGCAGCGCCGATAACTGCGCCTTCCTCTACGACCACGTCGCCCGGCTGTACATCCGAACCCTTGCGGTGGACGAACTCCCCCGAGGCGATCGCTTCCAGCGGGCGGATCTTGCGCCCTTCCTTTTCCACCCAGTCGAGCGGCAGGACGGCATCGGCGAGGGTCGGCAGGGGCGCACCCATCTCCACCCGCACCGCCTGGCGGGGCTGCAGGCGAATCGGACGCAGGGAACCCGCGGTGACGTCACCGACGATCGGCAGGGTCTCCCGCACGCCACTGTTCTGTGCCGAGGTTTCCGCGTCCGCGTCTTCCAGCTCCCGCGGATCGGCTACCTCCCCACCCCGCGATACAGCCAAAGCTTGGCGAATATCCACGCTTCGCACCGCGTATCCGTCGATGGCGGCCTGGTCGAATCCGGGCAGCGGTTGGGTGCCTTCGACCCGTTCCGCGCAGCGCAGCCCCAGGGTCTCGGTGATGGCAATGCGCACAGGCTCCGGGGTCACCGCCGCGGAGGTAATGATTGCCAGTTGTTCTTCAACCGATCGCATGAGGGGTTCCCTTCAGCTTGGTAAAGCCTTTTAGTTCTCTTGCTCTAGGCGCTCGCGCAGCCAGCTCTTGAGGCTGGGGCCATAGGTCTCATTCTGCAATGCAAAGTCGACGCAGGCACGAATGTACCCGCCTGGGTTGCCCAGATCGTGGCGCAGGCCGTGGTGGACGATGATGTGCACGGGGTGGCCTTCGGTGATCATTAGCTCGATGGCGTCGGTGATCTGGATTTCCCCGCCCTTGCCCGGCTTGGTGCGGCGCAGCGCGTCGAAAACCTGACGATCCAGCAGGTAGCGCCCCGTCGCCACAAAGTTCGACGGTGCGTCCTCAACAGCGGGCTTCTCCACCATGCCCTTGACGATCTTCACGTCGGCGTGGTCCGCCTCGTCAATCTCAAAGACTCCATAGTTGCTGGTCTCCTCGCGCGGCACCTCGAAGGCGCAGAGCACGGAACCGCCGTACTGCTTCCGCACTGCCAGCATCTTCTCCATCACGCCCGTAGGTAGCACCAGATCGTCTGGGAGCATGACGGCGAAGCAGTCCTCGTCCTCGTCGAGCACCTCTTCAGCCAGGCCGATGGCGTGCCCCAGACCCAGTGGCTTTTCCTGCTCCACGGCCACGACGTCGATCAGTCCGTCGGTGGCGCGCACCTTATCCAGCTGTTCGGTCTTGTTGCGCTGCTCCAGGGTGGCTTCCAGCTCCGCGTCGGTATCGAAGTGGCCGAGCACTCCGCCCTTCTTCGGAGCAGTCACGATAGCCAATCGACCTGCGCCGGCATCGGCGGCCTCCTTGGCGATCAGCTCAATGCCCGGGGTATCTACAACGGGAAGCAGCTCCTTGGGGACAGTTTTGGTGGCGGGTAGGAAGCGGGTTCCAAGCCCAGCAGCCGGCACTACCACGGTGCGCAGGTCGGCTTGCTCGGACGTGGAGATCGTAGGGCTAGAAGTCATGCCGGAATAGTAGCGCTTATGATCCCCATTTTGTGCTCCACACACCGCCTATGCACAGTTTTCTTTCGCAGATCAACCATTTTGCCCGCTCCAGTAGGCTCTTAAGCGATGACCAACCCTTCTGCTCTAAAGAAACTCGTCCGCGCTGAGGTTCGCGCTGCCCGCGCTCGCCGCGTTGCCGAACGCCCCACACGCGACCGACGCATCCAGTCCCATCTCCTCGCCGCGCTCGCCGACCTCCCCTCGCCGCCGACCACCATCGGCGCCTATGTCCCCCTGCCCGGAGAGCCGGGTGGCGCCGACCTACCAACTGTTCTTGCGCGCACCGGTGCGCAGGTGTTGCTCCCCCGCGTTGTTCGTAGTGACGCCCCCCGCCTCGAAGCCCCCAGCCTCGAATGGATCGAATTCCAACCGGAGAAACCGAACCTGGTCACAGGAACGTGGGGAATCTCTGAGCCCGTAGGTAATGTAATTCACACTTTTCCGACTTGCGCAGATGTAATAGTCACTCCTGCTCTCTCGATTGATTATCATGGGACACGGCTCGGACAGGGCGGTGGCTTCTATGACCGGACTCTGGCCAACCGCCCATCGAATGTGAAAGTGTGGGCTGTGGTAGACCACGAAGAATTCACACGCACAGTACCCAGCCAGGATCACGATCTGGTCGTCGACGCAGTGCTCAACGACCTCGGTTTCTTTCCCATCATGTAGTCGCTTTTAGTGGCCGCGCATGGGGCGCGGACAAGAAAGGTCTTTAGCATCATGCTTGAAGGTTTTAAGAAGTTCATCATGCGCGGCAATGTCATGGAGCTTGCCGTAGCCGTCATCATCGGCGGTGCTTTCACTGCCATCGTTACCGCATTCACCAAAGGTATTGTCGAGCCGGTTCTGGCTCTGTTCGGCGGTTCCCCCGAGTTCGGCCTGGGCTTCCACCTGCGCGAGGGCAACCCGGCTACCTTCGTTAACCTCGGTAGCATCCTGACCGCCATCGTCAACTTCCTGATCATCGCTGCCGTTATCTACTTCCTGATGATCATGCCGATGAACAAGCTGGCCGAGATGAACGCTCGCCGCAAGGGCATCGAGCCGGAAGAGGCTGCAGCTACCGAGACTGAGCTGCTGGCCGAGATCCGCGACCTGCTGGCAGAGCAGCGCGGCGGCAACGCAGAGCCGACCGGCAAGCACGCCCACTAGTCGCTTTTCTAACCCCAGTGGGGTGGGCGCTGCTCCTCTAGGTAGCGGCGTTCCCCCTCTGCGGAAGGGCAATCGTCACCCCACTCATCCTGCACAAGGTGTGAGTGGGGTTTCGTGTTTCCGGAGGCGATGGCGTCAATAAAAGAAGAGCCCGAATCCCCACGCTGGCCGACCTTGCCGAAGAACCTGCGGCGTGCGCGCATTTTAGGCTCGGTTATTCATATCGCCAACAACGTGGCGAACCAGCGGCCCCAGGGTGGCCATGCCATCGCGGATAGCACCGCGGGAACCAGCGATGTTGACGACCACGGTGGATCCGGAAACACCAGCTACGCCGCGGGACAGGCCCGCGTCGAGGGAATTGGCTGCCAGGCCGGAAGCCCGCAGAGCCTCGGCGATACCCGGCACCTTGCGATCCAGCTCTGCGCGGGTGGCCTCCGGGGTCTTATCGCGCGGTCCAGTGCCGGTGCCGCCGATGGTCACAACCAAGTCCGCGCCACCGACAACGGCGGTCTGAATCGCTTTGCGGATGGCAGACTTGCGGGACTCGACACTCAGCACAGCGTCAACGATGAAGCCTTCTTCGTCCAGCAGCTCGGCTACCAGCTCACCGTTCTTGGCCTTCTCTTCGGGGAAGTCGGTGACCAGCACAACCATCGCGTGCACGGGTGGCTCGTCGGAAAGATTCGCGCGGGTGCGCTGTTCTGCGTCTAGGGAATGGAACAGCGCATCATCGGGCTCCGGGATCACTTCGGCCAGCCGTTCTACCTCGGCGTGGTCTACGGACTTCATGGCCGCAACCTCATTAAAGTCCGTGGACACGACTTCTGTCTTTCGAGCGACCACTTCGATCCTCCTGAAAAATAAGCGAACATAAATAAGATATCCCGTTCGGCAACGGCTGTACAGACGAACGGGAATGCAGTTTTACTCCGCCTTCGTCAGGGTCAGCTCGACCTCGCGTTCCTTACCGTCCGGACCATCCTTGACCTTGAGCTTGACCTTGTCCCCCACCGCGTGCGAGCGGATGGCGGCAATGAGGGCCACGCCGGAATCCACGCGACGCTCGTCGACATGAGTAACAACGTCCCCCTTCTTCAGACCGGCCTTGTCCGCTGGGCTGTCCTTGTTGACGTCCATGATGACTGCACCAGTCTCCGAGGAGCGGGTGTTGACCTGCGCACCGATGATGGGGTGCTCTGCCTTACCCTTTTCGATCAGCTGCTTCGAGATGCGCTCGGCCTGGTTGATCGGGATGGCAAAGCCCAGGCCGATGGAGCCAGCGGCCTCGCCACCACCGGTGGTGGCAATGACGGATGGGATGCCGATGAGCTTGCCATTCATGTCCACCAGCGCACCACCGGAATTACCGGGGTTGATGGAGGCATCTGTCTGGATAGCGTCGATGAGGGAGGCCTCGCCGCCACGCTCACCGGAAGCTTGCACAGGACGGTTCTTTGCCGACACGATACCGGTGGTGACGGTGGCCGAAAGCCCCAGCGGGGAACCGATTGCCATAACGTCCTCGCCAACGTTCACCGCGTCCGAATCGCCGAATTCGATTGGCTTGAGGTCGGTGACATCCTTCGCCTTGATCACGGCAATATCCGTCGGCGGGTCGGTTGCCACAACCTCCGCGTCGAGGGTGCGGCCATCGTTCAGGGAGACCTCTACCTTTGCGCGCCCGTCCCTGGCGGCATCGACGACGTGGTTATTCGTCAGAATCAGCCCATCGGAGGAGATGATCGAGCCGGAGCCCTCTTCACCACCGCGCTCCGTGGCGACCCTGATGGACACGACCGAGGGCAGAACCTTGTTCGCCGTATCGGTAGTACTGCCCGGCTTCACTGGGTTAGAGGCCTTGCCCTCCTTCGAGGAGGCATTGGTGTTGTTGGCATTGTCGAAGGAAGACGTCGCATTATTGCTAGACCTCTTGCTGTACACCGAGTCCATACCCACATAAGTGACGGCGGAGGCGACTACCGCGCCGACCAACAGCAATGCTGCCACGGCGGGGGTGGACCAACGCTTCCTCTCTCGGGGCTGGGGGACAAACTGATTCTCGGGCTGTGCGAGTGGATCGTTCGGCGCCGCTAGCGGGTCATTCGGCTGCGCTGGCTGCTGCACTGCCGACTGCTGCCCCGTGTACAGGTTGCCCGGCTGGGCCTGCTGGGTCGGCTGGCCCGCCTGTCCTGGCTGCCGAACCGCCGGCCCCACGTGCGTCGCCGGGTTCTGCGGCGTACCTTGCTCACCATTCCAGTGCATATTCCGACCTGGTTGCGGTCCGGCCTGCCCGTCAGGGCCGACCTTCCCATTGGGCACTGACCATCCAGAACCTCGGTAGCCGTCTTCTCCCCCACCAGAGAAGTTGGGCTCGCCGGGCATCCGCTGCCCGTCCCCTGGATTGTTATTACCCATTTGGTTGTCCTTTTCGTTCATGGCCACCAGTATGCCTGCTCTGTGTGTAGTTCAGCGGTACGAACGCTGATGGTTCTCTGCTAGTTTAAGGAAATTTTTCTCTGTCACATCGCTAACCCGGTTGTCCGGGCAGCACTACTCGCATCAACGCACCACCGTCGTCGGACTCGTCGGCCACGATAACTCCGTGGTGCCGCTCGATAACCTGCTTCACAATGGCCAGGCCAAGCCCGGATCCGGGCATCGCCCGCGCCTTGATGGACCGGTAGAAGCGGTCAAACACTTTCTCTCTGTCCTCCTTGGGGATACCAGGTCCAGAGTCCGCCACTCGGATCTCCACCTCGCTTTCGCTGAAGTCCGCGGCGCCGGAGGCTGCGGCGTCACTACCTTCACCTGCAATGGGCTGCATCCAGACACGCACCACGCCTCCCTCGGGCGACCACTTCGCCGCGTTATCCAGAAGGTTCAGCAAGGCGCGCGACAGGGCGAAAGAATCACCCCGCAGCTGCCAATCGATCAGGTGCGTGGTGAAGGTGACGTCGGGGCGCCGTCGCTGCACGCGCTCGATGCCCTGCGAGATGAGCTCGGAGATCTCCACGGTGCTCATGACCTCAGGGTTGGAGTCCTCGCGCGCAAGGTCGACAAGGTCGCCGATCAGCGAGCTCATCTCTTCGATCTGCGCGATCACGTCTCTTTCGAGGTCTTTGCGGTCTTCGTCGCTGATGCCGGGGCCACCTTCGCCCTTTCTTTGGGACGCCAACATCAGCAACTCGATGTTGGTCCGCAGCGAGGTCAGCGGCGTTTTGAGCTCGTGGGAAGCATCCGCGACGAGGTTCTTCTGTTTAATCTGCGCGTCCTGCAGTGCGTTCATCATGTTGTTGAAGGACTCGGTGAGGGAGCCCAACTCGTCGTGGGAGTACACAGGGATCTGGCGCAGCTCGCCGGTGCGCGAGACCTCATCGGCAGCGCGACGGAGTCGAGTGATCGGCTGGATACCCGAGTTCGCCACCGCAATACCCGCGATGATGGAGGCCACGATTCCGGTGACCGCAATCAGGATCAACACCAACCACAACGACTCTAGCGTCTGGTTGGTGAAGGAGATGTCCAGGCGGAGCACAATCACGCGCCCGTCGAGGGCGGCAATGGTGAACGAGCGATGGTCGCCATCCGTCTGGAACACGTAGGGATCGTCGCCGACCAGCACACTGATTTCGTCAGGGCTGAGGATGCCTTCGAACTTCTGCACATCAGCGCGGCGCCCTGCTTGTTCGGCGGGGACAATCAACACGCTCATGTTGTTGTCTGCGTCGAAGAAACGGGGGCGATAGTTTTCCCCTTCGCCGGTTTGGCTGGAGGGGAATTCGAAGCCGGCATCGATGTAAGCCTGAGCTTGCGTCTGCAGCGTCTTGTCCATCTCCTGCGACAGCACCTGCTTCACGGTGGTGTAGGAGGACAGGGTAATGATCGCAATACAGAGCATCACCACAATGGCAGTTAATCCTGCCAGGCGTACACGCAGAGACAGCCCGCGCAGGGAAAACTGCACGGACTGCATGAGGCGATCTCCCCTGCTTTCGCTTGGGTGATCGCCCTCGTCAGAGGCGGGGGACGCTAGTGCGGGTTCAACCGCAACCGCACCTATGTCCTCCGGGAGTCTACGAAGGATCACGGGGCGGTCTCACGCAGCGCGTATCCCACTCCCCGGACTGTGTGAATCAGACGAGTCTCACCGTTGGCCTCGGTCTTGCGGCGCAGGTAGCCAATGTAGACTTCCAGGGCATTGCCGGAGGTCGGGAAATCATAGCCCCAGACTTCTTCCAGAATGCTATTGCGGGAAAGCACCTTGCGCGGGTTGTTCATCAACAACTCCAGCAGCGCGAACTCGGTGCGGGTCAGGCTGATCTGGCGGTCTCCGCGATAGACGTCGCGAGTTTCCTGGTTCAGGGTCAGGTCCTCGAAGCGCAGCGGCTCGCTAGCTTCGCCCTCTTGGATTGCCGGGCGGGCGGCGCGGCGGAACAGCGATCTGGTACGCGCCAGCAGCTCCTCCAGGGCGAAGGGCTTCGGCAGGTAGTCATCCGCGCCCGCATCGAGGCCGGCGACGCGCTCGGAGACCGAATCGCGGGCGGTAAGCAGCAGGATGGGCAGGTCATCACCGTGGCTGCGCAGCTCGCGGCATACGTCCAGCCCGTCCTTCTTCGGCATCATGACGTCCAGGATGGCCAGGTCAGGCCTTTCCTCTGCGATGAGTTTCAGGGCTTCTTCACCATCGGTTGCCAGCACGACGGTGTAGCCATTGAAGATCAGGGAGCGGCGCAGGGATTCGCGCACAGCCTGATCGTCATCTACAACAAGAATCTTCATGCGCTCCATTGTGCCTACGAATTCCTCTCAATGCCCGTGCGCAACGACTTTTTTAAAGAAAGCACAGGTTTTCAGACCTTTTCTGTGCATGCAAAATCCCCGCCACACGATGTGCGACGGGGATAACGCGATCAGTTGGAACTAGTCCAGGTCGATGAGGCCCAGCTGGGCGGCCTTCACCAGTCGGCGAGGAATCTGAACATCCTGGCCCTGAACCTTAACGTGCTGCAGAGCAACGTTATCGGCCTTCCACTGGGAACGGCGGGAGTGCGTGTTTGCACGGGACATACGGCGCTTCGGAACTGCCATTGTCGTCTACCTCCTTATTAAAGGTATGAAATTGGTTTCTTGTGATCTGCTGTGGTGTGAAGAGGTCTTACTTCTTCTTGCGGCGGGTCATGTTGCCGTAGCGGCGCTGGAACTTCTCCACGCGGCCGGCGGTATCCATGACGCGCTGAGCGCCGGTCCAGAAGGGGTGGGACTCGCTAGTCACGTCAACGACGATGAGCGGGTACTCGTTGCCGTCTTCCCATTCAACGGTGCGGTCGGAGGTAGCGGTGGAGCGAGTGATGAACTGGTGGCCAGTGCTCGCATCCTTGAAGACTACGGGGTGGTAGTCAGGGTGGATATCCTTCTTCATGGTTTCCTTCTATTCCCTAGGAGTGTGTACAACAGGTCGGTCCTGCGCATCCCTTGCGCGGGTCGTGCCTGAGTCGGGTCATAAAAAGCAGCGCGCCTTCTTCATTGACGCCCCTTAGGCCACTCGTCTACCGAGCCCCACGAGGGCGCGACAAAGTTGGTCGCACGACGAGGAACTATGATAGCGAAAGAACAGGCCATTATTAAAATCGCGTTTCCCATGCTGGAACGGGGTGCAGTGGGGACCAAGGGGCGTCATAAACAGCGATTAGGTTATGGCGCCACGGTGCGGTAACGTTAGCTCCCGCTGTTGTCTATGTAAACGTCATCGCCGGACGGAAGCAGACTAAAAACAGCGTCCCACCACGTAAAATACATGGCCTGTCTAACCATGGGTTTTAGCTGTGCGCGGCGCTGCTATCTGTACCCTCCGGTGGAAGGAGAAAACCCATGTCGGCATATTGCCAGGTCACGGGACGCAAGCCGGGTTTCGGCAAGTCTGTGTCCCACTCGCACCGCCGCACGAACCGTCGCTGGAACCCGAACATCCAGCGTCGTACGTTCTACCTGCCCTCTGAGGGCCGTTCCATCACGCTGAACGTGTCCACCAAGGGCCTGAAGACCATCGACCGTGACGGCATCGAGTCTGTCGTTGCCAAGATCCGAGCCCGTGGGGAGAAGATCTAACTATGGCACGTAACGATATCCGCCCAATCATCAAGCTGAAGTCTACGGCTGGCACCGGTTACACCTACGTCACCCGTAAGAACAAGCGCAACAACCCGGATCGCATCACTCTGAAGAAGTTCGATCCGATTGCCCGCAAGCACGTCGAATTCCGCGAGGAGCGATAATCTATGGCTAAGAAGTCCATGATCGCGAAGAACGAGCAGCGCAAGGAAATCGTCGCCCGCTACGCGGAGCGTCGCGCCGAGCTCAAGAAGATCATCAAGAACCCGAACAGCACCGACGAAGAGCGTCTGGATGCACAGTGGGAGCTGAACCGTCAGCCCCGCGACGCTTCCCCAGTTCGCGTCCGTAACCGCGATGCAGCCGATGGCCGCCCGCGCGGCTACCTGCGTAAGTTCGGCCTGTCCCGTGTACGTGTCCGCGAAATGGCTCACCGCGGTGAGCTGCCGGGCGTACGCAAGTCCAGCTGGTAAGGGGGAGCTTTAAAAATGAAGCGCACCAACATGAAGAAGGCGCGGATGGAACAGTCCCGCCGCCCGAAGAAGAACCCGCTCAAGGCCGAGGGCATTGAGACGGTTGACTACAAGAACTACGACCTGCTGCGTAAGTTCATCTCCGAGCGTGGCAAGATTCGCTCTCGCCGCGTGACGGGCCTGACCCCGCAGCAGCAGCGCCAGGTTGCCACCGCCGTGAAGAACGCGCGCGAGATGGCACTCCTGCCCTTCCACAGCCGCTAAGCCCGCTAAGCCGCTGTGTCCTTTGGGGTTGGCAGCCTAAGGTTCCAGCCCGAAGACGTTTAACAGACACGACTAAGACCCACGCCCCGTGCTAACAAGCACGAGACAGGCGGTGGGTCTTTTTCGTTTGCTTGCTCGCTTTTCCTGGCCCCCTCCCCTCCTAACCCCTCCCCTACGAGACGCAAACAATGTGTCCGCTATGCTGGCACAGTGACACTTTGAGCCTCATCTATGGCCACAGCTACACACAGTTAGGATTTTTGCAGTTGAGCAACAACTACCCCAATAACAACTTCGGCTCCAGTGGCGATCTGCCGGACTACAACGACTACACCAGTGGCAACTCCGGGCAGGCGAACCCTTACGAGCAGTCTGGTTATGACCAGTCTGGTTATGGGCAGTCCAATGGCTACGGCACCCCGGCTTACCCGAGTGCACCCCAGTACGACAGCATGCCGAACAACGCGATGCAGTCCAACGGCATGTTCGGCAACGACCGCCCAGGTGCCTGGAAGCGCTTCCTGGGATTGATCATCGACAGCCTCTTGGTTCAAGTGATGCTCGGTGGCACTTTGCTGTTAATTATCTGTGGCCAGGATCTAGAGGACTGGTACAACGCTCTGAAAGTCGCCAACTCCCCCGAAGAGGCAAACGAACTGTTCCCGAGCGGTAAATTGGCCATCTGGGGCCTAATCATGCTGGTCGTCTGGTTAACCTACCGTGTCCTCATGGAATCTAAGAAGGGAGCCAGCCTCGGCAAGATGGCCATCGGTGCCCGTGTAATTTCCGTTGACGGGCAAAACCTCACCCCGGTAGAGTCGCTGAAGCGTAACGGCTGGTACATCATCGGCACTGTCCTGGGCCTGATCCCTTTGGTCGGCTCCTATCTGGCGCTGGCTCTCTACATTGTTGTAGGCGTGACTATTGGCCGCAGCCCGGAGAAGCAGTCCTTCACCGATAAGTTCGCCAAGGCTTACGTGGTCAACAAGTAAACCCCATAGCCTAAACAACTCATGCTGAACGTCCTCTCCGGCTTTGCCGTCGTTATCTTCGTCATAGCGATCGGCTTCGGAGTAGGGCGTTTTCGCCTTCTGGGGCCGAATGCAGTCTATTCCCTGAACATGTTCGTGTTCTGGATCGCGCTTCCCTGCACGTTGATCACGTTCATGGCCAAGACGGATATTGCCCAGCTCTTCGGTCCAAACCTACTTGTGGTGGCACTGTCCACCCTCACGACAGGCTTCTTGGCTTTCCTCGGCTACCGCTGGATCACCCGCCGCTCCACCGAGGATTCCATCATTGCGATGCTGGCGTGCACCTATTGCAACGGCTCCAACCTGGGAATCCCGCTGGCTGCGCACTTGATGGATGACCCCACCCTCACCCTCCCCGTCATCTTGTTCCAGGTCGGTTTCTACGGCCCGCTGAGCGTGCTGGCCCTAGACATGCGCACCGGCAAGCGCAACACGAACTTCGTGCGCTCTACCCTGCTGACGATCCTGAAGAACCCCCTGATCATCGGCGCCACCATCGGCATCGTCATCTCCCTGCTGCAGCACAACACAGGCTTCGTTCTGCCGTCACTCTTCGCGGATCCGTTGGGGATCATCGCGGACGCTACCGTCGGCTGCGCACTGATCGCCTTCGGCATGTCCATGGCCGAGGTGCGGGTGCTCCAGCCCGAGCTGTCGCCCCGTCGCTCGGTATGGGCAGCGTCGCTGATCAAAACCGTTGTCCACCCCGCTATCGCCGCGTTTTTTGGTGTTGTTCTTTTTGACGCCTCGTCTCAGCTGCTTTTGGCCATGGTGCTCCTGGCAGCCCTCCCGACTGGCCAGAACGTATTCACCTATGCCCAGCGTTTCGGTGTGAATAAAGTTCTAGCGCGAGACACCGCGGTGGTTTCCACGGGGCTCGCGCTACCGGTGATGGCGCTGATTATGGTGTTGGTCAGCTAAAACTCTGCCTCTCAGAGAACCTCATCGAGGGGCTTGCCAGCAAAGACAACCATCACTACGACGTACGTTATAAACATTAAACAGGTAACTACGGCACCAGCCAGAGCTAGGTTCCGCGCCGTATCTGACGCACTCTTCGCCCCGGCATAGTCCCCTTGTTCCCAGCGCCCCTCCACTAGGGAGGAGAAATAAATGCCCACTGCTGCCACGGGTGAGCAGCACATGATCGTGATCACAATAGTGGCCCAAAGCCAGTTGTCCGGTGCAGTGCGCCCCACACCTGGCTGGTATTCCTGCCCTAGCTGGGCGCCGTAACCGGCTGATTGGTTCGGATAACGATTCTGGTAGCTGCCATAACTCGGAGGCTGCGTTGGCTTCGGGTGCTGGTTGTTTCCAGGATTAGAGTTTTGGCTGTAGCCGCTGTTGTAGGGATAGCCCTGGCCTCCCTGCAGCCCGAAGGGATCCTCATTGGAGGGAGTCTGGTCATAGGGATTGGTCATGTGGATCCTTTGCGAGGCCGTGCTGCGAAATATGCCCCAAAAGTATCAGAGGAATGCAAGAAAGTGTTGCAACGCCGATTGCGAGATCGACTGCAAGGTCGACTGCAAAGGGGAATCTATACGCGTAGTTCCAGAAACGGCGGGAACGGCAGGATGCGCGCAACGAACCACAAGCCGATCACTATGCCCACTACCAGCGGCGCATGCCGGAAGTGTTCCCAGTTAGGGATTCGCTTCCCCCACGATCGCGCGGTCCACACCAGCCAACTCCAAGTCAGCAGTACGAGCCCGAGGATCCCAACCGCGTTGTAGTGCAGTGCTGCGCCGAAGTCCCCCTGGACCAGAGCTTGGATCATGCGCATCGATCCGCAGCCGGGGCAGTTAATGCCAAGCAGCGCCTTCGTGGGGCATACCGGGATTACCCCGCCCGGGGTCTGCGGATCGGCTGCGGCGATGGCGCAGCACGTGCACACGGCTGCTGCTCCGACAGCCAGCGGCAGCAGCTTGGCACAAGCCCCTGTGCGGAGACTTAGCGCCACAGCAGCAGCGCGTCACCCTGACCGCCACCGCCACACAGGGAGACAGCAGCCTTGCCGGCACCTCGGCGCTTCAGCTCGTGTGCCGCGTGTACCACCAGGCGGGCGCCGGAGGCTCCAATCGGGTGGCCCAGGGAGATGCCGCCGCCGTGGATGTTGGTCTTATCCAGCGGGTAGTCCAGGTCCTTGATGGACTGTGCGACGACGGAGGCGAAGGCCTCGTTGATCTCCAGGAAGTCCAGGTCGCCAGCCTCCCAGCCTGCCTTCTTCAGCGCCGCGGCGGTGGCCTGCGACGGCTGAGAGTGCAGCTTGGTATCCGGGCCAGCGGTCTGACCGTACTCGCCCAGAGTGGCCAGAATCTCCAGGCCCTTGGCCTCAGCGTTCTCGCGGGTGGTCAGCACCACCGCTGCCGCCCCGTCGGAGATCTGGGAGGAAGAGGCGGCGGTGATGGTGCCGTCCTTCACGAAGGCCGGTCGCAGCTTAGCCAGCCCCTCGGTGGTGGTGCCGGGGCGGATACCCTCGTCAGCGGAGACGGTCACGGTCTCCTTGCGACCCTTGACCTCGATCGGAACGATCTCGTCGTTAAAGATACCTTCGTTGGTCGCAGCCTCGGCCAGCTGGTGGGAACGGGCTGCGATCTCGTCCTGCTCTTCGCGGGTAATGCCGCGCTCGGCGTTACCCTCGTCAGTCTCCAGGCCCATGGCGGTGCCCTCGTTCGGATCGGACAGGCCGTCGCGCTCCAGGGAATCCTGCAGCGCCAGGGAGCCGTAGCCCTTGCCCGCGCGCACGCCCGCCGCGATGTGCGGGGCGTTCGTCATGGACTCCTGACCACCGGCGACAACGATGCTGGCATCGCCCAGGCGGATCAGGCGAGAGGCGTTAATCACGGCATCCAAGCCGGATAGGCATACCTTGTTCACGGTCATGGCGGGCACATTCATCGGGATGCCTGCGGCTACAGCGGACTGCTTCGCGGGGTTCTGTCCGGAGCCCGCCTGCACGACCTGGCCCATCAGCACGTAATCCACCTCGTTCGCCGCCACACCCGCGCGCTCCAGAACGGCCTTGATGGTCTCTGCGCCCAGATCGACCGCGCTCTTCTTCGCCAGCGCGCCGAGCATACGCCCCTGCGGGGTGCGTGCTGCGCCTACAACAACAATGTCCTTCGGGTCTTCCTGCAAGGTCATCTGATTATTCCTAACTTTCGAAACTAGTGGCGTCATCGCTTAAAAAAGCCTGCGTCGTGCCCTCAAGTATGGCACGAACGATGCTTCAGCGAAGCCGATTGAATGCTCTTACCCCAGCGCCGTTGTGTAGGGTACCGCGGTCTTTTCTTCTACCTCTTCTGTGGTGACGCCCGGTGCCAGCTCCACCAACTTCAACCCATCCTCGTCACGGTCGAAAACGGCAAGATCCGTGATGATCCGATCGACCACGCCGAGGCCGGTTGTGGGGAGGGTGAGCTCCTCGATGAGCTTCGGCTCCCCGGTTTTGGTGGTGTGATCCATGAGGACGATAACGCGGCGCGCGCCGACAACCAGATCCATGGCGCCACCCATGCCCTTGACCATCTTGCCGGGCACCATCCAGTTGGCGATGTCACCGCGAGCGTTGACCTCCATGGCACCGAGGATGGCGACGTCGATCTTTCCCGCGCGGATCATGCCGAAGCTAACGGCGGAATCGAAGTAACTGGTGCCGGGAAGTGCCGTGACGGTTTCCTTGCCCGCGTTGATGAGGTCCGGGTCGGCATGGCCCGCTTCCGGGTAGGGGCCGATACCGAGCATGCCGTTTTCCGATTGCAGGGACACGGTCACTCCCTCCGGCACGTAGTTCGGCACGAGGGTGGGCATGCCAATTCCGAGGTTGACGTACTGGCCGTCTTCGAGTTCCTGCGCGGCGCGAGCAGCCATTTCTTGTCGGGTCCAGCCGGTCATCGCACGGTCTCCTTTTCGATCATCTTGTCGGCAGCCTGTTCCGGGGAAAGTTCCACGATGCGGTGGACGAACACGCCGGGCAGGTGAATTTCGTCCGGGTCCAGCTGGCCGACCTCCACGACCTTTTCTGCCTCGACGATGCAGATCTTGCCGCTCATAGCAGCCAGGGGGTTGAAGTTGCGGGCGGTCTTGGCGAAGCGCAGGTTGCCATCCTTATCGGCAATAGCGGCGCGCACCAGGCCAAAGTCGGCGCGGATGGCGGTTTCCAGCACATAGTCCTCGCCGTCGATGGTGCGGGTTTCCTTCGCCGGGGAAGCGACCTCTACCTTGGTTTTATCGCTCTGGTCGTACTTCCACGGCATGCCGCCATCGGCCACGAGAGTGCCCACGCCGGTGCGGGTGAAGAAGGCACCGATACCGGAGCCGCCAGCGCGCAGCCGTTCAGCCAGGGTGCCTTGCGGGGTGAGTTCGACCTCCAGCTCGCCGTCTAGGTATTGGCGGGCGAACTCCTTGTTCTCCCCCACATAGCTGGCCACGATGCGGCGAAGCTGGTGATTGGCCAGTAGCAGGCCCAGGCCCCGGCCATCCAGGCCTGCGTTGTTGCTAACGGCTTCTAGGTCTTTGATCTGCGTGCGGCTGAGCTCCTCGAGCAAAACCTGCGGGATGCCGCACACCCCGAATCCGCCGACGGCCAGGGTGGCGCCGTCTTTAATGTCAGCGATTGCCTCCGCGGCGGTGCGCAGTTTTGAATGATGTGGCGCTGTGGTGCTCACGGTTGTTTCCTTTCTAACTGAATCTGTTTGGGCTCTGTTTGAGCTCTGTTTTTTTGGGGGGGTGGGTGGTTGCCTACTTCTGGTAGATCCCGAGCAGCTCCACGGCCTGTTCGCGCAGTTCAACCTTGCGCACCTTGCCCGACAGCGTCATGGGGAAGGAATCCACACACTGGACGTACTTCGGGATCTTGTGGCGGGTCAGCTCCCCGTTGCAGAATTCCCGGACTGCCGGCTGATCCAATGGGGCTGTGTCCTCACGCATAATGATGAAGGCCATCAGCTCCTCGCCGTACTTCTCGTCCGGCACACCCACGACCTGCACGTCGGAGATATCGGGGTGCGTCATGAGGAACTCTTCGATCTCGCGCGGGTAGAGGTTCTCCCCTCCGCGGATCACCATGTCCTTGGCGCGGCCGGTAATGCGGGCATAGCCTTCCTCGTCCATCGTTCCCAGGTCGCCGGAGTGCATCCAGCCGTCCTCGTCGATGGCGTCCGCGGTCTTACCCGGCATATCCCAGTAGCCCTGCATCACCAGGAATCCGCGGATCAGGATCTCGCCCTGCTCGCCACGCTTAACCGTCTCGCCGGTCTCCGGGTCGACGATCTTCACCTCAATGTGTGGGTTCGGGCGGCCGACGGTGCCCACTCGCTTCTCGATCGGATCGTCCACCAGGGTCTGGTGGTTCACCGGCGAGGTCTCCGTCATGCCATAGGCAATGGTGATCTCGTTGATGTTCATAATGTCCATCACCTGCCGCATCGTGCGGGTGGGGCAGGCAGTGCCGGACATAATGCCAGTGCGCAGGCTGGACAGGTCATAGGTCTTACCCTTGGCCTTGGCATGCTCGATCTCATCCAGTTCCGCCATGAACATCGTCGGCACACCGAACAGGCTGGTGGCCTTGCCGTGCTCCACCGCTTCCAGCACGGATTGCGGGTTGAACACGGGGGCCGCGATGATGGTCGTTGCGCCGTGGGTGATGGCGCCCAGATTGCCCATCACCATGCCGAAGCAGTGGAAGAAGGGAACGGGGATCACGACCTTGTCCTGGTCGGTGTATTGCAGGGTCTCCCCCACCAGGTAGCCGTTGTTCAGGATGTTGCGGTGGGTCAGCGTCGCGCCCTTCGCCATGCCCGTGGTACCGGAGGTGTACTGGATGTTGATGGGATCGTCCGGGTGCAGCTGCTCGCGCACCGGATTCAGGTCGAGGATGGCATGGTTGGCTAGCTCATCCCAGCGCTCGGAGCCGAAGAAGATCGTCTCCTTGTAGTTGTGGCGGCTGAACTGGCTTTCCGCCGCATCGATCATCGCGCGGTAATTAGATTCCTTGAAGCGGCCCGCGGAAAACAGCCCCTTCACGCCCGACTGCCCCATGGCGTAGACAAGCTCTTTGTGCCGGTAGGAGGGGTTGATGCAGACCAGGATCGCACCGATCTCGGCAGTGGCAAACTGCACCAGCGTCCACTCCCAGCGGTTCGGCGCCCAGATTCCGATACGGTCGCCCTTTCGATAGCCGGCAGCGTGCAGCCCAGAGGCCAGGCGCTGCACCTTGCGGTAGAACTCCGTGTACGTCAGGTGGACATCGCCATAGAAGTCGATGACCGCGTCATGCTCCGGGTATTCGGCCACAATGCGGGCGAGGCACTGGCCGATGGTCTCGTCCAGCAGCTCCACGTCGGTGCGACCGACCTGGTGGGACAAAGTGGGGTCAAGGTCCGCCGGGTCGGAGAGCACGATCGGGCGGTCGTTACGAGTCGGGGTAGTCATTGGGCATCAACCTTTGTTTTGAAGGACTGTGTCCTGTGAAGAACTGTGCTTAAGGGATTAAGGGACTGTGAGGGAAGAAGCGAGCAGGTAAAGCAAGGTATCTAGCGGATTCTGGCGGCAATCACTTCGGCCTGGCGCAGCAGTGGTGCGTCGATCATCTGGCCATCCAAGGCGAAAGCCCCGGAGTTCTCGGCGGCGCCTTCGATCACCCGGCGCGCCCAGGTGGCTTGCTCCTCTGTAGGCGCATAGGCCTCTCGGATGGCGGGCACCAGCCCCGGGTGGATGGACACAGTGGCGGCGAAACCACTGGCCGCGGCGTCGACCGCCTCCGCCCTGGCACCCTCGATATCCTTCGTGTCTGCGTGAATGGAATCCAGCGCCACGATGCCCGCAGCTGCAGCGTGCATCAGCACCATCGCGCGGGTCAGCCGAGGCACTTCGCGGTAACCGCCCGGGTGACCAGAAGGGCCACCGCCTGGTGTGGGAACTTCGTCCGCGCCATAGCGCGAGCTGGTTCCCCCAACCGCAGCGGTGAGGTCTTCTGCTCCCCAGAACAGGGCAACGACCTGCGGGTCTGCGGCGATCTCGGCGAGGTTCACCACTCCCCGGGGAGTTTCGATCAGGGCGATAGCGCGGAAGTCAGCTGGAAGTGCCGGGCGGTTGGAATAGGCGTCAGTAAAAGAGACAGCGCTTTCGACCTTCGGCACCATGACGGTCCTCAACGGCGAGTCCACGACGGCGGCGATATCCGCGGCGAAATCGGAGGAATCGACTGCGTTAATGCGCACGATCGTCCGCTCCGGGTCCAGGTCCGCGTTGATGACGTTCTGCCTGGCCTCGGCGCGATTCTCGGCGCGGCAGCCGTCCTCCAGGTCAAGGATGACCATGTCGGAACGTTCGGCGGCCTTGGAGAAGCGCTCGGGGCGATCGGCGGGGGCGAACAGCAGCGCGGGGCCTTTCGGCAGCCAAGGGGTGTTAGACATCGCCGCCCCCTTCCGGCGCGCACTGCATCAGCGTCTTGCGCGTGGCCTTGCACACGATGGTGCCGTCTTGGTTACGCCCGATGTGCTCCAACTCCACGATGCCCTGCCCCGGCCGCGACTTCGACAGTCGCTTGCCCACGCAGCGCGTTTCGGCGTAGAGGGTATCGCCGTGGAACATGGGGGCGGGGAAGGAAATCTCGCTGAACCCCAGGTTGGCCACGATGGTGCCGAGGGAAAGCTGGCTCACGGACAGCCCCACCACCGTCGACAACGTGAACATGGAGTTCACCAGCCGCTCGCCGCGGAAGCCATCCTGAGTGGCAGCCCAGGCCGCATCGATGTGCAGCGGCTGGGTGTTCATGGTCATGGTCGTGAACAGCGTGTTGTCTGCCTCGGTGACGGTGCGCCCGGGCTGGTGCCGGTACACCACGCCCTCCGTGAACTCCTCGAACCACAGGCCCCGCTGCACAACTTCTTTTTCTGCGCTCATTGTCGCTGGTCTCCTTTTCCTTATGCCCTTTTTCTTTGTGACGCCTCGTCGGTATCCACGCGCTGAGGTGCTCCGCCCGACCTACACGCCCAGGGCGCGGGCGATGAGCATCTGCTGCACCTCAGTGGTGCCCTCGCCGATCTCGAGGATCTTGGAATCGCGGTAGTGACGGGCAACGCGGTATTCGTTCATGAAGCCGTAGCCGCCGTGGATCTGCGTGGCATCGCGGGCGTTATCCATAGCCGCCTCGGAGGCGACCATCTTGGCGATGGATGCCTCCTTACTGAAGTTCAGCCCCGCGGCCATCTTCGCCGCGGCGGCATACCAGGCTTGGCGGGCAGTCCAGGCGCGCGCCTCCATACGGGCGATCTTGAAGCTGATGGCCTGGTATTCGGAGATCGGCTTGCCGAAGCTAGTGCGCTCCTTGGCGTAGCGCACGCACTCGTCGACGCAGCCCTGGGCGGCACCCGTAGCCAGCGCGGCGATGGCGATGCGGCCTTCTTCGAGGATGGACAGGAAGTAGGCGAAGCCGCGGCCGCGCTCGCCGACCAGGTTCTCCTCGGGCACGCGGACGTTGTCGAAGGTCAGCGGGTGGGTGTCGGAGGCGTTCCAGCCGACCTTGTTGTAGGAGGGCTCGGCCGTGAAGCCGGGTGTGCCGGTGGGCACGATGATGGCGGAGATTTCCTTCTTCCCGTTTTCCCGCTGGCCGGTGACGGCGGTGGCGGTGACGAGGGAGGTGATGTCCGTGCCGGAGTTGGTGATGAACTGCTTGGAGCCGTTGATCACCCACTCGCCGCCGTCGAGCTTGGCGGTGGTCTTGGTGCCACCAGCATCCGATCCGGCCTCGGGCTCGGTCAGGCCGAAGCCCGCCAGGTTCTTGCCCGCCACCAGGTTGGGCAGGTAGGTCTGCTTCTGTTCATCGCTACCGAAGCGGTAGATCGGCATGATGCCCAGCGAGACTCCAGCTTCCAGGGTGATGGCGACGGACTGGTCCACGCGGGCAAGCTCTTCCAGGGCCACGCCGAGGGCCATATAATCGCCGCCCATGCCGCCGTATTCCTCGGAGATCGGCAGGCCGAACAGCCCCATCTCTCCCATCTGACGAACCACGTCGTAGGGGAAGGTGTGCTCGCGGTCGTGCTGGGCGGCGACGGGGTCGACGACGGTGTTGGCGAAGTCCTCAACGCTGGCGCGCAGCTCGTGCAGCTCGTCGGAGAGGTAGGGGTTGCGGTCTTTGGTGCTCTGGTTCATGGTTTTGGTTCTCTTTTCTGGGTTAGGTTTCTGGGTTAGGGAGATGAGTGTGAAGTGAAGGCTTTAGCTGTCGGCTGTATCTGCACTGTCGGCCGCGATGACCTCCGCCAGGACTTCTCCGGTGCCGACTTTCTGGCCGACGGAAACGCTGATCTTGACCTGCCCGTCGCGGGTAGCCACCAGGGTGTGCTCCATCTTCATGGCCTCGATGACGATCACGGGCTGGCCCTCGGTGACCTGGTCGCCGTCGGCAACTTCCACTGCAATGACGGTGCCCGGCATGGGGCTCAGAATGTCCGGCGAGTCCTCCGCACTGGCCTCCGCGTCGTTCGCAGTGCCGGAGAACACCTCCACCACATGCGTGCCGTGCGGGCCGGTGATGCTACCGCTGGCAGTGGCGCTCCATCTTTCAGCCGGGGCGCCGTCGATGGAGAGTCGCCATTCGGTGGCGCTTGCCTGTGGGTTCGCGACCATCTGGATGCGTCGGGTTTCGGTATCCACTGCAGTGCCCTCACCATCTCCACTGGTCAGCGGCGTGAGCTGCACATTCCACGCACCATCCTGATACTCCGCACGAGCCTCCACCGGCGCCGTGACGCCACCCGGGTCGGCCAGCACCAGTCGCAGGGGTGCGCGCTGCCCCGCGCCGCGCCAACCGTCGCGGGCGGTCCACGTGCTGCCCAGCGGGGTCGTTGGGGTCTTTACTAGGGACGTCCCTTCGTCCCCGCCGGCCAGCGCCCCAGCCAGGTACAACACTGCGACGGCGAGGGTATCCGCGGGGATCTCGCGGGGCTGGAATTCTTCGACGATGGAGTCGAGCAGACCGGTGTGTAGATCCCCCGCCACGACCTCTGGGCGGGTGACCAGGAACCGGTTGAAGTCAATGTTGGTGGTCAGTCCCTCGATGCGTGTGTGGGACAGCGCCTGGTCAAGGCGCTGTAGGGCCTCTTCGCGCGTGTCGGCGTGGGCGATGATCTTCGCCAGCATGGGGTCGTAGTCGGAGCTGACCTCTTGGCCCTCCACCACGCCGGCGTCCACACGAATCCCTTCCCCGCGCGGCCAGGAAAGACCCGTGATTAGGCCACCGGTGGGCAGGAATCCGGCGGCGGCATCTTCGGCGTAGACGCGCGCCTCCACTGAGTGTCCGTTGAGCCGCACGTCGTCCTGCGCGATCGGCAGGGCCTCACCGCGAGCCACGCGGATTTGCCACTCCACCAGGTCGCGGCCGGTAACCATCTCGGTGACTGGGTGCTCGACCTGCAGTCGGGTGTTCATCTCCATAAAGAAGAAGCGCTCGGGCTGTTTGGCAGAGACGATGAACTCCACGGTGCCCGCACCGCAGTAGCCGCAGGCGCGGGCTGCGTCGCAAGCGGCCTCGCCGATCTCCTGCCTAGTCTGCTCGTCCAACAGAGCGGACGGAGCTTCCTCGATGACCTTTTGGTGGCGGCGCTGCAGGGAGCACTCGCGCTCGCCCAGGTGGATCACGTTGCCGTGCGAGTCGGCGACGATCTGCACCTCAATGTGGCGCGGGGTATCCACGAAGTGCTCCAGGAACAGCGTGTCGTCGCCGAAGGAGCTGGCTGCCTCGCGGCGGGCCGACACCAGCGCGCTGGCCAGCTTCTCTGGATCCTCCACCAGGTGCATTCCCTTGCCGCCACCGCCTGCGGACGGCTTAATCAGCACCGGGTAGCCCACGGATTCGGATGCGTCGATGATCTCCTGGTCCGTCAGGTTCGGCCGGGAGATTCCGGGGACGGTAGGCACGTCGCGGGACTCCACGGTCGCACGCGCGGTGATCTTGTCACCCATCCTCTCGATCGCGCTCGCGGGCGGGCCGATAAAGATGATCCCCTCGTCCTCGCAGCGCTTGGCGAAGGTCGCGTTTTCCGAGAGGAATCCGTAGCCCGGGTGGATGGCGCCGGCGCCGGTCGCCTTGGCGGCGTCAATAACCTTATCGATGTTGAGGTAAGACTCGGCAGCGGCGGCAGGGCCTAGACACACGGCCCTATCGGCGGCGTGCACATGCGGCGCGGCGGAATCCGCTTCGGAGTAAACGGCCACGGCCTTAAGCCCTATGCGGTGTACGGTGCGGATAACGCGGAGGGCGATCTCGCCGCGGTTGGCGACCAGCACCGTATCGAACGGGCCGGTGAGGGCGTTTGTGTCACTCACGTCAGTTTCTCTTTCTTGTGGTGCGTACGTCGTCGGACTAGAGCTGAGACTGGGCTGGACTACATGCGGAATACGCCGAAGCCGGTTTGCTCGCGCGGAGCCTGGGCGCAGATGTCGAGCGCCATCGCGAGGGTGCGACGGGTATCGGCCGGGTCGATCACTCCGTCGTCCCACAGGCGGGCGGTGGAATACCAGCAGGTGGATTTCTCATCGAACATCTCGCGGATGGGGGCTTCGAATGCCTCTTGTTCCTCGGCCGACCACTCCCCGCCGCGGCGTTCAATCTGGGCGCGTCGGACGGTGGACAGCGTCATGGCGGCCTGGGGTCCGCCCATCACGGCGATGCGCGCGTTCGGCCACATCCATAGGAAGCGCGGCGAATAAGCCCGCCCGCACATGGAGTAGTTGCCGGCACCGAAGGCCGCGCCCGTAACCACCGTCAGCTTGGGCACCGATGCGGTGGCCACGGCGTTCACCATCTTCGCCCCGTGCTTCGCGATGCCGCCTTCTTCGTATTGACGCCCCACCATGAAACCGGTGGTGTTCTGCAGGAAGATGATGGGGATGTTGCGCTGCTCGCAGAGTTCGATGAAGTGTGCGCCCTTCATGGCGGCTTCGGCAAAGATGATGCCGTTGTTGGCAATCACTCCGACCTGGTGGCCTTCCAACCGGGCGAAGGTAGTGATGATACTGTTGCCGTATTCGCTCTTAAACTCCGACAGGCTGCCCTCGTCGCAGAGGGTTTCGATGACCTCGTGCGCATCGTAGGGAATCTTCGGGTCAGTGGGCACGATGTCGTAAAGATCCTCCTGGGGGCGTGGTGCGGGAACCGGGGTGCTGCGCTTCCAGGGGGTGGGCTTGGGCTCCGGCAGGGTCTCTACGATGCCCCGCATGATCCGCAAAGCATCCTCGTCGTCGGCGGCCAGGTGATCCGTTACGCCGGAAATGCGGGAGTGCATCGCGCCACCGCCGAGCTCCTCGGGGGTCACGTCCTCGCCGGTGGCGGCCTTCACCAGCGGTGGGCCAGCCAGGAAGATGGTGCCCTGGTTTTCCACGATGATGGTTTCGTCACTCATAGCGGGAACGTAGGCGCCGCCGGCGGTGCAGGATCCCATCACTGCTGATAGCTGCGGGATACCCTTGGCCGACAGGTTCGCCTGGTTAAAGAAAATGCGGCCGAAGTGGTTGCGGTCCGGGAACACATCATCCTGCTGCAGCAGCATCGCTCCGCCAGAATCGACCAAGTAGATGCACGGCAGGTGGTTTTGCTCGGCAATCTCCTGGGCGCGGAGGTGCTTCTTCACCGTCATGGGATAGTAGGTGCCGCCGGAGACGGTGGCGTCATTAGCAGCGATCAAGCACAGCCGACCGTGAACGAGCCCGACCCCGGCGATGATTCCGGCCGCCGGTGCCTTGCCGTCGTACATGTCCTCGGCGGCAAGGGGCGCGATTTCCAGGAATGGGCTGCCGGGATCCAGCAGTAGGCGGATGCGCTCGCGCGGTAGCAGCTTGCCCCGGTCAGTGTGCCGCTTGCGGGCTTTCTCTCCGCCGCCGTCCTGAGCGCGGGTGAGGCGCTCGCGTAGTTCCTGGACGAGCTCGCGGTGGCTCGGTATGCCGCGCGGCTCGGCAGAGTCTGTCGCTCGGGGGGTTGCGGTTTCCACGTGTGCAGCTCCTTGAGTGTGGCGAGGGAGCGGGGCGTTCGTCGCCCTCCGCTCCTACATTTCAGTTACAGACGATTAACTAACCTGTAACGCACACTGTATGTGAGCTAGACCACTTTTGCTAGTGAATCTAAAAAGTTTCTCCTTTAAAACTACCCCCGAAAGTGGTGGGTCCCCCAGCGCTAACCCAGCCCCACCGCCGCGCGCGCCGCAGCCAACGTCTGGCGCCGCACCAATGCCGTGGACGCCCACCCCCGGGTCAGCTCCGACGAGTTAATCATTCCGACCAGCAGCTGGGCGGTAATCCTCCCAGCCTCCCCCTTGTAGCGGGGATCCATCTGCGCCAGCGACTCCGCCAATAGTTTCAGGTAGCGCCCCTGCACTGAGCGCACGCGCCCGCGCCCCTCCTCCCCCATGCGGAACAATTCGCGGTTATGCAGGCGAATTAACTCTGGGCGGGACAGCGCAAAGTCCACCTGAAAATCAATCAATACGGCCAATCGCTCGCGCGGATCCACCAACCCCTCGACGATCCCCTGCGCCTCAGAGAGCATGTATTCCGAGATTCCGGTCATCAGCTCGGTGAGGATTTCCTCCTTCCCGGAGAAGTGCCGATAGACCCCCGGGCCAGATATCCCCACAGCTTCCCCGACCTCTTCCAGGCGCGTGCCGTGGAACCCTTTGTCCGCCATGATCGACGCAGCGGCGCGCAGGAGTTCCACCCGGCGCTGTTCCTTTGCCGCCGCCCGCGGAGATAACCCCTCGGTGTTGGGATCGTCTAGATATTGAGAGCTCATAGCTCACACACTACTGGTTATCCGCCACTAACCGACAGACAGTGCCCGTACTACCCGCAATCCACTCAGCACGCGGCCGCGGGCAGGCTACCCACCTTCCCCTTGAGGAATTCCGCAGCCGCCGTCAGCTCCGCCTGCGCCGACTCATAGCTACCATCCGGGCTTTTCACGGCGATGGCCACAGCCACATAGCCACCGTCGCCCTCCGACTTGGGGATCAGCCCGAACTGCCGCACCCCATAGGCGCCATCGGCATCTGGACCCCAGCCGCCCTTAAAGATGGCGCCCGGGATCGTGCCCAGGCCGTAGCCCCCGCCGTTGGTCACATTGCCCATGGCCTTTACCACCGGCTCTGCCCCCTTGATACACCGCAAGTGCGAGGCAAAATCGGCCTGCGCGGACAACGACCATTCGCTCTGACCAAAAGAACTAAAACCCGGCCGCACCGGCTGCGTTTCCACACGCGCAGTGCTGCCGCCTTCCGAAATCACCGCACCCGTGGCCTCTGCCGCCTGCTGCGGCGAACCGAGAGAGGACCACAGCGTCTCCGCCGCCGCATTATCCGAATTCTGAATCGCCTGGGCCACCGTAGCGCTCATCCCCGGATCATTGCGCAAAGCCGCAATCGCAATCGGCACCTTCATAGTTGACCACGGCGCAACCGCGGTCTGCCCCGGTCCCTTCATTCCGGCCACGGCTATCGTCGCGCTGCCGTCGTAGTGCAGCTCCACGTCGGTTCTCTCCTGCGGCTTCTCTGGCTTGTGCGGTTTCTTTGTGGGGGACGCCCCCAGTGTCGGCCGCGGAGGGTGCCCAGCGGTGGACGCGTCCTGCTTGTCTGAGGTGGTCGCTGCGGACGACGTGGCGTCCTCCCCATCCACATCACCAATCGTGCAACCGGCAGCAGTCGCACCGACAGCGACGAGCAGCGTCGCGACAAGCGAGCGACGGGTCTTAAGCGATGTAGACAATGGCATTGTTGCCCCCGGTGCAGGTGACATACTGGCCGTTATCCTTGCACTTCATCGTGTAAGTCTGACCCGTCACCGACGAGTGAGCCTTCACCGTACCTTCGGTTTCATCCGTGTCCAGGTAGTGGGTAACAAATGCGTCGCGAACCGCGCGGGCGAAAGGCTTCGACGTGATGTCGCTACCGGTGTAGACGTTGTTGAAGTCGCCGGCGGGCTTGTTTTGCTCGGCGGACTGGTTGGCGGGGACTGCCCCGGAGGGCAGCTTCGGGCGGGCGGGGCGGGAATCCTCTGCGTCATTCTCGTCCTTGCCATCCTCGTCCTTGCCGTCCTCGTCCCGGCCTTCGGACTCTTCGCTGTCCTGGCCGTCGGAATCCGACTCTTCGCCCTGCGCGGCATCGCCCCCTCGTCGTCACCGCTGGAGCTACCGCCGTCGGCTCCTTGCGACTGGGAAGCGCCTCCACCGGTGCCGCCGTTGTCGTTGCGGTTGCCGATCCAGCCTAGGTAGTAGGCCGCACCCAGGATCAGCGCAATAGCCAAGATCGCGGCCAGAATGATGCCCATGATCGGCTTGAACTTGCTGTCCCCGTCAGAGCCCTCGTAGTGGTACGGGGGATTCTGCGGGGGCTGTTGCGAGAACTGCTGCGGGGGCTGTTGCGAGAACTGGGGCTGCGGAGAGTTCTGCCACTGCTGCCACTGATTCTGCTCCGGCGCATTCGCATTGTGCCGATACTGCGGTGGTTCCGGCTGGTTCGAATTGCTGCCGATGCCAGGGTTAGTGGGGTGTTCGTTAGACATTGGTGGGGGGGGGAACTCCTGCGCGTGGGGGGTGTGTTTTTCTAGTGCGCGAAGTGGCGCTCGCCGGTCAGGTACATGGTGACGCCCGCCTTCTCCGCCGCCTCGATGACCTCCGCATCGCGGACCGAGCCACCGGGCTGCACGACGGCGCGGACACCAGCGGCAGCCAGCACCTCAAAGCCGTCGGCGAAGGGGAAGAAAGCGTCCGAGGCTGCAACTGCACCCTCAGCGCGCTTTTCGTCACCAGCCAGGGAGTTTGCGCGCTCTACCGCCAACTTGGCAGCGTCCACGCGGTTGACCTGTCCCATGCCCACGCCCACGGTGGCGTCATCCTTCGCCAGCAAGATAGCGTTCGACTTCACCGCACGCACGGTACGCCAAGCGAATTCCAGTTCGCGGAGGGTGGCCTCGTCGACAGCCTCGCCGGCCGCCAGGGTCCAATTCTGCGGGTCGTCGCCCTTCGCGTCGATGGCATCGGCCTGCTGCACCAGCAGGCCACCGGAGATCTCGCGCCCCTGCAGCTCCGGCTCCTCGCTCGGAGCCTCGGCCTGCAGGATGCGGATGTTCTTCTTCTGCGACAGGATCTCCACAGCACCGTCCTCGTAGCCCGGCGCGATGATGACCTCGGTGAACACCTCGGCGACCTGCTCGGCCATCTCTACGCTGACCTCGCGGTTCACGGCGATCACGCCGCCGAAGGCGGACATCGGGTCACAGGTGTGGGCCTTCTTGTGCGCATCGGCAATGGACACGTCGGATACTGCAATGCCACACGGGTTGGCGTGCTTGATGATGGCCACGGTCGGGCGCTTGTGGTCCCACGCAGCACGCCAGGCAGCGTCCGCGTCGGTGTAGTTGTTGTAGCTCATCTCCTTGCCATGGAACTGCTTGGCACCGGCCAGGCCAGTTCCATTGGAGTACAGCGCGGCAGCCTGGTGCGGGTTCTCGCCGTAACGCAGCACGTTGGCGCGCTCGTAGGAGGCGCCGATCCACTCGGGGAAGTGCACAGCCTCTGCACCTTCAGCGTCCTCTGCACCCTCTGCGATCTGCTCCCCCATCCACGTCGCCACAGCAACGTCATAGGCGGCGGTGTGGCGGAAAGCGTCTACAGCCAGTTCAGTGCGCTGTGCGCGGGTGAACCCACCGGCACCGGCAGCGGCAACCACATCCTCATAGCGGTCGGGATCCACAACAACGGCCACCGACGGGTGGTTCTTCGCCGCTGCACGCACCATGGACGGCCCGCCGATATCGATCTGCTCTACACACGCATCGAAATCTGCGCCGGAAGCCACGGTCTGGGTGAACGGGTACAGGTTCACAACGACCAGTTGGAAGGCCTCGATGTCCAGATCCTCCAGCTGCTTTAGGTGGTCGTCCTTGCGGGTATCGGCCAGGATGCCAGCGTGGACGCGGGGGTGCAGAGTCTTCACGCGCCCCTCCAGCACCTCCGGGAATCCGGTCAGCGCCTCAACCTCGGTGACCGGCACCCCGGCCTCCGCGATCTTCTTTGCGGTAGAGCCGGTAGACACGATGTCTACGCCCTGCGCGTGCAGTCCCTTCGCCAGGTCCTCCAGACCAGTCTTGTCGTACACGCTGATCAGTGCACGGCGGATTGCCTTCTTGTTTGCACCGTTGGTTGCTGTGCTGCCATCACTCATTGTTTTGGATCCTGGCCTTTCGTCTTTGGAAGGTTTTAATCAGTCGTTCCGGCGATGTCGTGCAGCACCTCTACCAAGAGTGCGCGCTCCACCTTTTTGATTCTTTCATGCAAACTGTCGACTGTGTCGTCGTCCGCGACCTCTACCGCCTTTTGGGCAATGATCGGCCCCGTGTCCACGCCACTATCTACTACATGAACTGTAGACCCGGTCACTCGCACACCGTAATCCAGTGCGTCTTCAACGGCGTGCGCTCCGGGGAATGCGGGCAGCAACGCCGGGTGGGTGTTGATGATCTTGCCTTCGAAACGCTCCACCACCGTCGGACCGATAATGCGCATGAAACCCGCGCTGACCACCAGGTCGGGCTGGTAACTGGCCAGCTTGTCAGCCAGCTCCTCGTTCCACTTGTCCCGGTCGGTCTGCTTCGGCACGTACTCGACCAGGAAGTGTTCGATGCCCGCTCGCTCGGCACGGTCGAGAGCCTCGCATTGCCGGTCACTACCCACGGCCACGATCTCGACCCGCGAGCGGGCAACGTTATCAATCACGCTCTGGAGCAGGGTCCCCGTCCCGCTCGCCAGAATCACTATCCTCATCGTCGCTCTCCTCTGTATCTTGTGTATCTTCTTGTTCTTTCTTCGTGACGCCCCCATCTTCCCCCTCTTCCGGTTCCTCCGTAGGGGCGTCATCCTCAGAATCATCAGTCTCCTCGGCACTCTCGGCAGCGTCAGCATCCGCAGCAGCGTCAGCATCAGTCTCAGCCTCCGCTTCGGCTTGCTGCGCCTTCGTCGGCACAATCTCGGCCTCCGGAATGTCCTCAACGACGGCCTCCCCGCGGCGTGCGGTGAAGAACATCATGACGGCCGCAGGCACCAGCAGCCAGGCCGCCAATTCGATAGCAAAGAGCCATTCCACAGCACCGGCGTGCCCATAAACACCCATCTCTCCGCCGGCCAGCCAGGAAACACAGAATCCGATGAAACCGGCGAAGGCACCCGCACCCACCGCCTGCAACAAAGGCGCTTCAACGAAGTTCCGCCCGCGCAGGAACGTGTACACACAGCCCACGGCCACAGCAGCAGGAACGGCCAGCAGCGCAGGGCCGAAGGGAATCTGATCGTTCGGGATTGCCGCCAAGATCGGCACCGGGGGCAGGTTCACATTGTTGGCAGTAAAGAGGCTCACGGCGCCATTGCCAACGTGGAACTCTCCGCCCAGCAACACAGCCACCGCACCGATCACCACGTTGGGTACATATAACAACGCCACGAACGTCAGCCCCACCACGCCCATCGTGGTGGTCGTGATGTCGTAGGCCTTACCGAAGGCCTCCAGGTTCGTCAGCAGGTACACCAGCGCCGCGATAGCACCGGCCGCACTCATCCACTTCAAGAACCGCCCTGCCAGAAGCACCGATTCAACCGGCCAGGTCGACCATCCGCGGCGCAGCAGCAACGCGCGCCACACGCGCGCTCGCATTCCAATAACGATTGCAGCGCCGTTCACCAGCGCCGTAGCGATCAGCGCTACCAGCAGGTTCGGTGGTGTGACGTCGTAGACGCGCGAGGCGTCCCACAACATCAGCCACGCAATGCACGTAAATAACAAAGGAATCAGAAGACTCAGGGTGGTGAACACTCGTAGCCCGCGCACGCTGATGGAGTTGCCCAGCACCGTCGTAGCCCGCTTAGCGTGCCCCCAGACCACCGCCACCGCTGGGAGTAGCGGAACGAACCCCAACTTCGCCCCCGCCATCTCCACCGGCGCAAGGTTAAAGGTCATCCACATGGAGGCAATGCTGGCTGGCACAACGGCGAATCCGGCGCCGATTCCGATAAGAACGGCGATAATGACGATCACGCCCACGGTGACAGCGTGATTAATGAGCAACTGTGGCCCAAAGCGTTTAACGTGAGGCTTCCACTTGGACCACCACGTCGCGATCGTAGATTTCAGCCCACCCGCAGCTTGCTGATCCTTCACTGCCCCGGAAGTTGTCGGCGTGGCCTTTGCACCGCTGCCGACGGAGTTGCCCTTGGCATGCTCTGCAGCAACAAACCGCTCGTGGCCGCTGCCCTTAACTCTGTGCGCGTCACCACTCGTGGCAGACCGCCGGGTGCGGCCGGTGCCGGGGCGTCGCGAAGACGCAGATCGTCGGGATCCGGGTCGTTGGGCAGCAGAATCTTTACTCACCCGTCCTATTGTGCCTAAGACTTCCCTTCACCTGGCGGACTGACCCACCTCTAAGTAATGCTTCTTCAACACTGTTCTCTACATGGGAAGAGCCACATTCGCGCAACACGCTTCAGGTTCTACTTGAGGGTTTGGAGGTAGCGTGCCGAAGATCACCAATCCATCCCCCTCCCCCGAATGTGCAAAATAAACCGCCTCGGAACTGGGATAATCGGACACTGCCAAAAATCACCTTTAACCCCACTACCCCCGCAGTGTAATCAAAGCGTTATTTTTGGCTGAATTAGTTGCTGCAACGTTGCCGACCGGATAGTGTTACGTTCCGTTGATAACAAAGTGGTTACGAAATGCTCACGCAAAGGCTTCGAGCCAACCAGAACAGCTTGAAGCACCACATTTGAGAGATGATCACAGCAGTCGATTAGGTCAAAGGGTTACAGAGAACAGTGCAGAACACTACTCAGCGCCGCACCAGCAAGCACCGCAAGCAGGAGCCGACCGCCAAGAGCCGTTTCGCCATGGTTGCAGTCGCCACGACCGCGATGACCACCGCCGGCGCAGCGGGCGCCACCGCTGGCGCAACCCAGGATGCCGACAAGGACATCGCCCTGGCTTCTGAGAACACCACCATGCTGGCTCAGGGTGAAGGCACTACCGCAGAGGGCGCGCAGGGCAGCTCCAACCCCGCAGCGGCAGAGGGCAACAACGCTGAGGCACCTCAGATCCTCGAGGTTCCCCAGGCCAAGCCGGTCTCCGACCTGTCCCAGCAGCTAGATTCCGTCCTGCGCTTCGCTAAGCAGCGCACCGAGGCTGATCTCGCTGCTCGCATGCCCGACTTTGTCAAGCCTGCCGAGGGCACCTTCACCTCCGGATTCGGCCCGCGTTGGGGCAGCTTCCACAAGGGCATCGACATTGCCAACGCCGTGGGCACCGCGATCCGCGCCGTACACGACGGTACGGTCATCGATTCCGGCCCGGCCTCCGGCTTCGGCAACTGGATCCGCATCAAGCACGACGACGGCACCGTCACCGTCTACGGCCACATGGCTACCCTGGACGTCAAGGTTGGCGACCGCGTAACCAGCGGCCAGAAGATTGCTGGCATGGGCGCCCTCGGCTTCTCCACCGGCTCCCACCTCCACTTCGAGGTTCACCCGAACGGTGGCGACGCTATCGACCCGAAGCCGTGGCTGGAAGAGCGCGGCATCACGCTCTAGGCTAGCTAACCCTTTAGACCACAAAGAGGCCTCCCGGTTGCCTTCTAAGGCAACCGGGAGGCCTCTCTTCTATCCGTTTGTTTGGAAAGCGGGGGCTCTAGGTTTCCAGGAGCCCCCTCCCCTTGTTGCAGATGGCCTACTGCAGAGCAGCACCGATCTGCTTAGCCGCGTTGGTAACGCCCGTGTGCGACATGTGCAGGGTCAGGTTGTAGCGCGGAGTCTGGCTGTCGAATACGCCAGCAACCCATGCCTTTCCGCCCGGCTGGCACGTATCGTGACCATGCGTGGAGCGGTGCAAGTCAACGAACACTCCACCGTTACGCTTTGCAGCGTCGTGAGCCTGCCGCCAGAGCTGACGCTCAGCTTCCTTCACGATCGGGAACGGAGCCTGAATCGGAGGCAAACCGCGGGGACGGATGAGGCAAAGTCCAGCACGGTCGTTCGTCAGGTGCGGGTAGCTCACGAACTGGATACGAGCGCCAGGAGCAACGCGCTTGATCTTCTTTGCGAGACGATCATAGGAGCGAGCTGCCGCACGGTTGTCGATCGGGGCGAGGGTGCGGTACGTGTCATTAGCACCAACCATGATCGGCACATTGCGCGTGTGGCGGTTCAGCCTGCCGTCTCGGATAGCCTGATCCAGGCGAGCCTCCAGCGGCTCGCGTCCCAGGTACAGCTCCTTGCCGTTGCAGGAGTAATCGTCCACGCGAGCTCCGGTCAGGCGACGCAGCTCGGTCGCAACGCGGAAATTACCCTGGATGCACTTGCGCTTGCCGCTCTTCTTGGCGTCAATGATCTGGTTGAAGGTCGTGTTAGCAAAGTAGGAATCGCCCAGCAAAACGGTGTTTCCGGGGGCTGCCTGTGCAGCGGGCGCCAGCCCCACGACGGAGCCGGCCACGGCCACCGTCGCAGTCAGAATGCGTGCAATTTTCTTCATAAGTTTCTCCCGTGATTGTTTTGGCCTTATTAAGGCTATCGATCGAGATACAAAAATGTTAGCCGTTTGGAAGCATTGCCGGCATGACCTTACCAGTCGGATTGCGCGGAAGCTCATCCAGGAAAGTCACTTCGCGGGGAACGGAGTGCTCCGCGAGGTTGTCCCGGATCCATTCTTGGACGGATTCCTTAGTCAGCGCTTCACCCTCTGGGTTGTTTTCGCGGACAATCCACACGGCCATGCGCTTGAAACTCTCTTCGTCGTCCACACCCTTTGCGTAGAGATCCCTCACACCAGGCATCGGCGCCAGTACCTCTTCAACACTGCGCGGGTAGACGTTCTCTCCGCCAACAATGATCATGTCGTCTGCACGACCAAGCACGAACAGTCGCCCTTCCTCATCGAGGTATCCGCGGTCGCCGATCTCCAACAGACCATGCTTGATCTTCATGCGATCGCGAGTGAGGGCGTAGCGGCGCATCGTCATCGTGCCACGCGCATAGATTCGACCCGGTGTGTTCGGCGGCAGCACGTTGCCGTCGTCATCCAGGATTTTGACGCGCACACCGCGAACCGGGCGTCCAGCCAAGGCCGGATTCTCGGCCAGCTCTTCCCGCTTCGCAATGGCGACCACGCTGTTTTCCGTGGAGCCGTAGAAGTTGCAGACCACAGGCCCGAATTGCTTGTGCAGGCCGCGAAGCAGATCTTCATGCATGGCGTTGCCGGAGGACACGATGAACTCCACCGCCGATGCATCGTAATTGCCGTTCTGAGCGACCTTCAGCTGCTCCTTAATGAAGATCGGCGAAGTAATGATGCCGTTAATCCTGTAACGCTCTACGTCTTCCATGGCCTGAACCGGGTCGAAGACGCGGCGGAACACCACAGTCGCTCGATGAGCAAAGATCAGATTGACGTTCGCCCAGCCCCACGAGTGGAACATAGAGGCGGTCTGCTGAATCATCATCTCCGCGCGCCATGGGATCCACGTAACGAGGTCCGCCAGGGGTGTCGGGATAGGTGGCTCTCGGTGCACCACAGCCTTTGGAGTACCAGAAGTGCCGGAGCTCATGATGGTGATGAAGCCACGCTTCGGGATCGTAGGTAGCTTCTCCTCCGCCTCGGAAGGCGCGTTATCGATGACCTGCTGGAAGGTCTCCCAATCCGGATTCGGGGTCTTCGGATTATTAGGATCCTCCGCGTAGCCGATGATCACCTTGGCGCGGGAATAGTCGGCAGGCAGCCTGTCTGCGAACTCTTCATCGATGATGATGGTGTGGACGTCCAGCTCTTCCATTGACTTCTGCAGCTGAACTGGGCTGGAAGCTGGATTGAGCAGGCAAATGTCTGCCCCGATGAACCCCTTAGCGATCAGTGCATAGACAACCACGCGAGAATTGCGCGCCATGACCGCAATATTCTTCCCCGGCCCCAGCCCCATGCGCTGCAGCGCCCGGGCGAAGGCAAGTGCATCGCTTCGAACCTCGGTGTACGTACGCTCACCGATGTCATCGATGATGGCCGTGCGGTTTGGCGCTACTTCTGCTGCGTACCAGGCTTGACGCGCAGCAGTGAAGCCGTAGCGGGCGATACTCTCCGCCAGTTTTGCTTTACCTTTAACGCCACCGCCTTTAACGACTACGCCCGATTTCAGCGCAGTTCCCAATCCAGTGGCAATGGCATGGGTCTCCGCCCACGCTGCTTCGCCGAAATGTTTGAGGTTTTGCAGTTTGGATGCGACTTGTTGGTTATCCGACATAAATTCCCTTCTTGTTCCTCTTCGGCCATCGTTTGGTCAAGAAAATACGTTACATCGGAAAAGTATCCTACACGAAACATCTGCAACATTAGTCACTTCAGTAACGTCAGCCGGGGCGCATCCTGCTCTTTTGGAACTCCCGCTTAGAGCTTGCTGCTAGAGCTTCTCCATCGGCACACCACCGAACAACATCAGGCGCACCGTACCCTGGCTGCCGAAGTCGATCATGCACGTGGTGTGCGAGCCACTGCCATCAACGCTCTTCACCGTTCCCAGACCGTACTTGTCGTGGTTGACCTTGTCCCCCACAGCCAAGTCCAGATCCTGGTTCTTCTTCGAGCCAGCCCCGAAGGCCGGCTTCGACTTCTTCGCAGGCTTACGGTAAGACTGGTTGCCCCACCCGCCGGAGCCAGAGCCCGAACCCCAGCCACCAGAGCCACCGAAGCTGGTCCCGTCGGCATAGCCACCGCCACCCCAAGCAGAATCCAGACCACTGCCGAACCGGGCAGGCTCCTCGCGGATCCACTCCAGCAGATCCTCCGGCACCTCCGACAGGAAGCGCGACGGCGGGTTGTTCACTGGCGCTCCCCAACCACTGCGCGTGATCGCGCGGGTGAGGAACAGCCGCTGCTTTGCGCGGGTAATACCCACATAAGCCAGGCGGCGTTCCTCTGCCAGCTCCGTCGGGTCACCCAGCGCACGCATGTGCGGGAACTGGCCGTCTTCCCAACCGGTCAAGAACACAACGGGGAACTCCAGCCCCTTGGCGGTGTGCAGCGTCATCAGCGTGACCATGTCCTGCTCGTCCGCGGGAATCTGATCCGCGTCGGCCACCAGGCTCACGCGCTCCAGGAAGGCCTGCAGGCTGCCCAGCGGCGCCTCCCCTTCCGCCAGCATCGCCTCGGCGCTGTCGGCACCGGCACTGTCCCCAGCACTGCCACCGGCACTGTCCCCACCAGCGCGGCTGCCGGCACTGTCACCACGGACCGGCACCTCCTCGTACGCCTTCAGGTTCGCCGACTCCTGTGAGAACTCGTGGCCCACACTCACCAGCTCGTTCAGGTTGTCCAGGCGCGCGCCGTCCTGCGGGTCGTTGGATTTCTCCAGCAACTCCTTGTAGCCGGTCACATCTAGCACTGCGGAGATCACGCGCCCCAAGTCGGGCAGCCCCAGACCGGATCCGTCCGAAGCCGTCATTTCCATCGTCTCTGTCTCAGCCCGCAGCTCGTCCATCATGTCCAGGAACTTGCCAATGGAATTGCGGCCGCGTGCGGAAAGGCCGGCCACCTTCCCCGCTGCGGCGTCCACAAGTGCAGCCGAAAAACCGATTCCCTGCCCTTCCGCGTGAACAGTGACCTGCGCAATGGCCTTGTCGCCAATTCCACGGCGCGGGGTGTTGATAATGCGCCGCAACGCGACCGTATCCTCTGCGTTGTCCAGCACCTTCAGGTAAGCCACAATGTCGCGAACCTCGCGGCGCTCGTAGAAGCGCGTGCCGCCGACGACCTTGTACGGCATGCCGGAACGCACCAGTACGTCCTCAATCGCGCGGGAGGCGTTGTTGGTGCGGTACATGATCGAAATGTCGCCGTAGGAGTAGCCCTCGTTATCCACCAGGTCGTCGATCTGCTGGACGATAAAGTTGGCCTCGTCGTGCTCGTTGTCCGCAACGTAGCCGCCGATCAGCTCGCCTTCGCCCAGGTCGGTCCACAGCTTCTTCGGACGGCGCCCCTGGTTACGGTCGATCACAGCGTTGGCGGCAGACAGGATCCGCTGTGTAGAGCGGTAGTTCTGCTCCAGCAGGATGGTGCGGGCATCCGGGTAGTCGCGCTCGAACTCCTCAATGTTGCGGATCGTCGCGCCGCGGAAGGCGTAGATCGACTGGTCGGCATCGCCCACCACGCACAGCTCAGACTCTGCCTTACCCTTGCCTGCCAGCGCTGCGACCAGCTCATATTGGGCGTGGTTCGTGTCTTGGTACTCGTCGACCATGATGTGGCGGAAACGGCGCCGGTAGTGCTCGCGCACGTCGGGGTTGCTGTTCAGGATCGCCACGACCTCACCGATCAGGTCGTCGAAGTCCACCGCGTTCGCCGCCCGTAGGCGGTTCTGATAGGTCTTGTACAGCGTGGCGATCTGCGCGGTGTGGTGGTTGGAATCGCGCTGTGCCTCTTCCAGCGCACCGGTCGGTCCGACCAGCTCGTTCTTCCAATTAGAGATCACGTTCAGCACCCCGCGCGGCGAGAACTCCTTCAGATCCAGCGAGGCATCCTTGATGATCATCGTCATCAACCGCTTCGAATCGTCCGAGTCGTAGATGCTGAAGTTCGTGTTCAGCCCCGGCGCGAGGTGCGCATTGGCCCGCAGCACCCGCACGCAGAAAGAGTGGAAGGTGGAAACCCACATGCGTTCCGCCTGCGGGCCGACCATGTCCATTACGCGCTCGCGCATCTCCGCCGCGGCCTTATTGGTGAAGGTGATCGCCAGGATCTGCCATGGCGCTACACCGTTTGCCAGCAGGTAGGCGATGCGGCGCGTCAGCACACTCGTCTTACCCGAGCCCGCGCCCGCCACGATCAGCAAGGGGCTGCCCATGTGCTCGACCGCCTGCCGCTGCTGCGGGTTGAGGCCTTCGAGGAGCTTTTCTTTATGACGCCCCGTCTCCCCCGCAACCATTCCAGCGCCACGTAGCGGCTGCGCGTAGGAGGTGCGTGCAGGTTCCTGCCCCGGTGTGGGCTGTGAACCAGTGGAATGCAGATTCGCCAAAACACTTTCGTAGCCCTCTGGCGGCAGTTCGTCTTCTGGTGGCGGAACTTCGCCTTCAAACGCCGGGGGCTCTTCGGGCAGTGGCAGATCAGCGAAAAGATCCTGCTGGTGGTCCATGTTTTCCCTTTATGCTCCCTTGAAACTCTTCGGCACAACTAGCGGTAGAATACAGCCCATGAGCGACAACGAATCCTCAGAGTCCACAGAGTTCACTGAGTTCACTGTCCGCATGCCCTCTGGCACGGACGATCCTTTGTCGGATTCAGAAATTCAATCCTACCGCGAGGAAATCAACCGGCTGGATCGCGTGATCATCGACGCAATCCACCGCCGCAGCGAAGTCTCCAAGGCAATCGGTAAGACGCGCCTGAGTTCCGGCGGCACGAAGCTGGTGTATACCCGCGAGGTCGCCATCATTAACCAGTTCCGCGAGGAGTTCGGCTCTGAGGGTGTAGATATAGCAAAGGCCCTGCTGCAGCTAGGCAGAGGGCGCTTGGGCTAGGCGTTGTTGGGGCTAGGCGGTGTTTAGGCTAAAGCTTTAGGGCAGTCGGAATCCGGCGCCCACCCCGCCAGCTGCGTTGAGGTCCGCGGCGATGACATTCCACGCCGCGCCGGCCGTCGGCGCATGCAGCGGCCCCTGCAGCGGGGTGGTGCAGGAAGGCAGGTTTGCCATGCCACCGTTGACGATTCCTACCAGACGGTTGTCCACGTAGATGGGGGCGCCGGAATCACCGATGGATCCGCACAGGTGGGAAACCAGGAACGGTCCGGAAATCGCCAGCATCGGCCCGCAGGACATACCGGTAGCTACGCCCGTCTTGCACAGCTGCTGCAGGCTAGCCGGGGTAGCTCCGCCCAATGCACCGATGTTCACGTTGTTGTAGGAGCGTGTCAGTCGCACCTTGTTGTTGAACTTGATGACGGCAACATCCGGGTAGCCGTTGCGAACGACGGTGCCGATCTGCCCGGCCTTTTCGGCGTCCATGGAGACAACCGGGGCGCCTGGGCCACCGCAGTGGCCCGCGGTGATTCCCACCTTGTTGCCGGCCTTGTCGTAGCCGACCACACTGAGGGTGCAGATGTTGTTGCCGACGTAGATCGGCATGGACGGGCCAGCCAGCACGCTAGGCGCGGCGTCTCGCTGTGCCTGGGGAATCCCGGGGGAAGTGAAGTAGTGGCCCGGAATCCGGTGTGGCCCGGGCTGCCCGGTGGCCTTCAGGAAAGCATCCGCAGAGCCTGCCGGTGCGGCGGTAGCTTCCGGTGCAGTGAAGGCGGAGCCCAGCGCCGTCGTCGCCGCCAGTGCCACGCCTGCCATCAGTGCACCGATTCGGCGGCGCACCCGTCTCCGGGCAGAACGCCGCGGTGCGACGTTGTCCTGGCGGGCAGTGCGAGTAGTTTCAGGTGAGGCTGAGGAAAACCGGAAGAGCATTATTTCCTTAGAGTTCTGTTGATGGACAGAACTAACCCTAGCGCAGAAAAACCATTTCACATGCGTCACAGAGGTAACAGTTTGAAAAAGGTTACCCCTGCCCTTCCCGCCACCTGAATTAGCGCAGGACGGTGACGCTTCCGTCGCCGTTAACCTTGACCTTTGCAGCGAAAGCAGCGGCCATGTTCAGGCGCTGCCAAGAGCCGCGCGGACCCTGGTCATCCAGCGGAGAACCGGAAGGAATGGCGGTCTGGCGCAGGATGGAGGCGCGCTGGTTGTAGCTCAGCTTCGGGAACTTGGCCAGCAGCAGATCCGGGGCGGCCTGTGGCACTACCATCGGCGCGTCCTTGCGGTAGATCTTCGGGAAGCCGTAGCTCATGCGCTCGGTGTACTCGCGCACAGCCTGGTCGGTGCTGCGGTAGGCCTTGTCGCTCTTCACTACCTGGGAAATCGGACGACCCGCACGCCACTCCAGCTCGGCGCGCAGCTCCTTGCCTGCCTGGCGGATTGCGTCGCGCATCTTCGGGTCATTCCAGCGGTCGGCAGCGGCTGCGGTGCCCGACATGCGGCCACCCATGACGTCCAGCGGGTAGTGCACACCCATGACAATGCGGTTGTGGCCGGCCTCAGAACCACGAGCCAGAATCTGCGGCGCCAGCTCCGGCAGGGTCAGCGCCAGCAGCGTGGTGGACCATACGGCCTGGTTGGTGTGGCCAGACGGGTAGGACTTCGAGGTGCCGTAGTAGTCGCGCTTGCCGTCCTGGTACTTCTTGATGCGGTCCGGGGCAACCACGAACGGGCGATCGTTGTTAAACACCATCTTTTCCACGAAGGTGGAGGAAGCCACTCCGCCCGCGCGTGCCAGGTAACCATTGCCCAGCAGGAACTGCGTCTTCGGCAGGCGGTTCTCACGCAGCGCATCGCGGAAGTGCCGACCGAGCTCGCCACCCAGAGCGTCGGAGAACGCCATCAGCACGCCATCCTTGTCCGCCCGAGCATCGCTCTGCGCGCGCTTGATGGCTGCCGGGTTCTTCTGTGCAGCGTTGTTGATGTCCACAACCTTGTCCAGGTTCTGCTTGATGATGCCCGGGTGGTTAGCGCGCACGTCGTTGAAGCCATCAACTACGTCCAGGTAGACGCCGTAGCCGTGGGAGCTGATGTCAGAGATGTAGCCGCCCAGGTACTCCGGCCCGAAAGGCTGCGGGTTCGGAGCACCCTTGTGCGGAACGGGGTGCGGGTAGTTCGGTAGTCCCTGGGAACCGGCGATCGCCGGCATGCTCAGCGCCGTCGCCGGCGCCACGCTGACTGCGGAAAGGGACATGGTCGTAGCCATCATGGCCGCTGCCGTGATCTTTAGGCTCTTGTTCTTAGTCACTATTTATTCCTCACCCTTGAAGTCTCTTGCTGCGATTCTTTTGGACGCCGAGCTTCCGGGCCCGCCCGGCGCCGATCGCGATAGTTTTATAAACTCCTCGGGATACTAACCCAAATATCTGAACGGCAGGTTAATTTGGGGTTAGACACAAATGACGCTGTGGGCGTCAGAAAGAAGCCAAAAGCAAAAAGCACTAAACAATAAAGCCTTGCCAGCGCGCGGCTTGCAGCGAATCATCGTTGCCGTCGCGGGTGAAGGGGAAGTTCTTCAAAACCTGATTGGTGAAGCTATCCACCCGCTGATTGGCATTGCGCAGATCGTAGTAGGTCGATCACCCCGGCAGTGTCGTTGTGAATATTGCCCAGGTAGTTGGCGCCCAGGCCGAAAGACTCCGCAGCATTCACCACGTTCTGCGCCATCAGGCAGGCATCGGTGAAGGCCTCCACAAAGGCCTTCGTGCGCATGGCTACCTCGTAGATAGTTGCGAGGGTCTGGTCGTCCACCGGCTGATCGGTGAACTCCCTGATCGTGCGGTGGGAAAGCTGGCGGTCGACCATCGAGTTTGAATTGCTAGCCATGGAACCCACCCTAGCTGGAAGATTTTCGACTCTCCCGCCTGCGCCGGGAACAAACGTTAGCGATAATACATTTCAGCATTAACGGCTTGCGTGAGGGGCGCACCCCGCCCCTTCACACGCCAAAGTTTTCTGCACAGATACATTCAAGATAGTTACGTTCAAGAGTTTTCCAGGGAAGTTTTACTGACATGATCATCGCAATTATCATCATCGCCATCCTCGTCCTCCTCCTGCTGATCTGGTTCGCGATGTACAACGGCCTCGTCAAAAAGCGCAACGCAGTCAACGAGGCATACGCCCAGATCGATACCCAGCTACAGCGCCGCGGCGACCTGATCCCCAACCTGGTAGCAACGGTCAAGGGCTACGCCAACCACGAGGCCAAGGTCTTCCACGACATCGCCGAGCTACGTTCTGCCACCGACCGCGCCCGCGCCACGGGCAATGTGCAGGATGCTTCCCAGGCCGACGCTGTATTCGGCCGCACCATGGCCACCCTGCGCGCAACCGCCGAGGCATACCCAGAGCTGCAGGCATCCCGTAACTTCCAGCAGCTGCAGGAAGAGCTCGCTTCCACCGAGAACAAGGTGGGCTTCGCGCGCCAGCACTACAATGCCTCCACCAACACCTACAACACCGCCATCCAGTCCGTGCCGACCAACATCGTCGCTTCCGTCCACGGCTTCCGCCCCTTCGGCTTCTTCCAGGTAGAGGAATCCAAGCGCCAGGCTCCCGACGTTTCTTTCTAGTTTCCCCTTAACTCACCCCCACCAGCGTGCGCCGCTGAGCCACGTACACCCGGGTGATCTAAGTACTGAAAGGACGAGCAATGGCCCACCAGCCCAGAACTTTCAACGAATCGCTATCGCAGCTACGCAAAGGCATCGCTGTCGCGTGGATCGCGAACGTATTTGTACTCCAGCTTTCCATCGTGGCGTGTGCCTGTGCCGCCTACGTTGGCATCCAGGGAAGCGACATTGACTACAACACCCTGGGCAAGGTCATCCTGATCTCCGCCGGGGTCGCCATCCCGGTGGCCGCGCTGATCCTGCTGTACTCCTATTTCTTCGCCACCAAGACCGTGATTTCCGCGATCGGTGGGGAGAAGCGCAAGGTAGAGCAGGGCATGGTTTACAACATCGTGGAGGAGATGTCGATCGCCGCTGGCTTGCCATCCCCGCCGAAGGTCTACGTCCTCATCGGCACCGGCGTGCCCAACGCCTACGCCTTGGGCGGCAAGCGGAACAAGCCCCACACCGGCACCATCGTCGTTACTGAGGAACTCGGCTACCTGCTAAACCGCGAACAAATGCAGGCCGTCATCTCCCACGAGATGAGCCACCTGACCGCCGACGACAACCGAGTAATGACGCAGCTGGTGGCCATCGCCTCCGTCATCGCCATCCTGCAGTCGGTGTTTATCTACGGCAGCTTCAGCAGCAACAACAGGAGCCGGTCGAACTCCAATTCGAACGGTGGCGGAAACGCTGTCGCTGCCCTGGTGATCCTTCTGATTTCTTTCTGCGTGATCCTCGCCGCCCCCGCGTTGGCCAACATCGCCAGGGCCTACATGTCGCGCTACCGCGAGCAGCAAGCCGATAGCCATGGCGTGGCGCTTTGCCGTAACCCAACCGCTCTGGCGCAGGCTCTGATCACCATCCGGGCTTTTCACCAGGCGAACCCGTCCACGGTGCAGAACTCCATGTACGGCACACCGGGCTCCCTGGCTCTGTACGCCCCGGAGCAGGACATCATCCAAGGTTTCCACAATTCCGACCAGGGCAAAAAGGGTTCCATCTTCAAGCGCGCTATGACGAAGAAGCGTGATTTCTCCGCCACCCACCCGCCGATCTGGGAACGTGTTAATGCGCTGGTTGCCATGGGGGCTTATGTGCAGGACTTCGTCCCCTACGTACCGCAGCACGAGCAGATCTCCGGGCACATCAAGTAGCCTGAGGCACCCTATGACTCCCCTCTCCTACACCTCGACCGACGGCTTTCCGGAGCTACACATGTCGCGGGTCATCACTGCGGACTTCGAGACCGCCGCGGAGAAGCTCTTCCGCTGGGGTGTGCAGCGCAGCGGCCTCTTCCGCGTGCGCCCCACCCACGAGGTTGTGGAGACTGGCGCCGAGGTCGCACTCGGCTTCGGTCCGTGGACCTTCCGCTGCCGCGTAATCGATGCTTTCTCCGAGCCCAATCGCTGTGGCTTTACCTACGGCACTCTCCCTGGCCACGTCGAACGGGGCGAGGAAACCTTCACCCTCGAGCGACTGCAGGACGGAAGGGTTCTTTTTCTTATTGACGCCAAATCTCAGCCCGCCCGTTTCCCCACCCTGCGCCCAGTCATCGACCTGCCGAGGCGTGCCCTGATCCGCCGCTTCTACCTGCGCGCTTTGGACGATTGAGCAGAAGACTAACGGCAGATAGCGGCGGCCACAGACCGCGCGCAACTCTATAAGCAATCCCAGCCGAAGATGACCCGATCGAAGTTGCGTGCTGCCAGGTCGTCGGGGTGGATGAAGAAGTTTCCGACTCCAGAATCGCCCCACTCACATGGGCCATCTTGATCAATCGTCGCCAGCACGATCCGAGGGTCAGACGGCAGAAACCGCCCTTCGTTCACAAGAATTGTGTAGCCACCGAGCGAGGATCCGTTTGCTTGTGGATAGCCAATTGGCTCCAAATATTCATCGGCGTGAGGGTAAACGGTGAAGCCCTCTTTTTCTGCACGGGCGACGGCCGCATCAAACGCATCCTTTGTCGTTTTCCCGAGGTCAAGGTGGGGCTGCTCAAATGTCGTTTGCCCACCAATTACCCAGCGTGAAACTAAGCTTCCTCGATAAGTGTGAATATCTACGAAATCCCGCCCCCTCCTTAAAAAGGCGCGGGGACCCTTCAGATCAAAAATGAAACGACCGTACTCGTGGGTGCTGTAATTCACTTCTTGATCGAATCGAACTCCGTCGATAGTGACGGGATCGAATGGCTCAGATGCAGGGTGCTCACCGGAATCCATGATCTCTTCCCCGGGCATCTCGCCGACATGCGGCGCTGAGAAATCCTCGAAGTATCGGGCGAACGGAGTGGGTTCTGCGCAGAGATTTGGCTTGTCCGTCGCTATCCAGGGATCGCCCCAGAATTCTATGTCAGGTACGAAAAGCTGAAGAAGCCCTGTCGTGGGGAACCCTGGAAGGGGCTCTAGCTCAGAAAAATTAAACTGGGCGATGAAGAACATGGGCCGGCCATCGTAATACGGGTAGGGCGCGTGTTCCGGCAGGTAGGGAGTGCCACACACCTTCGAAGTGGTTGGCGAATCAGGCCGCGTGCTTTCCTTAAGTGCAAGAGCAGGGCGGGTGGGGATGCTATCGAAGGAGTACTTCAGGTCATACACGACATGATTGACAAGCATGCCAACCACTGTAAGGGAAAACCATTGGTGGTTCCGACGACTCAAGATACACTTTCACACCTTGACAGCACCTTCATTTCTTGACAGCATTGTTGGTATGGAGTTCCGGAGAACCAGCCTGGAACGTTTTCACCTTTACGGCACACCCC